>JBPPMN010000080.1:0-10891 GCA_051306055.1 Acidimicrobiales bacterium
GTCGCAAGTCATGCGGCACCCACGCCGGGTCTGTGCACCGCTCGCGGCGTCCTCGTCCTCGCCTTGGGGTTCGGCCAGGCCTTCGTCCTGCGTCCTTGCGAGCGGCACACAGCCCTCGCCGTGGGACACCACGGACCTGCAACCCAGGTCACTAGCCTCGAAGGCATGGCCTGGCTGTTGCGCGACGGGGTGGTGCTGGCCAGCCTCGAGGTGGCCGACGACCGCTCGGCCCGCCGCAAGGGCCTGCTCGGCCGCGATGGCATCGACGGTGCCCTCCTGCTCGAACCGGCCCGCTCGGTGCACACCCTCGGCATGCGCTTCCCGATCGACGTGGCCTGGCTCGACGCCGACCTGGTGGTGCTGCGCACCGCCACCATGGCCCGGCAGCGGATGAGCCGGCCGGTGCTGCGAGCGCACAGCGTCCTCGAGGCGGAGGCCGGCTGCTTCGCCCACTGGGGCCTGGCCGTGGGTGACCAGCTCGAGCGGCGGGACTGACCCGTGCCGCTGGTGCTGGTAGGCACCCCGATCGGGAACCTGGGCGATCTCGCACCTCGCGCCGTCGAGGCGCTGCGGGCCGCCCACGCCATCTGCTGCGAGGACACCCGCCGCACCGGTCGACTCCTGCAGCACGCCGGCGTGGAGCGGCGGCCGCTGATCGTCGTCAACGACCACACCGAGGTGCAGGCCATCGCCGGCGTGCTCGACCGGTTGGCACGCGATGAGCGGGTGGCGGTGGTGACCGACGCAGGGATGCCGGGCATCTCCGACCCCGGCGAGCGCCTGGTGCGGGCCGCGGCAGAGGCGGGCCACACGGTGGAGGTGGTGCCGGGACCGTCGGCGGCCGTCACCGCGCTGGTGGCCAGCGGACTGCCCACCGGTCGCTACGCCTTCGAGGGCTTCCTGCCCCGAAAGGGGTCGGGCCGCAGCGCCCGCCTCACCGAGCTGGCCGCCGAGCGCCGCACCGTGGTGCTCTACGAGGCACCGCACCGCCTCGTCCGCACCCTCACCGATCTGGCCAGCGCCTGCGGCGACGAGCGCCGGGTCGCCCTGGGTCGGGAGCTCACCAAGCTCCACGAGGAGGTGTGGCGGGGCACCCTGGTCGAGGCCCTGGACCATCTGGAGGACCACCCCCCGCGCGGCGAGCTGGTCATCGTGCTCGACGGCGCCCCCGCTCCTGAGGCTGCCACCGCCGACGACGTCGATGCCGCCGTGGCCGAGCGCCTGGCCGCCGGCGACTCCGCCCGCGACGCAGCGGCCACCGTGGCCGCCGCCCTCGGCGTCCCCAAGCGCACCGCCTACGACGCCGCCCTCCGCCAACGCCCCTGACCCGGCCGCACCATCCCACGTCTGTGCAGGGTTTCTGGCACGGGGGCGCAGGTTCCCTGCACAGATGTGGTCTTGGTGGCGAGCCCACCGGGTCTGTGCAGGGTTTGTCGCATAGGAGCGCAGGTTCCCTGCACAGATGTGGTGTCGGCGATCGAGCCGCTGCGTCTGTGCAGGGTTGCTGGCACGGGGGCCCGGGCTTCCTTCACGGACGCCGGCCGGCGCCGGTCAGCCGGCCGCGGCCGTCGACGTGGTGGTGGGGCCGGCTGCGGCTCGGGCTTCGTCGGAGGCTCGGAGCTCGGCGTCGATGACGGCGAGCAGGGCGCGGGCCAGCACGGTGGCCCCGGGGGAGCTGAGGTGGATGCCGTCGTCCTGGCGCAGGTCCACCGGCGAGCCGTCGGGACCGGGACCCTGGGCCACGTAGTCGCCGGAGGCGTCGCCGAAGAGCGGGAAGGTGTCGACGTAGGTCACCCAGGGGCGACGCTCGGCCTCGCCGGCGTAGATGCCGTTGAGGATGTCGACCCGGCCATCGAACCCGGCCTCGCGCATGGGGGGCAGGCCCACCCACAGCACGAGGCGGCCCTCGGCGCGGAGCAGGTCCATCACGCCGCCCACCCGTCGCGCGTATTCGGCCTGCCAGCCGGCCTCGGACACGCTCTGGAACACCTCGCCGCCGGGGGTCCGGATCCCCTGCGAGTCGTTGCCGCCGAAGAGGATGATGGCCACGTCGGGCTGGTGCGTGGCCATGTCGTCGACGAGCGCGGCCGGCCAGTCGTACGCATCGGGCCGCGTGAGGCCGGTGGCGTTCTCGTAGTGGAGCGTGGGCTCGAGGATGGGCGAGTCGGCCGTCACCTGCAGGAAGGCATCGCCGGCGTCGCGCACGATGGAGTCGCCGCCGATGTACACCCGCAGCGGCTCCTCGATCGTGGGGGCCCGCAAGGTCGGCGCCGGCACCTCCTCTTCGGGCGGCGGCGGGGGCGGTGCCTCGGCGATGACCTCGCCGGTCCCGCCCCGCTCCTCGTTACCCACCAGCGCATCGCCGAGCGAGCGCAGGCGGTGGAGCTGGCTGACGTGGGCGAGGTCCTGCACGGGGTGCCAGATGGCCAGCGAGCGGTCGCGCCCGGGCCCCAGCGGCTTGTCGTCGGCTCGTTGCACCAGGGCATCGGCGTTGACGAGCGCGGCGAGGGCCAGCCCCGCCAGCAGCACGGCCAGCACCTGGCCGGCCGGCTGCTCGCCGGGACGGGGCCCACGCCGGTGACGCGCGGGCGCGCCAGAACGCTGCGGCGGACGAGGGCGGAGGTCGGTGGCCATCAGAACTGGAAGTAGATGAACGGGGCCACGCCGTCGGGGCCGAGGACGTCGATGACGGTGAGGGTGGCGGCGACGGCGATGGCCTGGAGGCCGGGCCCGAGGGCAGCGAACCGGCGCTGGCCGTCCTCCACCGCCGAGGGTGGCACCAGCTGGCTGAGCAGCGACAGGGCGATGGTGGCCACCGCCAGCACCGTCACGAGCTCGGTGGGGCCGCCGCCGCCGAGGATGCCGCCGAGCACGTCGAGGGCGTTGGCCAGCGACGTGGCCCGGAAGAAGATCCAGGCCAGGCAGACCACGTGGAAGGTGAGCGCCCACTGCAGGAGCACGGCGAGGGGTTGCGGCACGATGGGCTCGGGGACGACCTCCCGCCACCGTTCGCGACCCACCCGCTCGGCGATGAGGAAGGCCCCGTGGATGGCGCCCCACACGATGAACGTGGTGGCGGCGCCGTGCCAGAGGCCGCCGATCACCATGGTGAGGAACAGGTTGCGGTGGGTGCGGCGCACCCCGCCGCGGTTGCCGCCGAGCGGGATGTAGAGGTAGTCGCGCAGCCAGCGCGAGAGCGTCATGTGCCACCGCCGCCAGAAGTCCTGCAGCGACAGCGCTCGGTAGGGGGCGTCGAAGTTCTGCGGGAACCGGATGCCGAGCAGCAGGGCGCAGCCGATGGCGATGTCGGTGTAGCCCGAGAAGTCGGCGTAGATCACGATGGCGTAGGCGTAGACGCCCACCAGGAGCTCGAGGGCGCCGTGGGCATCGGGCGCGCCGAAGACCGGGTCCACCACCTCGGTGGCCAGGTAGCTCGACACCACCACCTTCTTGAACAGGCCGAAGGCGATGAGCCGGAAGGCCTCACCGGTGGGGATGCGCCGCGGGTCGGCCCGCTGGTGGAGCTGGGGCCGGAACTCGCTGGCCCGCACGATCGGGCCGGCCACGAGGTGCGGGAAGAACGAGAGGTAGAGGGCGGTCTCGTCGAGGCGCATCGGCTCGAGCTGGCCGCGCCCGATGTCGATCACGTAGCTGAGGGCGTGGAAGGTGAAGAAGGAGATGCCGACCGGGAGGAGGATCTCGAGCAGTGGCGGGCTGAGGTCGAGCCCGATGGCCCGGGTGGTGTCGGCGAAGCTGTCGACGAAGAAGCCGTAGTACTTGAAGCACCCGAGCACGCCCAGGTTCACCACCACCGCCACCCGCACGAGCATCCGGGAGCGCTCGGTGCCCTCGCGCTCGGGGCCCAGCGACCGCCACACGGCGTCGCCGAAGGCCCAGTTGACCACCGCCGACCCGACGAGCAGGGCGACGAAGCGCTCGTCGGTCCACCCGTAGAACACGAGGCTGAGCGCCGTCATCACCCACAGCCACAACCGGTAGGTGGGCCGCAGCAGCCAGCTGACGGTGAAGGCGATCAGGAAGAAGACCGCGAAGGCGACGGTGGGGAACAGCACCCCGGCGGTTCCTAGCCCCGCAGGTGGCGAGCGGCCAGCTCCGGGGCGACGATGTTGATCATCACGCCGGTGCCCTGCTCGAAGCCGGCCAGGCTGGTGAGGCGCGGCACGATGTGCACGTGCCAGTGGAAGGGCCCCTCGTGGTGGTGGGGGGCGGTGTGGAACACCAGGTTGTAGGCGGCGTCGCCCACGTGCGAGCGCAGCAGCGCCAGGGCGTCGCGGATGGCGCGACCGACGGCGACGACGTCGGCCGGCGACGTGGCCTCGAGGTGCACGTCGTGGCGGCGAGGGATCACGAGCATCTCGTAGGGGGCGCCGCTCCAGTAGGGGCAGACGACCGCCACCCGCTCGTCGTCGACCACCACGCGGTGAGCGGCCTGCAGCTCGGCCTCGGCCACCGTGCAGAGCAGGCACGAGCCCTCGAAGCGACGGAACCCGGCCTCCTCCTCGGCGATCTCGCCGGGCACGAACGGGATGCCGAGCAGCTGGCCGTGGGGGTGCTCGAGCGAGGCGCCGGCCTCTCGGCCCGCGTTGACGATGGCTTGCGTGTAGCGCACCGTGGAGCGCCGGGCGTGGTCCTCGAGGCGGTCGCGGATGGCGGCCATGGCCAGGCCGGCGTGCTTGTCGTCGAGGTCGGCCCAGCTGCCGTTGTGGTGGGGGCTGAACACCAGCACCTCGTGCACGCCGCTGGCCGACGCCTGGGTGAACACCGGGCCGAGGTTGTGCACCCGCAGCGGCTCGTTGCCCTCGAAGGCCGGGAAGAGGTTGGGCACCACCCGCACCAGCCAGTTGCCGCTCGGGCCGTAGGTCTCGAGGGCGGGTGGGGTGGCCTCCTCGTTGCCGGGGCAGAACGGGCAGGCGCGGTCGGGGTCGGCCTCCACCGGCAGCTGGCGCGAGACGAGGTCGCCGGGGCGGGCCGCTCGCTCGGCGGCGATGGTGACCCACCGGCCCGTGAGCGGGTTGAGGCGGAGCTGGCTCACTGGGGGAGGGCAGCTGGTCGCACGGGCTCGACGATACCGCGGTCGTAGGCCGACACGTGGACGCTGGAGCTGGCGTCGTAGGGCTCGTCGCGCCAGCCACCGCAGCGCCAGCGCAGCCCCAGCCCGGCGGCCTCGGCCAGGGCGTCGAGCTCGGCCGGCGAGGCGTAGCGGAGGTGCCAGGGCCGCAGCCGGATGCCGGCCTCGGTGATGTGCACGTGCTGGCCCGTGATCGTCTGCTCGGCGGGGTCGTGGCGGCTCACGGTGAGGACGACGTCGTCGGCGGTGATGTGGCGCGGCGTCACCACCCCTGAGGCGGCCTCGCCCGCGTCGGGCGGGACGAACGCCTCGACCACGAAGCAGCCGGAGGGTGTGAGCAGATCGGCCACCCGCTGCAGGCAGCGGCGCTGCTCGTCGACGGTGCCGAGGTTGAACAGGGTGTTGAAGGCCACGAACACGACGGCGAAGGGACCGGCGTCGCCCACCTCGAGGGCGGCCATGTCGCCCAGGGTGGTGGTGATCCGGTCGGCCCCGGGCTTGGCCGCCAAGGCGTCGAGCATGGCGGCCGAGGCGTCGATGCCGTGCACCTCGATGCCACGGTCGGCCAGCGGGAGGGCCAGGCGACCCGACCCCACGCCCAACTCCAGCACCGGTCCACCGCCGCGCTCCTCCACGAGGCGGGCCAGGCGCTCGGTGCAGGCGACCACGTCGGTGACATCGCCGTACCAGTCGTCGTAGACCTCGGCGAAGCGGTCGCCGTAGGTGCTGGCGTCGTAGCCCTCCACCGCCGCAGTCTGCCCGGGCCGGGCCACCACCGGCGCGCCAGGCCGGTAGAACTGTCGGGTGGACTGGGCCGCTCCCGACGTCAGCGCACCCGATGCGCCCCGCCCCCCGGCGCCCGAGGCGTGGAGGCCGGACGTGGAGGCCGCTGCTGCCGGGCCGCGGCCGCAGCTGGGCCCGATGACGGCCAGCGACGTGCTCGACGGTGCCTTCGCCATCCTGAAGCGGTCACCGGGCAAGATCCTCGGCTTCGCTGCGGTGTTCACCGTGCCCGTGCAGATGGTGAGCGGGTGGCTCCAGCGCGACATCCTCGGCGGGGAAGGCCTCGTCGACCTGTTCCAGGACGACTCGTCGCTCACCACCATCGACCAGACCAGTGGCAGCGAGACGTGGGCCCAGATCGTGCTCCTGTTCGGCCCGTCGCTGGCGCTGGTGTTCGTGGCGGCCGGGCTGGCTCGTCTGGTGGGCGCCTGGCACGTCGGCCACGACCTCAGCTTCGGGGAGCTCCTCTCCGGCTCCCTGAAGCGGGCCTGGCCGCTGCTGGCCAGCTGGACGCTGGTGCACCTCGCGGAGGGCGTCGGCCTGCTGCTGTGCGGCCTGCCCGCCCTGGCCGCCATGACCTGGTTCCTGGTGGTGGCCCCGGTCATCGGCGCCGAGGACCTCGGGCCGATCGAGGCCATGCGCCGCTCGGCTCGGCTCACCACCCGCCGCTTCTGGCCGGTGCTCGGCCTCGCCCTCCTCAGCGCGCTGGTGGCCACCCTCTTCGGCTACGCGCTGGGCCTGCTCCCCACCGTGCTGAGCCTCGTGGTGGGCACCGGTGGCCTGGGGTGGATCGTGCTGGGTGCCGCCGGCGTCCTCACCGGCCTCATCACCACGCCGGTGGTGGCCGCCGCCACGGTGCTCATCTACCTCGACCTGCGGGTGCGCACAGAGGGGCTCGATCTGGAGCTGGCCGCGGCCGAGGCCATCCCCCAGGCCGCCGCCCGACCCTGATGGGCCTGCCTCCCAGCCAGGCCGACCCCGATGCCGTGCGGGAGGCGGCCGACCGGATCCTGGCCGAGTCGCGCTACGACCGCCCCGCCGAGCCGCTCATCGACCGTGCGCTGGGCTGGATCGGCGATCGCATCTCGCAGGCCCTGGGCGAGCTGGTCACCGGGGGCGGGGGCGCGGTGCTGGCCTGGGCCGTGCTGGCAGCCGCCGTGGGCGGGATGATCTACCTGATCGTCCGCCACGGACGGGTGGGCTCCCTGCGGGTGCCCCGGCCCGGTGCTCCGGAGGTGATGGTGGAGCTCACCCGCAGCGCCCGCCAGTGGCGCGACGAGGCGGTCGCGCTGGAGGCGGCCGGCCGCTGGCGGGAGGGCCTGCGCTGCCGCCACCGCGCGCTGGTGGCCGACCTGGTGGGCCAGGGGGCCATCCCCGAGCAGCCCGGCCGCACCGCCGGTGAGTACGTGCGCGACATCGCCACCACCCGGCCCGATGCGGCCCCGTCCATGGCGGCGGCCACCGAGCTGTTCGAGGCTGCCTGGTACGGCGGGGCCGCCACCGGCGCCGCCGAGGCCGAGCGCTTCGCCGAGCTCAGCGACCGGGTGCTGGCGGTGCGGGCCCGCTGATGGCCGCTCCGTCGCGCTCCCGGTCGGCCCTGGTGGCGGGCGCCATCGCGCTGGCGCTGGTGGTGGCCGCCCTGGCCGGCGGCGAGCCGGGCACCGACGGTCCGCCGCTCGACCCTCGCTCCGACGGCCCCCTCGGGGCGAGTGCGCTGGTGTCGCTGCTGCAGGCCTTCGACGCGGAGGTCGACCTCTCGGCCGGGCTCCCGGACGCCGCCGACGACGTCGCCCTCCTGCTGCAGGACCGGCTCGACGGCGACCAGACCACCGCGGTGGTCGACTGGGTGCGCGCCGGCGGCCGCCTGATCGTCACCGACCCCTCCTCCCGGTTCGTGCCCCTGGCCAACCCGCTGCCGCTCGACGAAGCCCTCACCGCGGGCCCGCTCGCCCGCGGGACCTGCTCGATCCCGGCGCTGGCCGACGTCGAGCGGGTCGATGGCGGCGCCGCCCTGCGCTACGACACCGACGGCGCCGACGCCACCTGCCTCGGGACCTCGTCGGAGGCGTTCGTCGTCACGCTGCAGCTGGGCGACGGTTCGGTCACCGGGGTGGGCGGAGCAGCCTTCCTCACCAACGACCGCCTCGGCTCCCTCGACAACGCCGTGCTGGCGGTGGCCCTCCTCGCCCCCGAGCCCGGCACTGCCGTGCGGGTGGTCGACGCACCGCTGCCAGCTGGTGGCGGCGACGACACCCTCGCCGACCTCGTGCCCGACAACGTGCGCCGGCTCCTGCTGCAGCTGGCCGTCGCCTTCGTGCTCTACGCGCTGTGGCGGGCCATCCGCCTCGGGCGCCCGGTGCCCGAGGCGCAGCCGGTGGAGATCGCCGGCTCCGAGCTGGTGCGGGCCACCGGCCGGTTGCTGGCTCGCGGGCGCAGCCCGGGCCCGGCCGCCGACGTGCTCCGCCAAGGCCTCCGCCGCCGGTTGCGCCCCCGCCTCGGTGTGGCCGAGGAGGCCCCCGCCACCGCCCTGGTCGAGATCGTCACGGCCCGCACCGGGCTCGATCCCGCGACCGTCGAGGCCGCCCTCGGCGACCGCCCCGTCACCACCGACGACGAGCTCGTGGCCGTGGCCCGAGCCGTCTCGTCCGTCCACCAGGAGGTCCTGCGTTGAGCGATCCCACCACCACCCGAGACCCGAGGGAGGCCGTGCTGGCCGTGCGGGAGGAGGTGGGCAAGATCGTGGTCGGCCAGGAGGGCACGCTGTCGGGCCTCGTCACCGCGCTGCTCGTGAACGGCCACGTGCTGCTCGAGGGCGTGCCCGGGGTGGCCAAGACGCTCATCGCCAAGGCCCTGGCGGCCTCCCTCGACCTCGAGTTCACCCGGGTGCAGTTCACCCCCGACCTCATGCCCGCCGACGTGCTGGGCCAGGTCGTGTACACGCAGGGGAAGGCCGGCACGGAGGGTGAGTTCCACTTCCGGGAGGGCCCGGTCTTCACGAACCTCCTGCTGGCCGACGAGATCAACCGCACGCCCCCCAAGACCCAGGCCGCCCTGCTGGAGGCCATGGAGGAGCGCCAGGTCACCGTGGAGGGCCGGGCCCGACCGCTGCCCGACCCGTTCATCGTGGTGGCCACCCAGAACCCGGTGGAGTACGAGGGCACCTACCCGCTTCCCGAGGCCCAGCTCGACCGCTTCCTGCTCAAGCTCCAGGTGGGCTACCCCAGTGCCGAGCAGGAGCAGCTCGTCCTCACCCGCCACCACGAAGGCCTCGATCCCCACGACATCGCGTCGGTGGTCCGTCCCGTCGCCGGCGTGGCCGACCTCGAGGCGGCGCGGGCCGAGGTCGACCAGGTGCGGGTCGACCCCGCCGTCCTCGCCTACCTGGTGAGCCTGGCCCAGGCCACCCGCCAGTCGCCGTCGCTGTCGCTCGGCGTGTCGCCCCGCGGCACCACCATGCTCCTGCACGCGGCCAAGGCGTGGACGTGGCTCAGCGGTCGACCCTTCGTGACCCCCGACGAGGTGAAGGCCATCGCCAAGCCGGCCCTGCGCCACCGCGTGCAGCTGCGCCCGGAGGTGGAGCTGGAGGGGGTCGGCGTGGACGCCGTCCTCGACGGCCTGCTGGCCTCGGTGCCCGTGCCGCGGTGATCCCCGTCCCCACCCGTCGCCTGGCCGTGGTGGCCGCAGCGCTGTCCCTGGTGGTGCTGGCGCTCCCCGGCGCGGGGCTGCAGCAGGTGCTGTGGGTCGACCTGGCCCTGGTGGCCGTGGCCCTGGTCGACGCCTTCCTGGCGCCCGACCCGGCCCGGCTCGAGGTGGAGCGGGAGCTGCCGCCCGTGATCGCGCTGGGCGGCTCGGGTACCGTCACCTGGACGTTCCGCAACCCAACCGGGCGCGGCGTGCGGGTGGCCTGGGCCGACGACCTGGCGCCCTCGTTGCGGGCCGTGGCCCGCCGCGGGTCAGGCTCCCTGCCCCCCGGCGCGCGGCTGGTGTCGACCTCCGCCATCGACCCGTCGCGCCGCGGGCGCTTCGGGTTGCGCCACCTGGTGGTGCGGACCGAGGGACCGCTCGGGATCGGCGCCCGCCAGCGGACGCTCGAGCGGCACGGTGCGCTGCGGGTCCATCCCGCCTTCCCCAGCCGCGAGGAGGCCGAGCTGCGCCTCAACCGAGCCCGCATCCTCGAGGTGGGGCTCCGCTCGGCCAAGGGCCGCGGCGGGGGCACGGAGTTCGACCAGCTGCGGGAGTACGGCGTCGACGACGAGGTGCGCCGAATCGACTGGGCGGCGACCGCGCGGGCCGGCAAGGCCATGGTGCGCACCTACCGCGCCGAGCGGAACCAGAGCGTGCTCCTGCTGCTCGACAACGGCCGCGTGATGGCCGGGCAGGTGGGCGGCGTGCCCCGGGTGGAGCACGCCATGGATGCCGCCCTCTGCCTCACCATGGTGGCCACCCGGCTGGGCGACCGCTGCGGCATGGTGGCCTTCGACCGCTCCGTTCGTTCGGTGCTGCCCGCCCGCTCCGGCCGGGAGCAGCTGGGGCGCGTGGCGGAGACCATGTACGACCTCGAGCCCGTGCTGGCCGAGAGCGACTACCGCGGCGCCTTCACCCACGCCCTGGCCCGGTTCCGCCGCCGGTCGCTCATCGTGCTGTTCACCGACCTCGTGGAGCAGGCGGTGGGGGAGTCACTCCTGCCGGCGCTGCCGCTGCTCGTTCGCCACCACGTGGTGCTGGTGGCGGCCGTCCGCGATCCGGATGTGGAGGCCTGGGCGCGGGGCCGGGTCGACGAGGTCGACGACGCCTACCGGGCGGTGGCCGCGTCGTCCGCCCTGGCCGAGCGGGAGCGCACCATCGCCCGCCTCCGGTCGATGGGCGCGGTGGTGGTCGATGCCCTGCCCGGCCAGCTGGCCGCCAGCCTCGCCGACGCCTACCTCGACGTGAAGGCCCGCGGCACCCTCTGACCGTCGCCCGGCCCGGGCGAGCCGCGCGAGAACGTGTTCTACTTGGCGCCATGGACATGGACCTGCC
>JBPPMN010000041.1:0-5923 GCA_051306055.1 Acidimicrobiales bacterium
CCGACGATGGCGAAGGCGTCGTGGACGTTGCCGAGCTGCTGGGCGCTGTTGTCCATCGTGAGCTGCGAGGGCCGCTCGGCCATGCGCTCCACCACGAGGTGCACGGGCAGGCCCAGCACCTCACCCAGGGCGGTGGCGGCGTCGACGGGCACGGTGCTGGTGCGCGACGGCACGGCGGTGATCCAGGTGGGCCACGGCTGCGGGCTCCAGCGCCGCACCAGCTCGTCGAGGGCGTGGAGCAGCTCGATGGGCGCATGACCCTCGCGCCGAGCCTGGCGCACCACGGTGCCCCAGCCGCCGTCGCCCACCACCGACAGGATGCGGCCGGGCTGCAGGCGCTGGTCGGCGGCGATGTTGCCGGTGGGCAGGCCGGGGGCACCACCGGCCCAGCGGGCACGGGGCTCGAGCACCTGGTCGCCTCGACGCAGGTGGGCCAGGGCCTCGGCCACCAGGCCAGGCGGCAGGTCGACCGTCCACACGCGCCCCGAGCACACGTCGCAGCGGCCGCAGGGCTCGCCGGCCGGGTCGTCGAGCTGGGCTCGCAGGGCGGCCATGCGACAGGTGCGGGCGGCCGCGTAGGCCACCATGGCCGCCTGCTCCTCGCGCCGGTGGGCCGTGACCCGCTCCACCCGCTCGGCGTCGTAGGCCCACGGCTGGTCGGTGCGGCGCCAGCGACCGCCCGCTCGGCTGACCACGCCGTCGACCTCCAGCACCTTGAGCAGCAGCGTGAGGCGACCGCGTGCCACGTTCACCGCGCCCTCGATCTCGGCCATGGTGACCGAGCCCTCACTCTCCTCCAGCAGCGCCACCACGCCCTCGGCGGCCCGGCGCTCGGGGAAGGCGGTGGTGATGAAGTGGTCTTGGATGTCGCTGTCCTCCCAGCCGCACAGGAGGAGCCCGTAGGCCTCGTCGAGCGCCCGCCCCGCTCGGCCCACCTGCTGGTAGTAGGCGATGGGCGACCCTGGCGACTGGTAGTGGATGACGAACCCCAGGTCGGGCTTGTCGAAGCCCATCCCGAGGGCCGAGGTGGCCACCAGCACCTTGAGGTCGTTGGCCAGCAGCGCATCCTCGAGGGTGATCCGCACGGCGGGGTCGTCGTCGCCGCTGTAGGCCCGGGCGTCGATCCCCTGGGTGCGGAGCCACTCGGCGACCCGGCGCGTGTCGTGGATGGTGAGGCAGTAGATGATCCCCGAGCCGGGCAGGTCGGGCACGACGGTGGCCAGCCAGGCCAGCCGCTCCGCCGGCGCCGGCAGGTCGACCACGGCCAGCCGCAGCGACTCCCGTTCCAGCGGGCCGCGCAGCACCTCGAGCTCATCGCCCAGCTGCGCCACCACATCCGCGATGACGCGGTCGTTGGCGGTGGCGGTGGTGCACAACACCGGCACCTCGGGCGGGATCTGCTGGAGCACCTGGGCGATGCGCCGGTAGTCGGGCCGGAAGTCGTGGCCCCAGTCGCTGATGCAGTGGGCCTCGTCGACCACCAGCATCCCCAGCTCGGCCACCAGCGGCGGCAGCACGTCGTCGCGGAAGCGCTCGTTCTGCAAGCGCTCGGGGGAGATGAGCAGCAGGTCG
The DNA here is from genome assembly GCA_051306055.1 of Acidimicrobiales bacterium. Classification (GTDB taxonomy): domain Bacteria; phylum Actinomycetota; class Acidimicrobiia; order Acidimicrobiales; family VFJN01; genus VFJN01. The sequence continues at coordinate 1,573 of JBPPMN010000041.1, forward strand.
ATCTCGCCCGCCGCGATCTGGGCCTCGATGTCGGGCCAGTCGTCTTGGTTGGCGCTGTTGATGGTGACGGCCACCACGCCGGCGCGGGTGGCCGCCTCCAGCTGGTTGCGCATCAGCGCCAGCAGCGGCGAGATCAGCACGGTGGGCCCGGCCCCGGCATCTCGGAGCAGGCGGGTGGCGATGAAGTAGACCGCGCTCTTCCCCCAGCCGGTGCGCTGCACCACCAGCGTGCGACCGTGGCGCTCGACCAGGCGGGTGATGGCCTCCAGCTGCCCGTCGCGGAAGGTGGCCGCCGGATCTCCGGTGAGCTGCCGGAGCAGTGCGAGGGCAGCAGGTTCGACGGTCACGGCTCCGAGGCTACGGACCAGAGATCAGGCGACCGCATCGAGGCGCTGGGTGACGCGCTGCACCACCTTGCGGACGGTGGCGGGCTCGAGGTCGTGGCCGACGCCGACCGTGACGGCGGGTGACCGGTTGCCCGCGGCCTGCTCCATGCGCACCTCGAGCCAGATGGCGGCATCCCGCTCGCTGGCTGTGACCTGCAGGTGCTCCTGCAGGCGGCGGGCCGCCGGGTGGTGGCGGGCCAGGCGGCGCAGCACCTCCTGCGGATCGTCGACCGGCGGCGGGGCCGCCGGCTCCTCCCAGGCTGCCGCCTCAGCCGCCTCCGGCAGCGGATCGGTGAAGACGCCCACGTGCTGGTGCACCAGCGCGGCGATCCGCCGCCGGGCCCACACCCACGGCAGCGCACCATCGGGCTGCCAGGCCTGGGCCAGGTTCCCCAGCTCGATGGCGGCGTCGAGCGTGAGGTCGAGCACGTCGTCGTCGCCGATGCGCACGTCGATCCGGCGAGCCTCGGCGCGCACCATGCGCCGCAGCGCCGGCTCGGCCACCGCGTGCAGGTCCCACACGGCCGATCCCTCGCCATCTCGGAGACGTGCCATCAGCACCTCCACCTGCTCCCGCACCGCCAAGTCGTCCATGCCCCCATCCTCCTCAGGGGGTGTGACAACCAGTCCGCTACGCCTGGGGCGGCACCAGCGACAGCGACACGGCGACCTCGTCTCCGGCGTCGATGGCGGCCTTCTCGCGCACGGCCTTCTTCACCGGCAGGAGGTACGAACCGGTCTCCTTCGACGGGAAGATCGACGTCGACCACGTGCTCGGACCGATGCTGGCCTCGACCCGCACGGAGCCGAAGCCGCGCCGCACACCGCCGTCGGTGATGGCCTTGATCTCGTCGGCCGCCTCCTCGGGCAGCGTGATGAAGAACCAGGAGGCCGGACCGCCGTCCCACTCCCACAGCGGTGCGGTGAAGCGGTAGCGGTGCTGGTGGTCGACGGGCACGGCGCCGATGATGCCAGAGCCCGGGCTCACGGTCGCCAGCGCTGACCGTTGAGCGTGAGCGTCTCCGGCGGCAGTCGGCCCGCGTCGGCCAGCACGGCCAGGAGCTCGTCGACGTCGAGCAGCTCCGAGGTGACCTGCTCCGGGACCCCGCCCACCGCCGCCACCAGGCTGACCAGGCTGGGGCTGAGGCGGCCGCCCTCGGGACCCGACGACCGGTACCCGACGGTGGTGCGCTCGATGGTGAGCACCGACCCGTCGGCGTAGGTGAGCCGGGCGGCCAGCCCCACCACCTGCTCGGCCACCCCGTCGAGGAAGCGTCCGGGCCGGGGGCCGTAGACCTGACCGCCGAAGTAGGCCCCGGACAGGGCGCTGCTGATCAGCAGCAGGCGGTGGCGGCCGAGCTCGTCCAGCTGCGCCCAGCGGGGATCGACCGCCACGGGCGTGCCGATGAAGATGCCGGCCCCGCTCACCACGATCGCGTCGGGATCGGCCAGCCCCGCGCCCAGCGCATCGCCCTCCCGAAGGTCGACGGTGCCCGGCGGCAGGTGGTGGGGCGCGAAGGCGAAGCTGACGTCGACGGCCTCGTGCAGCACGAGGTGGCCACCGCGCTGCGCCACCACGGCGGCCAGGTCGAGGGCGGCCCGGTCGGTGCGCTCGGCGCGCCGCCGCTCGGGTTCGGGACCGGCCGCAGGGACGAGCCAGGGGAGATCGGGCATGGGTTCCTCCTCATCGCACCTGGCGGTGGCACCGTGCCCGGGGGCCGGTTGCCGGATCGTCGCAGGGCCAGGTCCCTCGGATCCTCTGGATGAGCTGTCAGGGGAAGAGTACGACGCCGCTGTGACACGACGGCTGGTCGAGGTTGGTGAGGTCCACCCCGTGGCGGGTCTCGTCGGGCTTGGAGGCCATGCGGCTGCTGACGCTACCCAGCCGGCTCGATCATCGGATCAGGGCTCGCCGCGGTGCACGGTGACGTCGGAGGTGGTGGAGGCCACCTCGATGCCGGCCTCGGCGAAGCGCTCCAGCACCCGGCGGGTGAGCTCGTCCTTCACCGAGCGGGCGGTGCGCACCGGCACCACGAAGCGGGCCGCCAGCTCCATGTAGTCGTCGGTGGCCCGGGCGAACACCCGGGGCTCCACCTCGGTGCGGGGCACGGGATAGGACCGGGTCATCTTCTCGATGGCCGCCTTGGCACCCTCCGAGGCCGACACCCGCCGTACCTCTTCATCGAGGATGACCTCGGCTTCGTTCCAGGCGCCGCTGTAGGCGACCGGCAGCGTCAGCTCCTCCCAGATGAAGTCGAACACCGCGGTGTAGTTGTAGACGGGCTCGGTGAAGGTTGCCTTGTTGGAGATGGCCACGATGCGCCCGGTGTACTGGCGGCCCCGCACCCAGCTGTCGTCGTCGGACGGTGACCCGATCTCCAGCACCTTGGTGCGCAGCGGGGTGACGTCGATGACGTCGCCCCGCACGCCGCCCATCTGGATGCGGTCGCCCACCCGGAAGATGCGACCCACCACGATGTTGAACCAGCCGGCGAGGGCCCCGATGACCTCCTGCATGGCGAAGGCCACACCGGCGGTGGCCAGGCCCAGCACCACGCCGAGGCGGCCGGCGAAGGCCTGCCAGAGCACGGCCAGCACCACCACGAGCACCACGAAGACGATGTACCGGGCCACCTTGCGGCTGTAGTAGCGCCCGTAGGCGTCCTCGGCCCGGCCGGCCAGCACCCGACCGAGCAGGGCGGCGATGCCGATCGCCACCAGCACGACCGCCGCGCTGGTGACGAGACGGCCACCGACGCTCTCGTTGTCGCGCAGCAGGTCGAGTACATCGGACACATCTCGGCCCCTACCCAACCGACGTCAGGTCCACGCCTTGTGTCGTCGGCGCCGCGAGCGGGTAGCGCGGTGAAGACGACCCAGGAGGCGAAGGATGCACGCACGCACACCACGTTGGAAGACCCTGTTGGCCGGGGTGGTGGTCGCCGGCGCGGTCATGGCGGGCTGTGGCTCCGACGACGACGACGGTGGTGAGGCCCTGCCCGCTCCCGGCGACGCGACCTTCGGCGACAGCCCGCTCGACGACCTGCCCCGGCCCCCGGAAACCGAGCCGGTGGGGCCGCCCAGCGAGCAGGAGGGCATCTCCACGCGCAGCTACGCCGTCCCCGACCTGGCGCCGACCGACGTGCTCGACTTCTACGAGCGGGCGCTGAGTGACGACGGCTGGACGGTCGAGGAGGTCGAGGAGCTCCCCAACGGCTTCCGCGGCGACTGGACGCGCGCGGATGAGCGCCTGCGGGTCAGCATCAACGAGGCGACCGGCCTCGACGAGCAGGGCGACGAACCGGCCCAGACCCAGATCAGCCTGGTGCTGTCTCCGCTCTCGGCCACGACCGTGCCCGGCTGACGGCTCACCTACCCTGCGGGGCCATGGCAGGGAATGACGACGACCCGGTGCCGGCGGCGGGCACCAGCGCCTGGTACCACCGGGAGGGGGAGCTGCCGGGCCGGCGGAGGAAGGTGCGCTGCCTGTTCAGCGACGACCACCCCGACGGCACCGTGGTCGACGACCCCGGCGACACCGACGGCCTCTTCCAGATCTGGCAGGCCGACCTCGACGACGAGGGCCGCCCGCAGGTGCTGGTCAACCCCGACGCCGTCCCCGGCGCACCGGCCATGTGGTTCGTGTCGCTCCCCGAGATCAACGTGCCCCGGCCGGCCATGACGCTGGTGGGCTTCGAGAACGAGCTGGTGCCGGCCGGCTCGGTGATCAACGACGCCACCTTCTTCCACCTGCCCGTGAGCAACGACGACCAGGTCGGCGCCATCCGCTGGTGGAACGACGAGGCGGTGGTCGACCAGGTCTTCGTGAGCGACCGCTACCGCCGCCGCCACGTGGCCTCGGCCCTCATCTACGCCGCCTCGGCCTACCACCAGCTCCACGGCTGGCCGGGCCGGCTCCACAGCGACGGCCGCCGCACCTCGATGGGCGAGCAGCTGGTGGCCGG
>JBPPMN010000092.1:0-29675 GCA_051306055.1 Acidimicrobiales bacterium
ATCGGCGACGAACCAGCGATGATGTCTCGGTGTTGCGGACGTTCACGGAGGCCGACCAGGCATCGGTCCACGATGTCATCCTCAACGGGATGAAGGAGCGGTGGGGCGACGCCTACGACCCCGCCTTCAACTCAGACCTCGACGACATCACCGGCAACTACGTCGACTGCGGCGCCGACGTCGTGGTGGCTGAGCGGGATGGCACGGTGATGGCTACCGGGATGCTGATCCCTGATGCTGACGCGTCCGGACGGATCGTCCGGATGGCGGTCGCCGGAAGCCACCGGCGACGGGGACTCGGGAGAGCTGTGGTGCACGAGCTGGTTCGTCGAGCGCGCGTGCGCTCGATGGTCGAGGTCCGGGTCCTCACCGACACCCCTTGGACCAGTGCCGTGGAGCTGTACCTGTCGACCGGTTTCGTGAAGGTCGGCGACGACGGTCGCGACGTGCATCTGGTCATGCGGCTCTGAGGCCCGACCGGGCGTCACCAGGCGACGTCGTCGAGTGCCGGCCAGGGCGGACCGTCCCGCAGCGCGTCGAGGAACGCCACCCCTGATGGCCTGCCGCTCGGGCGTTGGTCGTCGCGATGCCAGCGGTGCGTTGCGATGATGGCCAGGACGACGCCTCGGCACTCGCCGACCAGGGCTTGGTCTGCGTTCGGATAGCGCTCGCTGACCTCGCTGGGCACCCAGGCAAGGTCGTACTCGACCGGCCCACGGGCGGTGTTCTCGAAGTCGATGAAGAGCGGCCCGTCCTCCGTGGCGAGCACGTTCCACGGGTGCGGCTCGCCGTGCAGGAGCTGCTCGGAGGCTCGACGGTCGACGATCGATCGCCGCAGATCACGCAGCGTGTCGACGAGGAGCGCACGGTCGGCGTCGACGAGATCGGGAGTGATGTCGGGGCTCGCGGCGTCTCGTTCGATGGCCGCCACGCGATCCATGACGTGCGGCGCCGTGACCTCGATCTGCCGCAGGCCGGCATGGAGTCGTGCGAGGGCCTGTCCGTACTCGACCGGTGGAAGCACCGGATCCTGCACGGGGTCGAAGGAGGTCCAGATGGTGATCTGGAAGCCGTCACGCACGAAGGCGCGTGGCTCCACTCGAGCCTCGAGCGCGGCGACCGGGCTGCCCGTCTGCGCGAGCAGCCTCACGAGCTCGACCTCTCGCTCTGCACTGGCGAAGTGCGTCATGGGCGTGACCCGAGCGACGACGTCACAGGGCATCAGGCGCACGACCAGCCGGTTGGAGTCGCTGAGGACGACTGCGTCATCGACCGTCAGGTCGAGCGCGGAGACGGTCGACACCGCTGCAGCCATCGCCCGCCGCACCTCCGCTGCTCGCATCTCCGCGCCGGTGAGCCGTGTCAGGTGAGGGCGATGGTGGCGATCTGCCAGGGGGCGAGCTCCAGGCGACCCTCCACTGGCTCGAGGGGGCGGCCCCGTAGGTCGAGGGTCCATCCCTTCCGGCCGGGCAGGTGCACGGCGGTGGGCTCGGGGCGGGGGTTGAAGACTCGGACGTGGAGGGCGCCGGCCTCGCGGCGCACGGCGCTCACCTCGGCACCCTCGATCGACAGGGCCTGGCCCTCCAGGCTCCCGGTGGCGTCGGGGCCGCCGCCGCGGGTGACCAGCAGCGGGAGGAAGGCGTCGTCGACCACGGCGTAGGGGTCGCGCCCGTTGAGGTGGAGGGCGAAGCTGCCCTCCACCCGGTGCTGCGACTGCGGCCCCTCCATCGGGGTGAGCGGACCGGCCGGGAGCGGGCGGGTGGCCATCGGACCCTGCGACAGCATGCCGGTGCAGCGCAGCAGGGTGATGGCCAACGTGGCTGCCTCGGTGCCGGCCTCGTCGAGGTCGACCAGCTCGTACTCGAGCAGCCCCTCGTGGGCCACCGTGAGCCCGCCGGCGGTCACGAAGCGCCGGGAGGGGAAGGTGGCCATCGCCGCCTCGGTGGGACCGCCCTCGGCGGTGAGACCGCGCTCGACGGTGGCGAACGCGCACTCCGCCACGGAGGTGGCGGCGGGCTGCGGTAGCGGCAGGTGCACGCGCAGGCGGTGGTCGCGCAGGCCGTGGTTGTCGAAGGCCACGTGCACCCGCACGATGTCGTCGCCGGCGTGGAGCTCGAGCGTGGTGCGCACCTCGACCGTCTGCGAGCCGATGCGGGCCTGATCGGCCACGTGGGTGGGCAGCTCGTAGGTGCGGATCACGGCCAGGCGGCCGCGCACGGGACCGGCCTCCACCACCTCGGTGCGCACGGCGGTGGGGGTGTCGATCAGCCGCTCCGCATCGGGCGGGCACCAGTTGTAGGTGTCGCCCACGTCGCCGCCGTCGACGAGGCGACCGAAGCCGGCCTGGCCGTCGACGGCGAACGTGCCGTCGGTGGGATCGACCTCCACGGTGAGCACGCCGTTGGCCATGTGCCACCCGTCGACGGTGACGGCGTCGGCGGTGGCGGCGCCACCCCAGGCCTGCCAGCCGAAGCCGGCCACGTCGGCCACCGGGGCCAGCACGGTGAGGGCGGGGTCGTTGGTGATGCGCACGCTCACCAGCTCGCCGGCCCGCTCCTCGCGGACCGCGGCCAGGGCCTTGCGCACGGGCGGGGTGACCAGCGAGCCGGCCTCCTCGCGAGCGACGGTGAGCAGCTCGGTGCCGTCGGCGGCATCGACCGTGAAGGACAGCACGTTGCGGATGTACTCGAGCTCGCTCACCATGATCGTCGCCACCTCCACCGCGGTGGGGCCCATCAGCACCCGCTCGGCGGGGCGCTCCGACACCAGCTGGCAGCCGGCGGGCACCTCGGTGCCCCGCAAGCGCAGCTCCACCAGCCCGCCCCGTGCGCGCTGGGATGGGTTGACGACCACCGGCGTGTAGCCGTCGACGGGCACGGTGGCGCCGAGGGCGTGGATGGCGCGATCGGTGAGCCCCTCGGCGATCTCGATGGCCTCGGAGAACCGCAGCGACACGGCGTCGCACACCTCGTCGACCGAGCAGGCGCAGATGGAGTCGTGGGCGCTGTTGCGGATCACCTGCAGCCAGGCCTCGTCGAGCAGCGCCTCCGGCCAGTGCTCGGCCGGCAGGAACAGGGCGGACAGCGGCTCGGCCAGGCGCTCCAGCCCCCGCTCGGCGCGCGCCGCGGCCTGCTTGATGTCGACCCGGTTCGAGGCGACCCCCATGAGCAGGTTGGCCCTGGCCCCCGAGCGCAGCTCTCCGGTCCAGCTGGGCAGCCCCTCGGTGGGGGCACCGGCGACGTGCTCGGCCAGCGAGCAGATGTGGAGCTCATACCCGGCGTCGAGGGCGTTGGCCTCGGCCACCACCCGACCCAGCCACGGCTGGGGCAGCAGGTGGTCGGTGCCGTTCATCCAGAGGATGGGGCCGGTGAGCAGATCGCCCTGCTCCTCCTCGAACTCGCCGATGCGTCGCACCAACGCCTTGGCGTCGTCGGGCACCAGGGCGCCGTTGCCGTAGCCCTGGGGGAGGTACTCGGCCCGCACGGTCGAGCCGTCGGGGGCGCTCCACCAGAAGCCGCTGCGGTCGATGGCCGACGGCACGCCGCGCCAAACCACCGCGTGCTCAAGGCCAAAGAGGCGCAGGAGCTGGGGCATCTGGGCCACGTGGCCGAACATGTCGGGCAGGTAGCCCACCTGCATGGCGCCGCCGAAGCGGGCTGCCACCTTCAGGCCGAGCTGGAGGTTGCGCACCATCGTCTCGCCACTCACCAGGAACTCGTCGGGGAGGGCGTACCAGGGGCCCATGGCCATCCGGCCGGTGGCGGCCAGGGCGCGGAGCCGGGGCTCGGCCTCGGGGCGCACGGCCAGGTAGTCGTCGACCACCGCCATCTGCCCGTCGAGCAGGAAGTGGGCGTAGGACGGGTCGGCCTCGAGCTGAGGGAGCAGTCCGTCGAGCAGGTCGACCAGCCGCAGCCGGAAGGTCTGGAACGGCGAGTACCACTCGCGGTCCCAGTGGGTGTGGGGCACGATGTCGACGCGGCGGGTCATGCCCGCGACCGTATTCCCTTCCCTTCGGCGGGGCGGAGCGCGATGCTGCACGGGCGCCCCCGGTGTGGAGCCGGGGCCGGAGCCATGAGGAGGGCCGACGTGACCACAACCGTCTCCTGCCCGACGGCTCCGCGCCCGGTCCACTAGCCGACCGCGCGCCCTGCGAGCCGTCCGGGTCCTGCACCCCGACCGCATCGCGACCCCTGGAGGGATCACCGTGCTCCAGCACGAACCCGAGCGCGCCGCCCCGGCGTGGCTCACCGCCGGCGGCACCGAGGACGAGGTCCTCGGGCTGCTGAAGACCGGCAAGGAAGCCGAGGTGTTCATCGTGGAGCGGCGCACGCTCGACGGCCGCCACCGGGAGCTCCTCGTCCACAAGCGCTACCGGCCCACGCGGGTGAGCCACAAGGGCGAGCTCGAGGCCCTCGGCTTCACCAAGGCCCGCAGCTTCGCCAACGACGCCAAATACCACGAAGGCCGCAAGCTCCGCCGCAGTCGCGACACCCGTGCCGTGGAGCGGGGCACCGCCGTGGGCCGCCGGCTGGTCGCCGACCGCTGGCCCGAGCAGGAGATGGACGCCGTGCAGCGCGCTCACGCCGCCGGCGTCCACGTGCCCTACCCGGTGGAGCGCTCCGCCGACGGCCTGCTGCTGCAGCTGCTGGGCGACGACGGGTTCGCAGCGCCGCGCCTGGTCGATGCCCGGCTCGACGCCGGCGAGACGGCCGAGGCCTTCGACCAGCTGTGGCACGAGCTGGTGGCGATGACGGCGACGGGGCTGGTGCACGCCGACCTGTCGCCCTACAACGTGCTGTGGTGGCGCCAGCAGCTCTGGGTGATCGACCTGCCCCAGGCCGTCGACCTGGTGGAGAACCCCCACGGGTTCGACCTCCTCCACCACGACGTGGAGACCATGTGCACGTGGTTCACCCGCCGAGGCATCGACTGCGATGCCGACGAGCTGTTCGCCGCTCTCCTCTCGGAGGCCCTGTGACCGGTCGCATGCACGTCGACGAGATCGACACCGATGCCGATCTGGTGCGCCGCCTCCTGCGGTCGCAGCACCCCCGGTGGGCCGAGCTCCCGATCGAGCGGGTGGCGTCGGCCGGCACCGACAACGCCATGTACCGCCTGGGTGAGGATCTGGCCGTGCGGCTGCCTCGCATCCACTGGGCGGTCGACGCCGTCGACAAGGAACAGCGCTGGCTCCCGGTGCTGGCCCCGCACCTCCCGCTCTCGGTGCCCCGACCGGTGGCCGCCGGGGTGCCCGGGGAGGGGTTCCCCCACCCGTGGGGGGTGGTGGAGTGGCTGCCCGGGGAGATGGCGGCCCTCGACCGGCTGGCCGACCCGGTGGCCGCCGCGCTCGACCTGGCCGCGTTCGTGCGGGCCCTGCGAGCGGTCGACCCCACCGGCGGGCCGCGCCACCGGCGTGGCGGGCCGCTGCACCACGTCGACGCACAGGTGCGGGAGGCGCTCGCCGGTCTCGAGACGGAGCTCGACCGGGAGGCAGTGCTGGAGGTGTGGGCGCAGGCCGTGGCCGCCCCTCGCCACGCCGGGCCGCCGGTGTGGTTCCACGGCGACCTCGGCTCGCTCAACCTGCTGGCTGTCGGCGGACGGCTGACCAGCGTCATCGACTGGGGCACCTGCGGCGTGGGCGACCCGGCGGTGGAGGCCCTGGTGGCATGGAACCTGTTCCCAGCCGACGCCCGGGCGGCCTACCGGGAGGCGCTGGCCATCGACGACGATGCCTGGGCGCGCGGCAAGGGGTGGGTGCTCACCGGCATCTTCGGGCTCGACTACTACCGCACCACCAACCCCGTGCTGGTGGCCCGGGCCCGCCGGGGCATCGAGGCGGTCCTGGCCGACCACAGGGGAGGTGAGGCGGCGCCTACTCGATGACGACGCCGTCGACCGGGTCGACGGGCTCGGGCCAGGAGAGGTCGAGCCCCTGGAGGGTCTCGATCATGATCGTGGCCACGGCCCAGTCGCGGTACCACTTCTTGTCAGCGGGGATGACGTGCCACGGCGCCTTCTCGGTGCTGGTGCGCTCGAGCATCTCGGAGAACGCCTCCTCGTACTCGTCCCACTGGGCTCGGGCGTCGAGGTCGCTGGAGCGGAACTTCCACTGCTTGGCCGGGTCGTCGAGGCGAGCCTGGAGCCGCTCGGCCTGCTCGGCCTTCGAGATGTGCAGCAGCAGCTTCACCACCGTGGTGCCCTCGTCGACCAGCATCTCCTCGAAGGCGTTGATGTGGTCGTAGCGCCGGCGCCAGACCTTCTCAGGGGCCAGGCCCATCACCCGCACGGCTAGCACGTCCTCGTAGTGGCTGCGGTCGAACACGCCGATCTCGCCGCCGGCCGGCACCTCGGCATGGATCCGCCAGAGGTAGTCGCGATCGAGCTCGGTCAAGGTGGGTGCCTTGAACGAGGTCACCCGGAGGCCGGCCGGGTTCACGGCGCCGAACACCCGCTTCACCGTCCCGCCCTTGCCGGCGGTGTCGATGCCCTGGAGCACCACGAGGACCGACTGGTCGTTGCGGGCCCAGAGCCGGTTCTGGAGCTCGGCCAGCTGCTCGGCCATCGGGAAGATGGTGAGCTGGGTGGTGGCCTTGTCGCCCGGCCCGGCCGAGGTGTCGGCCGGATCGAGGCTGCCCAGGTCCACCTTCGACCCTGGTGCGACGCGGTGGAGCTGCGGGACCTTCGGCATGGCGGCCGAGCGTACGGGAGACTGGCGGCGTGTGTGATCTCCTGTGCGCCCTGCCTCCGGCCACCGGCGGCGCCACGCTCTTCGCCAAGAACAGCGATCGACCCCCGGGCGAGGGCCAGCTGCTCGAGTGGCACGGTGGCCGGCCCCTGGATGCGACGCAGCGGGCCACCTACGTCGACGTGCCCACCCGCCGGCGCTCCACCATCAGCTGCCTCGGATCCCGGCCCTCGTGGGGCTGGGGGTTCGAGCACGGCGTGAACATCGCTGGCGTCGCCGTCGGCAACGCCAGCATCTTCACCACGCTCGACCCGCGCCCGTTCCCCGACGCCCTCACCGGCATGGACATCGTGCGCTGCGCCGTGGAGTGGTCCTCTGACGCCATCGAGGCGGTGGAGGTCATCGAGGAGCTGGTCGCCACCGTGGGCCAGGGCGGCTCAGGCCACGAGGGGGACCGGCGGCCCTACTGGTCGTCGTTCCTGGTGGCCGACCCGCGCCGGGCGTTCGTGGTGGAGACCTCTGGTCGGTCGCTGGCCGTCGAACCGGTGGAGCGCACCGCCGCCCTGTCCAACCGCACCACGATCGCCGACTTCGACGCTGAGCACCGCCACCCCCGCCAGCCGGTCGAGCGGCTGGTCGACCCGCGGCTGGCGGCTTCGCGACAGGTGCTGGCCGAGGAGCCGGTCACGGTGGCTCGGTTGCAGGCCCACCTGCGCTCCCACGACAGCGGCGCTGAGGGCTGGAGCGTGTGCATGCACGTCGACGAGCCGGGCCACGAGCAGGCCACTACGGCGTCGATGGTGGCCGAGCTGCCGCTGGGCGGGCGCCCCACCCTCCACTGCCTCGTCGGGTCGCCGTGCCAGCAGCGCTTCGTCACCTATGCGCTGGGCGCCGACCCGCTGGTGGAGGCCGGGTAGGTTCTCGGCATGCCGAAGTACGTCATGCTCTCCACCCTTGGTCCCGATGGCGCCGCCCGCCTGCGCGAGAACCCCGAGCGCCTGCGCGAGGTGTCCGCAGAGGTGGAGGCCATGGGCGTCACCGTGCTCGAGCAGTTCGCCACCCTCGGCCAGTGGGACTTCATCAACATCCTCGAGGCGCCCGACGAGCTCACGATGGCCAAGGTGGCCACCACGCTCGCCAGCCGCGGCACCCTCAAGACGATGACGCTGCCGATCATGGAGATCGACGCCTTCATCGAGCGGCTCAAGCAGCCGTAGACCCCGACCCCCGGCCCGACGTCAGCGGGAGGGGAGTGCGTGGCGGAGGATCTTGCCCACCACGGTGCCGAACTGCCGGCTGAGGCGGTGCGAGTTGTACGGGAGGCCGAAGCGCTCGCACACCGCCCGCACCTCGCCGGCGATCTGCGGGTAGCGGCGGGCGGGCAGGTCGGGGAAGAGGTGGTGCTCGATCTGGTGGCTGAGGTTGCCGGAGAGCACGTGGAAGAGGCGGCCGCCGGTGATGTTGGCCGAGCCCAGCATCTGGCGGAAGTACCAGTGGCCGCGGCTCTCGTCCTCGCACTCGGCCTGGGTGAACTCGTGCACCCCGGTGGGGAAGTGGCCGCAGAAGATGATCATGAAGGCCCACACGTTGCGGATCACGTTGGCGGCGACGTTGGCCAGCAGCGTGGAGAGGAACAGCGGACCGGTGAGGGCCGGCCACAGCACGAAGTCCTTGAGGCCCTGCTTCCCTGACTTCTGGAGCCCGCCCTTCAGGGTGGGCCAGGCCTCGGCCCAGGTCTTCTTGCCGGCCATGATCCGGTCGGCCTCCACGTCGTGGAGCATCACGCCGTGGTCGAAGCCGAGGGCCAGCACCGTGGCGTAGAGCGGGTTGCCCAGGTACACCGGGTGCCAGGGCTGGTCGGGGCTGATGCGCAGCACGCCGTAGCCGATGTCGCGGTCTTCGCCATGGATGTTGGTGAAGGTGTGGTGGCGGTAGTTGTGGGAGTGGCGCCACTGGTCGGCCGGGCAGGCGGCGTCCCACTCGAACGTGCTGGAGGCCAGGGCCGGATCGCGCGTCCAGTCGTACTGGCCGTGCATCACGTTGTGGCCGATCTCCATGTTGTCGAGGATCTTGCTGACGCCCAGGGCGACGGTGCCGAAGGCCCAGAACGGCGGCAGGAAGCCGAGGAACAGCGAGGCCCGGCCGGCGGCGGCCAGGCCGCGCTGCCAGCGGATCACCTTGCGCACGTAGGTGACGTCGGCGGTGCCGAGGTCGTCGAGCACCCGGGCCCGGATGGCGTCGAGCTCGCGGCCCAGCTCGTTGAGGTCGTCCTCGCTGAGGCCGTAGCGCTCGGCCGTGGCCCGGTGGGGGGCGGCGGGCTCGAAGGGCGTCCAGGGGTGCTGCTGCTCCTGGTCCTCTGTGGTGGGGGAGGGGAGGGTCATGGTCATGGTCTCGTGCTCCTTCAGAGGTCGATCTCGACGTCGCCTACGGGGGCGCTGATGCATACGCGGATGTCCACCCCGGCCTCGGCTGGGGCGGTGGTGGTGGTGCCGTCGACCACGTTGCGGACGGTGCCGCAGGTGAGCGAGCGGGTGCAGGTGTGGCAGATGCCCATCCGGCAGCCGGAGGCGGGGGACAGGCCGGTGGCCTCGGCCTGCAGCAGGATCGGGCGACCGTCGTCGGCCACCTCGGTGCCGGCCCCACCGAAGCGGAGCGTGCCTCCGGTGGCGCCGGCCTCGGCCAGGACATGCGTGAGGGTGAAGGCCTCGGTGTGGAGGCGGTGGTCGGCGCCGGCCTCGTCGTAGAGCCCGCGGGCGGCTTCCATGAGCGGCGCCGGCCCGCAGAGGTAGGTGTCGATCTCGCGCCACCGGGGTTCGATGGCGTCGAGCTGGTCGAGGGTGAGGAAGCCGTCGAGGTCGCCGGTGCCGGGGGCGTCGGTGAAGATCCGCACGAGGCGCACGTTGTCGTGCGCGGCATCGAGGGCGGCCAGCTCGTCGCGGTAGATCATGTCGGCCTCGGTGAGGGCGTAGTGCACGAAGACGATCTCGCCCGCGTGGCCCTCGGCGCACAGCGTGCGCAGCATGGCCATCACGGGGGTGATGCCGCTGCCGCCGCTCACCAGCAGGAGGCGGTCGGGCGCCGGTGTGGGCAGCGTGAAGTCGCCGGTCGCGGGGGACAGGCCGACGACGAGGCCCGGGGCGGCGTGGTGTTTCAGGTGGCGGCTCACGGTGCCGTCGGGGTGGGCCTTCACGGTGAGCTCGAAGGCCCCGACCTCGAGGGCCGAGCTGGCCATGGAGTAGCAGCGGGTGTGGCGGACGCCGTCGATCTCGACGGTCAGCTGGGCGTGCTGGCCGGGCCGGAACCCGCGCCAGCTGCCGTTGGGGCGGACGGTGAGGGTGACGGCGTCGGCCGTGGGGTGGGTCACCCGCACGACGCGGCCCCGCACCTCGGTGGAGGACCAGGTGGGGGCCACCAGCTCCACGTAGCGGTCGATGCCGTGCGGGGTGGCCAGGGCGTCGAGCCGGCGCATCGCCCGCTGCAGGAGCCTCTGGCCCGCGAGTTGGGTTGACATGTGTGCACCGTCGCACTTCAGTGCACAGCCGTCAACTAGAGGGGAACGTGAGATCGGTCACAGCCAGTTCAGGCGGGGGGTGCTGGGCCTCGATGCCGTGCTGCGATACGGTGCACAGGTGACCACTCGATCGCGTCCGCACCGGCCGCCGAGCCGTTCGGGCCGCGGGCAGGGGAGCACGCGGGGGGAGAGCAAGGAGCTCACCCGCGCCGCGCTGCTGCGGGCCGCCCTCAAGCTGCTGTCGCGCAGCAGCTACGACAGCATCAGCCTGCGAGAGGTCACCCGCGAGGCGGGGATCAGCCCCACCGCCTTCTACCGGCACTTCGACGACATGGAGGAGCTGGGCCTGGTGCTGGTGGAGCAGTCGTTCGGCACCCTGTCCGACATGCTGCGGGGGGCTCGCACCGACGCCGCCCTCTGGCCCGATGCCATCCGCGGCTCGGTGGAGGTGGTCGTGCGCCATGCCGCCGAGCACGAGCTCCACATGCGCTTCATCGCCAGGGAGCGCTACGGCGGGGTCCGGCGCATCCGCCGGGCCATCAAGCGTGAGCTGCAGCTCTTCGCCGACGAGCTGGCCATCGACCTGTCGGCCTTCCCGGTGATCGAGCACTGGTCGGCCGCCGATCGGCGCATGTTCGCCGGCCTGATCGCCGAGACGATGGTCCACATGGTGGCCGAGCTCCTCGAGGCCGACCCCACCGAGCAGCTCGAGCTGCAGGAGCGCACCATCCGCCAGCTCCGCCTGGTCAGCCTGGCCGTGCCCGCCTGGCGCTCCGAGCTCTGAGGGCGGCCGGCCCTAGACCCACCAGGTGGATCGGGTGCGGCGACGCCGGACCCGATCGTGGGGCAGGTCGGGCAGCAGCGCGCCGTCCATCTCGCGTCGGAGCCGGTAGCCGGAGTCAGTGACCTCCTCCACCACGAAGCCGTCCTGCCAGGTGCCGTCGAGGCTCGACCGCACCTCCACGTGGGTGCCGGTGGCCAGCGACGGGCCCGTCGCCTTGCTCGTCGCCCCCCCGTCGGCCATGGCCCGATCGTAGGTCGCTACCCTTGCGGTGATGCCGACCGCCGGGACCGCCACGAGGACGAGCGCCCGATCGGTGCCCGTCCTGCGCAAGGCGCTGAAGGCCTCGGCGCCCTCCTTGACCGTCGAGCGGCGGCTCTGGGGCGAGGGCCACCAGGTGGTGGTCGGCATCGACGAGGTGGGCCGGGGTGCCTGGGCCGGCCCGCTCACGCTGGGTGCTGCGGTGGTGCCCAAAGGCCGTCGCGTCAACAAGATCCGCGACTCCAAGATGCTCACCGAGCCCGAGCGCGAGGCGCTGTTCGACCGCGTGGCCGACTGGTGCGAAGCGTGGTCGGTGGGACACGCCAGTGAGGAGGAGTGCGACGAGCTCGGCATGTCGGAGGCCCAGCGCCTGGCCGCCCGCCGTGCCCTCGACGGGCTGGGGCTGGCGGCCGACCGGGTGCTGCTCGACGGCAAGTGGGACTTCGTGGGCGATGGCACCAGCGAGATGCTGGTGAAGGGCGACGCCCGCTGCCTGTCGATCGCGGCGGCGTCGATGCTGGCCAAGGTCACCCGCGACCGCATCATGCGAGCCGAGGCCGAGCACCACCCCTACTGGGCCTTCGACCTCAACAAGGGCTACCCGTGCCCTCGCCACAAGGTGGCCCTGCAGGGGGTCGGCCCGTCGGCCATCCATCGCCGGTCGTGGGTGTTCATGGACCACCTGTCGTGGAGCGGCGTGCCCCGGCTCGTGGCCCCGGAGCCGATCGACCCGGCCCACCGCCACCAGCAGAAGCTGTTCTGACCCCGTGGCCGCCCTGCCCCCCGACCTCGTGCAAGAGGTGCGACGGTCGCTCACCGACGTCCACACCGCCCGCCTGGCCGCCACGGCGTGGCCGGCGGTGGCCGGCGACCTGGGCGCGCTGGCGGCGGCCATCGACCGGGGCGACGAGGCCGCGGTCCGGGCGGCCCTGGTCCCGGTGTCGCAGGCCGTCTTCGAGGGCAAGGTGCGGGGCCGGCTGGCCGGAGCCGACAAGCCGGCTGCGATGGTGGTGGCCACCAAGCCCACCAGCGCCCTCCCGGCGGTGGGTGCGATCTGCGGCCTGTTGCTGATCGGCCTCGGCTACGCGCTCGGCGGCTGGCTGGTGGCCGGCGGCACGGCTGTGTTCGCACTGTTCATCTTCGGGGTGGCGCTGGCCGGCACCCGCACCAACCTCGACCGCACCCAGGCCCGTCGGCAGGCCCGGGGCCTCGCGCCCAGCGCCGAGCCCACCGAGCCCGCTCCCCGCCTGGTCGACGAGCTCGTGCGGGGCATGGAGGCCAGCCTCAGTTCTTGAGGAGGTCCTTGAAGGGGGTGGTGGAATCGATGCCCGCGTCCTTCGGGAGGCCGAGCACCCGCTCGCCCACGATGTTGCGCAGGACCTCGTCGGAGCCGCCGGCGATGCGCATTCCGGGCGTGCCGCAGACGAACTTTGACCAGGCGTAGGTGCCCCACTCGCCGGTGTCGGCGGTCATGCGGGCGCCCAGCACCTTCGCCACGAAGGCGCCGGTGCGGGTGAGGTTGTCGGTGAGCGCCATCTTGGCGATCGACATCTCGGGGCCGGGGAGCTGGCCGGCCTTGATCTTGTCGAGGGCCCGCTGGTTGGTGAGCTTGGCCACCTGGTAGCGGGTGTAGATGTCCATCAGCTCGTCGCGGTGCACGGCGCTCTCGCCGAGGCCGAAGTGGCGGAGCATCTGGGCCAGCCGGGTCACGTTGGCCACACCCAGCCCGCCGCCACCTCCACCGGCGCCGATGGAGGAGCGCTCGTTCATGAGCGTGGTGAGGGCCACGGCCCAACCCTGGTTCACGTCGCCGAGGCGGTGGTCGTCGGGCACCCGCACCTCGTTGAAGAACACCTCGTTGAACGACGCACCGCCGGTCATCTGCCTCAGCGGGCGCACCTCCACTCCGGGGGCGTGCATGTCGACGATGAATCCGGTGAGGCCCTTGTGCTTGGGCTGGTCGGGGTCGGAGCGGCAGATGATCTCGCCGATGTCGGCGTACTGGGCGCCAGAGGTCCACACCTTCTGGCCGGTGATCATCCACTCGTCGCCGTCGCGCTCGGCCCTGCTGGTGAGGCCGGCCAGGTCGCTCCCGGCGCCCGGCTCGCTGAAGAGCTGGCAGCCCACGAGGTCGGCCCGGTACATCGCGGGCAGGTACTTGGCCCTGATGTGGTCTTGGGCGTGGTCCTTGATGGTGGGGGCGACCATGCCGAGGCCGATCCCGAAGAAGCCCTGGCCGGGCACGTCGTAGCGGCCCTCGAGGGCGTTGTAGGCCCGCTCGTAGGTGCCGGGGAGGTCGCGGCCTCCGTACTCGGCGGCGCCGGTGATGTAGCCGAGGCCGGCGTCGTACTTCTTGGCCCTCCAGGCCTTGGCCGCGGCCAGGTCGATCTGCTCCTGCTCGGGGTCGACCTCCTCGAACATCGCCACGTCGTCGTCGCCTTCACCCCACACGAACTTCTGGTCGCCGGTGTCGCGCTTGGGCGCGGCGTTCGCCTCGAGGAAGGCGAGGCACTCCGATTCGAACTGCTCGAGCGTGGGCTGTTCGGCCATGTGGAGGTCCCCCGGGACTGGTGGCGACGGCGACTTGACTGCCCGGTCAAGGTAGCCCCTGGGTAGGTTCGCAGCCATGTCGTCCCCCCGCCCCCGCGCCGCGCTCGCGCTCGCCGTGTGGACCTTCTTCGTGTGGACCACCCGGATCAACAACATCGTCGGTGACGAGGCCCTCGACAGCGGCCAGAAGGTGGCTCGGGTGGCGCTGGCGCTGAGCTTCACCGCCCTGGTGGCGCTGGTGCTGGTGGCCCTGGCCTCGCGCCCGGCGTGGCTCCGCCCGGCGGTGACGGCCCTCGCCGTGTGGACGGTGGCCGTGTGGGCGGTGCGAGCCGTGGCCATCGGCCTCGGTGACCACGAGGCCGGGTTCATCGCCGTGCACCTCGCGCTGGCCGTGGTCTCGGTGGTCCTCGCCGGTCTGGCCGTCCGCGAGCTCCGCCCAACCCCGGCCCCCACCTGAGGGTTTCACGAAACTCAAAGGTGCCCGGGGAGGGTGAGCGGATGCACGGCTCCTCCCGCACTCCGGTCCTGCTCATCGCCGTCCTGTCCGTCGTCCTGGTCGGCTGCGGGGACGACGACAGCACCGGGTCAGACGGTGCGGGCGAGGCCGAGTCCTCGATCGGCGACGACGGCAGCCTCGACGAGTCCGGCGATGACGAGGCCACGGCGGGGGACGACACCGCCACGGTGGTGGTGGGCGACACCACCTACGAGTTCACCATGACCTACTGCGCGTCGTTCATGGACGGGCTGGCCGGCAGTGGCGACGCGCTCGACGGCAGCGGGACGACCCTCACCATCTCGCTCCCCCCCGAAGGCCTCGGCGACATCCCCTCGATCACGGTCGACAGCGACGACCGTCGCTGGGAGGCCGACGAGACCCTCGCGGACATGCTGGGCAACCTCGAAGCCGGCCTGAGCGAGGTCACCTCGTTCACCGTCGACGGCCTGCGCGCTTCGGGCAGCGCCTCGTTCGTGGACACCTTCTCCGCCGCCACTGGTGGGGCCGAGGCCATCGAGGGCAGCTTCGAGATGAGCTGCTCCTCGTGAGGGGCCGACGCCTCAGCTGAGGGTGGTGTCGAGGGCGAGGGTGAGGCAGCGGCAGCCGCCGCCGGCCTTGAGGAACTCGTCGATGGGCTGCTCCACCACCGTGAAGCCCCACGCCTCGAGCTGGCGGCCGACCCGCGGCGGGGTGGCGGGCATCAGAACGGTGGTGCCCACCACCACCGAGTTGGCCGTGAAGGCCAGCGCCTCGTCGTCCTCGAGCCACAGTGGCTCGGGCACCAGTGCCTCGACCACCTTGCGCCCGTAGGCATCCCAGCCCATCGGCGCGCAGATCGCTCGACGGTCGTCGAGCGGACAGAAGGTGAGGTCGACGTGGTAGAGCCGTTCGTCGACCAGCTGCACGGCCTTCACAGGGCAGCGCAGCAGCCGGCTCAGCTCCGGCAGGGCGGCGGCGTCGCTGCGGAACGAGTAGCCCGACACCAGCACGGTCTGGCCGCCCTCGGGCGTGAAGGGCAGCGCGTCGCCGGCGCCCTCGTGGTCGAGCGCCTCGGGCAGTCGGTCGACCGTGAAGCCCTGGGCCGCGAACCACGCCGAGTTGATCTCGGTCTCGCCCTGGCGCTGCGGGTGGCGGAAGTGGCTGGGGACGAACTGCGAGCCGTTCACCAGCCCAGCGTTGGCGGTGAAGACGAGGTCGGGCACCTCGGGGTGCGGGTCGAGGACGACCACCTCGGCGCCCGCCAGCCGCAGGGATGCCACCAGGCCCTCCCACTGCTGCGAGGCGAGATCATGGTCGACCTGCACCTCCTCGTGCATCCAGGGGTTGATCTCGTAGAGCACGCCGAAGTGGTGCGGCGGGCACATCAGGTACCGCCGCCCCCAGGAGAGCTCCGCCATCAGGCCGGCCCGCAGAGGGCTTCGGCCAGCTGGTGGAGGAAGGGCCCGACGTCGGTGACGATGCCGTGGGCCTGGTGGCTGCCGCGATCGGCCAGCTTGGTGACCACCGCCTGGTTGATGTCGACGCAGAACGTCTCCACCCCAGCCGGCAGGCAGTTGCCCACCGCGATGGCGTGGAGCGTCGACGCCAGCATCAGCGCCACCGCCACCCCCGGTACGAGCTCGCGCATGGCGTCGGCGGCCGCCGCGGTGTCGGTGTAGACGTCGGGCAGGGGCCCGTCGTCGCGGATCGAGCCACCCAGGACGAACGGCACCCCTGCCCGCACGCAGGCGGCCATGGCGCCGCCGGTGATGTAGCCGCCCTCCACAGCGGTCGCGATCGAGCCGTGTCGTCGCACCTCGTTGATCACGCGGAGGTGGTTGGAGTGGCCACCTTCGGTCTGGTGGCCCTCGGCCACCGAGATGCCGAGCGAGGTGCCCAGCACGTTGGACTCGATGTCGTGGGTGGCGAAGCCGTTGCCGGCGAAGAGCACATCGATCCACCCGGCCTCGACGAGACGGGCGACGTCGGGGGCGCCGCCAGTGTGCACCACCGCCGGTCCGCAGACGGCCAGCACCTTCTGCCCGGCCTCGTGCGCGGCCCGCATCCGCTCGGCGATCTGGGCGACGATCAGCGCCTTCGGCTTCTCCGAAGACACCTCGCTGTTCATGAACTCGAAGGCAGAGGCGCCCCGCTCCTTGGCGGGCGCGTGCACCCGCACCCCGCCGCTGCCCACCACCACCTGGTCGCCCAGGCGGATCCGGTGCATCGGCACGGTGCGCGCCCGACCGTCGGCGATCACGATGCTGCAGTCCATCTCAGGGTTCTCCACCGCCACCCAACGCCCGTCGACGAGCACGTCGGTGGCGAGGTTGGTGGTGGAGTAGAAGCCAACGGGCAGCACGCCGTCGCGGTCGGCCGCCACCAGCGTGGACTCGCCGGAGGTGATCCGGTTGACGCCGTGCACCTGGAGGTCGTCGATGAGGCCGTCGAGCACCTCCTCGTCGCCGTCGAGCAGGATCCGAGCCCGGCTCGGGTCCTCGTTGGTGCGGCCGATCTCGACGTCGGCCAGGTCGTAGGTCACCCCGGCGTCGACGATGGCGTCGAGCACCTTGGCCAGCAGCAGCGAGTCGACGATGTGTCCCGTCAGCTCGATGGTCTCGGTCGCCATGCGCTCTCCCTCGTGGCTCGCTTTCCAGCCCGGCAGGCCCCATGGGTAGCATGCCGCTCCGTATGGGTCAGCCGATCACCGTCGTCGAGAAGCAGTCCACCGCCAACCCGGCCATCCTGCGGCTGGAGACGAACCGACCGCTCTCGGGCATGGGTCACGACCGCTATGAGGCGCCCCCGGGTGAGCTGCGCCAGCGCCCCGTCGACGAGGTGGCCCGCCGCCTGTTCGCCGCCGGCGGCGTGGAGGGCATCCACATCAACGGCTCGGTCATCACGGTCAAGCTGGGCGGCGGCCGCACGGGCGCTGGTCTGGCCGACATCGTCCGCGACCTGTTCCTGCACTACGGCGAGCAGCCGACCGACGCTCCGGGCGAGCCCCTCACGGATGCTGACGCCGCCCCCGACACGCTGGCCGACACCTCCGAGGCCCCCGCCGCCGAGGCTGCGGCCGGCACCGCGCCCGACCCCATCGAGGCGGGTGAGGCCGACGCCCCCGAGCAGGTGGTCGAGGGCGTGCCGGCGGCTGAGCAACCGGCGCCGCCCGAGACCACCGAGCCGGCCCAGGCCGACGACGCCTAGCGCGCTCGCCGATCCACGTGGGCGGTGAACATCTCCAGCGCCTCGTCGAGCAGCTGGAGCCACCGGTCGCCGCCGGGCTCGTTGGCCTGCTGCTGGGCAGACAGGCCCATGACCAGCGCGGTGAAGAGGTCGACGTGGGTGGGCTCGCTCAGCCCCGCTGAGCGCATGTGCTCGACCCCGAAGGCCAGCACCCGCTCGGCGATGGCGTAGGACTCCGGCGACGGCTCGAAGTCGGGGATGGTGCGCTGGAAGAGGAGCTGGCTGCGGGCGGCGTCCTCCGCATCGAAGGTGAGCATGATCTCGGCGCCGAGGCGAAGCCGCTGGCGCGGGTCGTTGGGCCACTGCGCCTGCTCGAAGCGGGCCAGCAGGTCCTCGTTGCCCTGGGCGAACATGGCGTCGTAGACGGCGTGCTTGGAGTCGAAGTACGTGTAGAGCGACTGCGGCTCCATCCCGACGCGGCGGGCCAGTCCCCGCATCGTGAGGGCCGCCAGGCCCTCCGCCCGCACCACGTCCCACGCCGCATCGAGGATCTCCTGGCGGGTGGCTTCGTGGCGCTCGTGGCGCCGGTCGCGCTTCTGGGAGACGGCCATGCCCTTGACGTTACCCGGTGCAGATGCGAATGTGCTGACAGCATTCGGAAAACCGATCTAGCGACGGAAAACGGGGAACCGCCATGATGACGACCGTGACCGAGGTGGCCTCCATCCCGCCCATCTCCCGCCGTGAGGCGCGAGGCCTGGCGGCGGCGGAGAACCAGCGGGCGCTCGAGCAGCTCCGCTCGCTGGCGCCTGCCGACTGGTCCCAGCCCACTGAGTGCCCGGGGTGGGACGTGCGGGCCATGGCCGCCCACGTGGTCGGCGCGATGGAGGGGTTCAGCTCGTACCGGCAGCTGGTCCACCTCATGAGGGGGGCGAAGAAGACCGCCGGACCCGACGGCGCCTTCGTCGACGGCATGACGGCGTTCCAGGTGGAGGAGCGGGCCCACCTCGACGTGGCGGCCCTCCTCGAGCGAATGGAGTCAGCTGCCCCGAGGCAGGCCCGCTTCCGTACCAAGGTGCCGGCGCCGATGCGGCGGAGCACCATGGAGGAGTCGGTCGGCGGGGTACCCGAGAAGTGGCGCATGGGCTACCTGCTCGACGTGATCCTCACCCGCGACACGTGGATGCACCGGGTCGACATCGCACGGGCGACGGGTCGCGAGATGGCGCTCACCGCCGAGCACGACGGCCGCCTCGTCGCCGACGTGGTGGCCGAGTGGGCCCGCCGCCACGGCCAGCCCTTCGTCCTCGACCTCACCGGTCCGGCCGGCGGCCGCTTCGTGGCGGGGGAGGGGGGCGACGAGCTCAGCCTCGACGCCATCGAGTACTGCCGGATCCTCTCGGGCCGTTCCTCGGGCTCCGGCCTCCTCGCCCAGGAGGTCCCGTTCTGATGGAGGTGCGCGTGACGCAGGTGGGCGACGGGCTGCACCAGCTGACGGCTCACGTGGGGGAGATCGACCTCGGGTTCAACCAGTACCTGCTGGCGGCGGAGGAGCCGCTGCTGTTCCACACCGGCATGCGGCAGATGTTCCCGCTGGTGCACGACGCGGTGGCCGCCGTGCTCCCACCCGAGTCGCTGCGCTGGATCGGCTTCGGCCACGTCGAGGCCGACGAGTGCGGCTCGATGAACGAGTGGCTGGCCGCTGCTCCCACCTCCACGGTGGTCCAGGGGGGCATCGGGTGCATGGTGTCGATCGGCGACCTGGCCGACCGTCCGCCTCGACCGCTGGGGCCCGACGAGCGGCTCGAGATCGGCGGGCACCGGCTCCGTTGGATCGACACGCCGCACCTGCCCCACGGCTGGGATGCCGGGGTGCTCTACGACGAGAGCTCCCGCACCCTGTTCTGCGGCGACCTGTTCACGCGGTTCGGCGCCTACGGGGCCACCACCGAGTCCCTCGACGAGCTGGCCGGGCCCGCCCTGGCCGACGAGGAGGCCGACGGCTACGGCTCGTGGTCGAGGGTGCCCTCGTCGTCCACGATGCTGCGCTCGCTGGCCGAGCTCGACATCGCCGTGCTCGCTCCCATGCACGGTCCGGTGCTGCACGGCGACGGCGCCGCCGCCCTGCGAGCGCTGGCCGACCACATCGAAGGGCACCTCGCCGCCTGACGGCCGGCCTCGGGCGACGGAGATCGCCTGCCTCCGACGATGAGCAGCAGGAAGCCGGGCCGCAGGCCTAGCGTGCGCTGCGTCAGCGGGGAGGTTCGGTGGATCGGTTCCGGGGCCGACAGGAGTGGGCGCTCTGTGCCGCCCTCTGGAGGGGTGACCGCCGCCTCGCGGTGGGTTGGTGGCTGGTGCTGGTTCTGCGCGGCCTGCTGCCCGCCGCCTTCGCCGTGGCCATGGGCGTGCTCGTGGGCGCCGTGGAGCGGGGCGCATCCCTCACCGGACCGCTGGTGGCCATGGGCGTGGTGTTCGTGCTGCTCCAGGTGCTGGTGCCGCTGCACCTGGCCCTCGGCTACAACCTGGGCGACCGCACCGCCGCCTGGCTCTATGACGAGCTCACCAGGGCCTGCCTCGACCCACCGGGGATGGGGCACCTCGAGGACCCGGAGCTGAGCGCCGACCTCACGGCCGCTCGTGAGTTCGACCAGGGCCAGACGGGGCCTCCGCTGTCGATCTCGATGGACTTCATCGCCGGGAGCCTGGTGGAGATGGTGGCAGGGCTCTCCTCGGCGGTGCTGCTGGCCGGCTTCGCCTGGTGGGCGCCGCTGGTGCTCGGTGGAGCCTGGCTGTCGACCCACTGGCTGCTGCGCGAGAGCGGCGTGTGGAAGGACCGGCACACCGACGAGGTGCGGGCCGCCCAGCGCGATGCCGAGTACGCCTACCGACTCGCCGTCGACCCGCCGGCGGCCAAGGAGGTGCGCCTGTTCGGTCTGGCCGACTGGACCCTCGACCGCTTCGTGGCCCGGCGCCGCCGGCTCCACGACCTCCAGTACGAGGCCACCCGCCTCCGTGAGCGGTCCCTGCTCGCCAGCCTCCTCGTGGTGGTGGCGGCCAACCTGGTGGTGTTCTGGTCGCTGGCCGATGCCGCCGCCAGCGGTCGGATCGACCTGGGCCAGGCGGTGGTCTTCGCCCAGGCCGCGGTGGGGGCGTCGCTCATCGCCTTCGGCGGCCTCAACTGGGCCCTCGACGGCGCGGCGGCACCGGCCGCCGCCGTCCGCCGGTTGCGACCGGCGATGGCAGCTCGGGGAGCGCTGCCGGCAGGGTCCGCACCCGCGGGCGGTCGGCCAGGCTCCGAGATCCGCTTCCGCGACGTGAGCTTCGCCTACCCAGCCGGCGGCGAGGCGCCGGTCCTCCACGGCTTCGACCTCGTGGTGCCGGCCGGCTCGTCGCTGGCCATCGTGGGCCAGAACGGCGCCGGCAAGACCACCCTGGCCAAGCTGCTCTGCCGCCTCTACGACCCCCAGCAGGGTGTCATCGAGGTGGACGGCACCGACCTCCGCGAGCTCGACCTCGAGTCCTGGCGGACCCAGATCACCGCTGTGTTCCAGGACTTCATCCGCTTCGAGCTCTCGTTGCGCGACAACGTCGCGCCGGGCGGTGCCCCCGACGACGTGATCCAGGCCGCGCTGTCCGATGCCGGTGCCAGCCACCTGGCCGACCTCGACACGCCGCTCGCGAAGGGCTACCCGGGCGGCACCGACCTGTCGGGCGGGCAGTGGCAGCGGGTGGCCCTGGCACGCACCCTGTGCGCCGTGCGTCAGGGTGCGCGGGTGGTGCTGCTCGACGAGCCCACCGCTCAGCTCGACGTGCGGGGCGAGGCCGAGGTGTTCGAGCGGGTGCTGGCCGCCACCCGTCACTGCACCACGATCCTGGTGTCGCACCGCTTCTCCACGGTGCGCCACGCCGATCGGATCTGCGTGCTCGAGGCAGGGCGGGTGGTGGAGCTGGGCAGCCACGCAGAGCTGATGGCGCTGGGCGGTCGCTACCGCACGATGTTCGACCTGCAAGCCCAGCGCTTCGCCGCTGGCGCGGTCCAGGGTGACGACCCGGAGGAGGTGCTCGATGTCCTCGCCTGACCACGACGCCGGCGCCCTGCCCCCGCCGTTGCCCTCCATGTGGCGGCTGTGCCGCCTCGGGTTCCGGCACGAGCCGCGGCTCATGGCGCTGGCCGTCGCCCTGTCCTTGCTGGCCGCCCTGCCCGACGCGCTCATCGCGCTGTGGCTCAAGGTGCTGGGCGAGGGCGTGATCGACGGCGACCGCTCCCGGGTGCTGCTGGCCGCGCTCGGGTTGGGTGGGTCGACCGCTGGCACCTGGGTGCTGCGCACGGTGTCGGCCCGCGTGAACCGGCGATTCCGAGACCGGGTCACCATCGCGCTCCAGGCGCACGTCGCACGGCTGCAGGCCGGGGTCACCACGGTGGCCCACCAGGAGCGACCCGACCTGCTCGACCGCCTCTCGGTGCTGCGCGACCAGGTCTTCGTCCTCGACCACATGTACGACTCGGTGTTCTCCACCGCGGGCTGGCTGCTGCGCCTCGGGGTGACGCTGACCCTTCTCGCCTCGGTGCACCCAGCCCTCCTGGGGCTGGCCCTGTTCGCCTTCCCCACCGCGGTGACCTCAGCCTGGCGGCCGGCCGTGGAGCGGGCTGCTGAGGAGCGCGGCGCGCCGTCGCGGCGGCTGGCCACCCACCTGTTCGCCACCGCCACCACGGCACCCCCGGGCAAGGAGGTGCGGGTGACCCGCATCGGGCCCCGCCTGGCCGCCGACCGTCGCCAGGCCTGGGAGGCCTGGTACGGGCCTGTGGCCGCGGCGCGATGGGGCTCGGCCCTCTGGAACAGCGCGGCCTGGGCGGTGTTCGGCCTGGCCTACGTGGGGGGCGTGGTGTTCGTGGCCTCCGGCCTGGAGCGCCCGCCGGGCGATGTCCTGCTGGTGCTGGCCGCCGGCGCCCGCCTCTCCTCCTACATCGGGGCCACCGTGGGCGAGATCGGCTTCCTGCGGGGCATCTGGATGGACGGCTCCCAGCGGCTGGCCTGGCTGGAGGACTACGCCGCCGCCATCGCCGTCGATGCCGACCAGCCCGTCCCCGACCGCCTCGAGGAGGGGGTCACCCTCGACGGGGTGTCGTTCGCCTATCCGGGCACCGATCGCCTCGTGCTCGACGACGTGTCGCTCACGCTGCCGGCCGGTGCCGTGGTGGCCATCGTGGGCGACAACGGCGCCGGGAAGACCACGCTGGTGAAGCTGCTGGCCAAGCTCTACGAGCCCACGGCCGGGCGGATCCTGGTCGACGGCCAGCCGCTGGCTCGCATGGACAGCGAGGCGTGGCGCCAGCGCCTGGCCGGAGCCTTCCAGGACTTCTTCCGGTTCGAGCTCCCCGCTCGGCACAGCGTCGGCCTGGGCGACGTGGCCCGCCTCGACGACGAGGCCGCGGTGACGACCGCCGTCGGGCGGGCCGGCGCCGCCGACGTGGTGGAGCACCTGGGCTCGGGGCTCGACACCCAGCTCGGGCCCACATGGCCGGGCGGCGTCGAGGTGAGCTTCGGGCAGTGGCAGAAGCTGGCGCTGGCCCGGGGCTTCATGCGCGACTCGCCGCTGGTGCTGGTCCTCGACGAGCCCACCGCGGCCCTCGATGCCGAGACGGAGCACGCGCTGTTCGAGCGCTACGCCGAAGGGGCCCGGGCGGCGGCAGCCGAGGGGCGCATCACCCTCTTGGTCTCGCACCGGTTCTCCACGGTGCGCATGGCCGACCACATCGTGGTGCTCGACGGCGCCCGGGTGGCCGAGACCGGGACGCACGAGGAGCTCATGGCCGGCGGCGGGCCCTACGCCGAGCTCTACACCCTCCAGGCCCGCGCCTACTCCTGATCGCCGGCCGCCTGGGGCTCGGGGAAGGTCCACGCCAGCGTGACGCCCGGCTCCGGGGGCGCTGCCCCTGCAGACTCGTAGGTGGCCAGCGCGGCCACGTTGTCGGACTCGGTGGCCACCCACATGCCGTAGCAGCCTGCGGCCCGAGCCAGGTCGGCCAGCGCCGCTACCAGCGCCTTCCCGATGCCCCGGCGCTGGTAGGCCTCGTCGACCCCCAGCTCGTAGATCAGCATCTCGGTGCCCTTGTCGGGGTGCGTCATCTCCACGCCGGTGATGAACCCGGCGTCGACGCCGTCGACCGCGGCCACCAGCAGGTGATGGCCCTCGCTGGTGAGGAAGCGCAGCGTCCAGTCCTCCCGGGCGGGATCGTCGAGCAGCACCGACGCCGCCAGCACCCGCTGCACGTCGTGGGGCCCCAGCCGTTCGATCTCCACGCCGCGACGGTAGCCAGCGCTGGCGGAGCGCGCCCGGCGCTGCGAGTACCGTCCCCGCCGTGGATGCTGTGGGGGCACCGGGGACTGAACGGGCGGGGCGACCGCCCTCGAGCGTCGTCCACTGGCGCCGCGCCTTCCTGGGCTCGCTGGTGGCCATGGCCGTGCTGGTCGCGGTGCTCGCGGTCACGGGGCTGTCACTCGTCGGCGACTACCGACCCACGGCGCCGGGCGCCGACCTCCCGCTCGACCAGGGCCTGCACCAGCTGGCCGCCACGTTGCTGCAGGCGGTGGCCCTGCTGGCTGTCGTGAGCGCGCTCGGCTGGTCGTACGGCTCCGGCCGGCGGGTGTGGATCGGGCCGGCCGTGGTCCTGGTGCTGGTGATGGCGGCCAGCGTCACGGGTCAGCGGCTGCCGTGGGACCAGCTGGCGCTGTGGGCCGTCACCCTCGGGAGCGGCGTCGAAGGGGTGTGGTACGCCGCCTTCGACAAGAGCGTGCGCTTCGTGCTCGTCGACGGAGGCGAGCTCTCGCCGTCGTCGTACCGGCGGGATGTGCTGCTGCACCTGGCGGCGGGGGGCGCCGTGGCCGTGGGGCTCGTCGCGGTGGGTGCGGCGTGGTGGCGCACGAGGTCCGATGGCTGAGCGGACCGTCCTCCAGTCGATGCGGATCGGCGGCACCACGACGCTGCGCAACCGGTTGTACCGAGCACCGGTGCTGGAGGGGGCCGGCGACGGCGACGACGCGGCGGCCACCTACGCCAAGCAGTTCGTAGCCAACGCCGAGGCGGGCGTGGGGCTCGTCATCCAGGGCAACTCCTGCCTCTACGACGAGGGCCGCACCTCGCCGGGGATGACCATCGTGAGCACGAGGGAGCGGATGCTGCGCCTGGCGCCGATGGTCGACGCCGTGCACGGGGCCGGCGCCGCCATCTGGATCCAGGTGGGCCTCGGCGGCCTGTTCGCCATGGAGGCCTGGCACGAGCCCTATGCCTCGCAGCGCACCCTTCCGTTGCTGGCCGCCTCCAAGCCGCCGGTGGCCCTGCGGCCCATCTACCGCCGAGCGCCCATCCACGTGATGACCGCGGAGGACATCCGGGCCATGGCGGCGCAGTACGGCGAGGCGGCGGCCTGGGCCCGGGAGGCGGGCTACGACGGGCTGCAGCTGGCCTCCAGCAACGCCAAGCTGATCGACCAGCTGCTGTCGCCGTTCTGGAACCGGCGCGACGACGAGTTCGGCGGCTCGCTGCGGAACCGGGCCCGGGTGCTGGAGCTGATCCGCCTGAGAATCGCGGAGCGTGCCGGCCCCGACTTCACGGTGACGGTGAAGGTGCCCGTGGGGGAGAAGGCGCCGCCCTTCACCCGCCACACCACCTGGGACGAAGGCCTGGAGCTGTGCCGGATCGTGGAGGAGCTCGGCTACGACTCCGTCACGCCCGTGCAGGTGTCGGTGTTCCCCGACACCACGCTCTCGCGCGGCGGCATTCCCACGTCGATCTGGAAGAACAAGGCCATGCAGGCCCGCTTCCGCAAGGCGTCACCGCGCCGCAGCGAGCGGGCGGTGCTCATGGCGGGCTACGTGCTCGGTGGCGCCACCGCGCGGTTCGAGCCCGTGTGGAACCGCAGCCGCTTCGTGGCCACCAAGGCGGTGGTGTCGATCCCGGTGCTGGCCGTCGGGGGCATACGCGACGCCCACGAGGTCGACGAGATCCTCGACGGCGGTCAGGCCGACCTCGTCGGCATCGGCCGCCCCTTCTACGCCGAGCCCGATCTCGCCGCTCGGATCCTGGGCGGTCGGCCCGAGCCAGGCCTGTGCCAGTACTCCAACCTCTGCGTCCCGGCCCAGATGCTCGGGATGAAGGGCGCCTGCTACAACCCCGCCGTCACCCGGGCGCGCCGCTCCGGGCGGTAACCCGACTCCGATCGGCGGAGTCGGGTAGAACTGACGGCAAGGCGGACCCACCACACCATGCAGTTCGCCCTCGGGGAGGCATCCACAGCGCATGTCGGTCAACGCCTGGCAGACCGTGCTCGACCGCCTCGACGACGCGGCCAAGCTGGCCGACCTCGATCCGGACATCCACCGCATCCTCCGCACGCCGGAGCGGGTGCTGGAGGTGGCGGTTCCGGTGCGGATGGACGACAACCGGGTGGAGGTGTTCACGGGCTGGCGGGTGCACCACGACACCACCCGCGGCCCGGGCAAGGGCGGCATCCGGTTCCACCCCGACGTCGACGCCGATGAGGTGCGGTCGCTGGCCGCCGCCATGACGTTCAAGACGGCCATCCTCGACCTCCCCTTCGGTGGCGCCAAGGGCGGGGTGCGGTGCGACCCCTCGGTGCTGTCGCTGGGCGAGCTCGAGCGGCTCACCCGGCGCTACACCTACGAGATCAGCCCGCTGCTCGGTCCCGAGCGCGACGTGCCCGCCCCCGACGTCAACACCGACGGCCGGGTGATGGCCTGGCTGATGGACACGCTCTCGATGACGCAGGGCGGACAGCACCAGCCGGCCTCGGTCACCGGCAAGCCCCTCTCGGTGGGGGGCACCGCGGCCCATGCCGGTGCCACCTCGTCGGGTTGCGTCGTGTGTACTCGGGCCGCCTTCACGCAGCTCGGGATGCCCCTGGCTGGGAGCCGGGTGGTGATCCAGGGCTTCGGCAAGGTGGGTGGACCGCTGGCCTTCCTCCTCCACTCTGCCGGCATGCGGGTGGTGGCGGTGGCCGACGCCGGCGGTGCGGTGGCCAACGAGGGCGGGCTCGACGCCGGGTACCTCGGCGACCACGTGGAGGTCACCGGTTCGGTGGCCGGCTTCAGCGGTGGCGAGGCCATCTCGGCCGACTCGATCTGGGACATCGAGTGCGAGCTCCTCGTGCCCGCAGCGATGGGCGGTGTGATCGACGAGGCGGTGGCTCGCCGGATCCGGGCCGCCCTGATCGTGGAGGCGGCCAACGGCCCCACCACCGTGGCCGCCCAGGAGGTGCTCGACGAGCGCGGGATCGTGGTGGTGCCCGACATCCTCGCCAACGCCGGCGGCGTCACCGCGTCCTACTTCGAGTGGGCGCAGAGCCGCCAGGGCTACCCCTGGGACGACAGCGTGGTGGCCGAACGGCTGCGCACGAAGATGGACGACGCCTTCGTGAACGTGTGGGCCCGGGCCGATGTGCTCGGCGTCGGCCTGCGTCGCGCCGCCTACGTGGTGGCCCTCGATCGCATCGCCGCCGCCATCGACGCCCGCGGCCTGTTCCCCTGACGAGCCGCTGGGGCAGACTGCCGGCGTGACGGGCGCCGGAGTCCTCCTCGTGTCGTGCCCCGACCAGCCGGGGATCGTGGCGGCGGTGGCGTCGTTCGTGGCCGCGCACGGCGGCAACGTGGTCGACCTGCAGCAGCACACCGACCGCACCGACGGGGCGTTCTTCCAGCGGGTGGAGTTCGAGCTCGACCACGTCGACCTGGCTCGGGCGGAGATCGGTCCGGCCTTCGCGCCGGTGGCCGAGCGCTTCGCCATGCGCTGGGTCCTGCGCTTCACCGACGAGCGGCCCCGTCTCGCGGTGCTGGCGTCGAAGGAGCCCCACTGCCTCCACGACCTGCTCAACCGCTGGCGCACCGGTGAGCTGGCCGTCGACCTCCGGGTGGTGGTGAGCAACCACCCCGACCACGCCGAGGTGGCCGGCTGGTACGGCGTGGAGCACGCCCACGTCCCGATCGTCGACGGGGACAAGACGGCCCAGGAGGCCGCGGTGCAGCAGCGGCTCGTGGCCCACGGCGTCGACCTCGTGGTGCTGGCCCGCTACATGCAGGTGCTGTCGCCCGCCTTCTGCGCCGCCTGGCCCGAGCAGATCATCAACATCCACCACTCCTTCCTGCCCGCCTTCCAAGGCGCCCGGCCGTACCACCAGGCTCACGAGCGGGGCGTGAAGGTGATCGGCGTGACGGCGCACTACGCCACCGCCGAGCTCGACGACGGGCCGATCATCGACCAGGACGTGCTGCGGGTGAGCCACCGCGACGACGTCGACGACCTGAAGCGCAAGGGGCGCGACCTCGAGGTGGCGGTGCTCGCCCGGGCCGTGCGGGCGCACGTGAGCCACCGGGTGCTGGTGTACGGGCGGCGCACGGTCGTGTTCGACTGACCCTCGGCCCCTGAAGTAGAACGTGTTCTAGTTGCCGCACCCCAGGGGGTTCCCATGGCCGAGCTCGGGTTCAAGCTCTTCGACGCCGACAACCACTACTACGAGGCCACCGACGCCTTCACCCGGCACCTCGACCCGCAGATGCGCCGCCGCAGCATCCAGTGGGCCAACCTCGACGGCAAGCAGCGGCTCATGGTGGCGGGGAGGATCAACCGCTTCATCCCCAACCCCACCTTCGACCCTGTGGCCAAGCCCGGCGTGCTCGACGACTACTTCCGCGGCAAGACCCCCGGCGACGACATCCGGGCCGCCTTCGGTGAGCTCGAGCCCATCCGTCCGGAGTACCGCGACCGCGACGCCCGCATCGCCTGCATGGACGAGCAGGAGATGGAGGGCTGCTTCCTCTTCCCCACGCTCGGCGTGGGCATGGAGGAGGCGCTGTGCCACGACCCGCAGGCCGCCGCCGCCACCTTCACCGCCTTCAACCGCTGGCTGGAGGACGACTGGGGCTACGCCTACCAGGACCGCATCTTCGCCGCTCCCTACGTGTCGCTGCTCGACCCGGTCGCCGCCGAGGCCGAGGTGTCGCGGGTGTTGGAGCACGGCGCGCGCGTCGTCGTGATGCGCTCCGGGCCGATCAAGGACCCGCTGGGCCACCGCAGCCACGGCCACGCCGCCCACGACGGCGTGTGGCGCCTGCTCGACGAGGCCGGCGTGCTGGTGGCCTTCCACTCCGGCGAGTCGGGCTACGGCTTCCTGGCCGAGGCCTGGGGCCGCGACAGCGAGTTCGAGGCCTTCCGCCACGACCCGTTCAAGCAGCTCATCACCGGCCACCGCCCGATCTTCGACACCGTCGGCGCCCTGATCTGCGACGGCGTCTTCCGCCGCTTCCCCAACATCCGGGCGGCCACCATCGAGTCGGGCAGCGACTGGGTGCCGGCCCTGGCCACCGGCCTGGGCAAGGCCTTCAAGCAGCGCCCGGCCTCCTTCGACGGGGTCGATCCCGTGCAGCAGCTGCGCGACCACGTGTGGGTGTCGCCCTACTACGAGGACGACATCCGCGGCGTGGCCGACACCATCGGCGTCGACCACGTCCTCTTCGGCAGCGACTACCCCCACGCCGAGGGCCTGGCCGACCCCAGCAGCTTCGTCGACGACCTGCAGGGCTTCTCGACCGACGAGATCCGCAAGATCATGCGAGAGAACGCCATGGCATTGGTTTCGAGCTCGGCGCAAGCGCCTCGCTCGAGCTGATTCGTGCGGCCTTCGGCCGCGCTGAGGGCTTGTGCGATCGGCACAGCAAGCTGCACCGAGGGTGTCGATCCCGGCAAAGGGCGCCGGGATCGAGTTTGTCTCGTGCGGCCTTCGGCCGCGCTGAGGGCTCGTGCAGGTGGCACAGCAAGCTGCACCACCTGCGGGTGGGGGGCTCCGGCGGAGCCTCTGCCCCACACGCCCCCCGCCGGCGCTCCCGAAGGGCCCCAGCCTGTGTTCTGATCCCCTCGTTTTCGCAGGTTCCCAACACAGGCTGAGCCGAGGGCACGGCCTGGCCTGAGCCTGTGTTGGATGCCGACGCTCTTCGCAGGAATCGAACACAGGCTCGTGCAGATCGACACCCGCTTGACGTGGACGAACAGGTGTTCGATGCTGGGGAGCATGCGGAGTGGGGCTGTCCTGGGTGCCATGGGGGAGCTGGCCGAACGGGTGCGGCCGGTCACCTTGGCGCGCGAGCAGCGGCTGCCCGTGCTGCCGGCCCTGGAGGGGCTGGTGCCCGGCGGTGGGCTGCGGCGGGGGTCGACG
>JBPPMN010000150.1:0-3173 GCA_051306055.1 Acidimicrobiales bacterium
CTCGGCGGTCCGCCGCCCCCACGATGGAGGAGCTCCATGAGACCTGACGACCACGACGGTCCCGACCGCCTGGACGAGTTCCAGGCCGAGCTGGCCCGCCTCCGGGTGCGGGGAGGGTCGCCGAACACCGAGCAGCGCCTCCTGGTGGGCGGCATGGTGCTGATGCCGCTCGGCCTGGTGCTGGTGCTGATCGGCTACATCGGCGCCTCCGGCACCACCGAGCTCAGCTCTCAGGTGCCCTACCTGATCTCGGGCGGCCTCCTCGGCCTCGGCTGCACGATCGTGGGAGCCGCGCTCTTCCTGCGCTACTCGCTCGGCCGCTACCTGCGCTTCTGGCTCCTCCGCCTCATCTTCGAGGAGCACACCTCCGCCGACCGCCAGGTCGACGCCCTCGAACGGCTCGGCGATCAGATCGTCCAGAACCGTTCGACGAACCGAGCGTCGGCCTCCGCCGACCGACCAAAGGAGACCCAACCGTGACCACCCATCGGATCGCCCGGGGAGCGGTGGGCGCGCTCGTCGCGCTCAGCCTGCTCGCCGCCTGCGGCGGAGACGACGACAGCGACACCGCCACCACCGAGGCCGACGACACCACCACCACGGTGGCCGAGACGACCACCACCGAGGCCACGGTCGATCCGGCCGCCGAGGCAGCTGCCGTGGAGGCCGTGCTCACGGAGTTCTTCTCGCTGGTGGGCCAGGGCGAGCTGTCGGCGGCCGCGGCCATGATCGAGAACGGTGAGGAGGCCGAGCCCCGCCTCGTGCACTGCGAGGACCTCGTGAGCGGCGTCACCATCGAGATGATCAGCGTGGAGCTGGTCGACGAGACGACCGCCACCGCCCTGTTCTCCATCCTGAAGGACGGCGCGGTGCTGCTGGCCGAGAGCGGCGGCGGCGCGGTGAAGCTCGACGGTGAGTGGCTGGTGAGCGAGAACACCTTCCTGTCGCTGTACGACGCGGCCAAGGAGGGCTGCACGGGCACCCCGCCGCCCGAGTGAGCCTCGAGGGCGAAGCTGCGGCTCGCCGCGGGGGGTGGCGCATGATGCGCCGCGCCCTGCGGCCGAGCCGCCACTGGATCATCATCGGCGTGCTCACCGCGCTGGGCTGGACCGCGGCCAAGGTGTCGATCCCGCTGCTGGCCCAGCGGGCCATCGACGGCGGGATCGACCCCTACGACCGCGAGGTGCTGCTGCGCTGGACGGCGGTCATCGTGGCCGTGACCCTGGTGATCGCCGTGTGCACCGCCTTCCGGCGCTACGCGGCGTTCGCCATCTCGTTGCGGGCCGAGACCGACCTGCGGCGTCAGCTCTTCGCCCACCTGCAGCGCCTGCACTTCGCCTACCACGACCGGGCCCAGACCGGTGAGCTGATGTCGCGGGCCAACACCGACCTCCGCCAGGTCCAGCTGTTCCTGGTGTTCGTGCCCATCGCCGGGGCCAACCTCGTGATGATCCTCGGGGTGGCGGTGGTGCTGCTCACCATCAACCTGAAGCTGGCCCTCCTCGCCCTGGCCCCGCTCCCCCTCCTGAGCCTGGCCGCCACCATGTTCTCGCGGCGGATGGGCCCGCAGTCGGCCGACCTGCAGCGCCGCCTGGCCGACGTGTCGGGCGTGGTGGAGGAGAGCCTGTCGGGCATCCGCGTGGTGAAGGGCTTCGGCGCCGAGTCGCTGCAGGACGGCAAGCTGCGCCGCGCCGCCCGCGAGGTGCAGGACCGGGCCCTGGGGATCGCCCGCCTGCGGGCGGGGTTCAACCCGCTGATGGAGCTGCTGCCCACCCTCGGCCTGGTGATCGTGCTCTTCGTGGGGGGCCGGGAGGTGCTCGACGGGCGCCTCAGCCTCGGCGAGCTGGTGGCCTTCAACTTCTACATCCTCCAGCTGATCTTCCCGTTGCGCATGTCGGCCTTCCTGGTGGCCCAGGCCAGCCGGGCGTCGGCCGCCGCCGCTCGGATCCACGAGGTGCTGTCCACCGCCCCGGAGATCGTCGACCGTCCCGGCGCCCGACCCCTGCCGCCGGGTCCGGGCGAGGTGCGCTTCGAGGGCGTGCGCTTCGGCTACGACCCCGGCGCGCCGGTGCTCCACGGGCTCGACCTCGTGGTGCCGGCCGGGCAGTCGGTGGCCCTGGTGGGCTCCACGGGCGCGGGCAAGAGCACCCTGGCGCGGCTCATCGCCCGCTTCTACGAGGTCGACGGCGGTCGGGTGGCCCTCGACGGCACCGACGTGCGCGACGTCCGCCTCGACGACCTCCGCCGCAACGTGGGCATCGTGTTCGAGGACACCTTCCTCTTCAGCGACACCGTCTACGCCAACATCGCCCTGGCCGACCCGGGCGCCTCCCTGGCGCAGGTGGAGTCGGCTGCCCGACTGGCCGGCGCGGCCGACTTCATCGCCGACCTCCCCCACGGCTACGACACGGTGCTGGGCGAGCAGGGGTTCTCGCTGTCGGGCGGGCAGCGCCAGCGGGTGGCCATCGCCCGGGCGATCCTGGCCGACCCCCGGGTGCTGGTGCTCGACGACGCCACGTCGTCGGTCGACCCCACCAAGGAGCACGAGATCCGCGACGCGCTGGAGGAGGTCATGGCCGGCCGCACCACGATCGTGATCGCCCACCGCGCCGCCACCGTGGCCCTGGCCGACCGGGTGGTGCTGCTCGACGACGGCCGGGTGGTGGCCGAGGGCACCCACGACCACCTGCTGCGCACCTCCGAGCGCTACCGCGAGGTGCTGGCCCAGGGCGAGCAGCGGGCGGCCAGCGCCACCCCCAGCGCGGGGCTGGCGCCGTGAGGATCCCCGACGCCGTCGACGTCGACCTCTCCGCCCACGACAAGCGCCACATCCTGCGCCGCACGTGGCACCTGCTGCGCCCGCACCGCCTCGCCCTCGCGGTGATCGCCGGGTTGGTGGTGCTCCAGGCCGGCGGCATGGTGGCCGGTCCCGCCGTCGTCCGCTACGGCATCGACCAGGGCGTGCGCCCACGCGACCTGGATGCCCTGAACCGCGCGGCGGCCATCTTCATGGTCGCGGCGGTGCTGGCCTACGTGGCCGGCCGGCTGGCCATCAAGGCGGTGGCGCGCGTCGGCGAGGCCTTCCTGCGCGACCTGCGCGAGCGGGTGTTCTCCCACCAGATGTCGCTGTCGATGGACTTCTTCGACCGCAACCGCACCGGTTCGCTGGTGGC
>JBPPMN010000155.1:0-10762 GCA_051306055.1 Acidimicrobiales bacterium
CGCCAGGTGGCTCGCAGCCCTCGGCCGTCGTCGTCGACGGCCAGGTAGCGCTGCATCGCCTCGGGCTTGCTGGCTGCTCCGCCCCTCTCCATGCAACGAGTGTCGCGCTCGCCGCAGCCTCCGGCCAGGGGAACAGCGGTATCGACTCGAGCCGTCCACCCATGCTCGCTCAGTCGCTCCACGACGACCACACTTCTCACTGTGGTCGACGAGGCTCAGCAGCAGACCGTGCGCACGGCGCTCATCGTCGTTGCCCTCGGTGCGGCCGGGGTGCTGCTGGGCGGACTGGCCCTCGCGCTCGGAGGCGATCGCCTGGTCGATTGCGGCTCCTTGCGCGGGCTCGACGCGCTGATGGGTGGCAACGCGAGCCATGTCGACGGCCCCGAGGGTGGTGGCGGGTGCATCGTCCCGACGACGGCCGCCTGGACCACGGCGATCGTCGCCGCCCTCGCGCCCCTCGCCATCTGGCTGCTCGCCTGTCGCTCCACCCGACGCCCATGACCCCCAAGGCGAGGCTGCCCCAGAACGAGCACTAATCCCCGCTTCTGTGTGCGCTGACAACCGGTATGCAGTGCTCAGCGCACACAGATCCGGAACTGTTCTGCCTGATCTGCAGTGGGCTGCTGCAGCTACTGTCCCTGCTGCGTGGCCAACGACGTCCTCGCACGGTCTCCGTAGGTCAGCTCGCGACAGGACGTCGAATGGAAGCCTTGGGAGCTCGGAATCGGCCAGCCGAGCCTGCGGACCTCACGTTTCTCGCGACCATGCTTGGCGAGGCGGCAGTCTGGCGTCCTGACAAGCCGACGCCGACCGCTGACCAGGTGTTGGCCGATCCGCGGTACGCGATGTACCTCGCAGGCTGGCCGAGGCAAGGCGACTTCGGGCTGGTTGCTGAACAAGATGGACCAGTCGGGGCGGCGTGGTATCGGAGGTACACCGAGGCGAGCCATGGCCATGGGTTCATCGCTGAGGACGTCCCCGAGCTGTCGATTGCTGTCGTCGCGTCGCGTCGGCAGGAGGGGATCGGACGGACGCTCCTGCGAGACCTCATCGAGGTCGGCGTTGCTC
Organism: Acidimicrobiales bacterium; assembly: GCA_051306055.1. Taxonomy (GTDB): domain Bacteria; phylum Actinomycetota; class Acidimicrobiia; order Acidimicrobiales; family VFJN01; genus VFJN01. Next base: position 1,069 of record JBPPMN010000155.1, read on the forward strand.
AGGGGTACCCGGCCATGAGCCTCAGCGTCGCCGAGAACAATCCGGCGCGTGGGCTCTACGAGTCGATCGGCTTCGAGCACGTGACGAAGCGCGGATCGACCTGGACGATGATCCGACATGCCAGTCAGTCGACCTGACCCCGGTGCCGCCCTGGGCCGGACCCTGCGTCGACCACATCGTGCCTTGCCCTTGACCTGAAGTTGACTTGAGGTCTTAGGGTCGCATCCATGGCCACCGACACCGCCCCCCGCACCGGCTCCGCCACCCTGGCCCGGCTGCTCGACGAGGAGCTGGCCTTCTCGCCCAGCTTCCAGCGCCTCTACAGCACGCACCTGGCCATGGCGCTGGTGGCCCTCGACCAGATGGGCGCCTCCGCTGAGGTGCTCCAGGCCACCTTCGACGCCACCGTGCGTGCCGAGCTCGAGCCGCGTGACGACGTCGACGTGCTGGAGAAGCGCCGCCAGGAGGTGGCGACGGAGGGCATCGCAGCCACCGTCCGGGCGCGCCTGCCAGCGCTGGCCGCCGGGCCCCACAGCCAGCTGTTCCACCCGATGATCCGGCTCGCCTACGCCCTCGACGTGGGGCACGAGGGGCAGGTGGCCGCAGCCCTGCTCGACTGGGAGCGCCGTCGCCAGGTGCTGCCGGTGCCCGGACCGACACCGGGTGCTCGCCGCCTCACTGATGTGGCTGCCGATCTGGCCGGTCACCCGCCGGGCACCTGGGCGCACACGTTCGACCTCGACACCATCGCCCGTCGGCCCGAGATGCAGGACGCCCTGGCCGGCGTCGCCCTCGACGAGGCCACGCTCGACGACGTCTCCGCCTTCGCCATCGAAGCCCACACCGTCGCCGACGAGTTCGTCACCCTGCACATGGTCACCGGCGCCCGCGCTCTGCGAGCCGTGAGCGCCTGGGTGGACGACGACACCGCGCACCGCCTCGTCGCCCACGCCGTGCCGGCCATGGCCGTGGCCTACGCAGCCGTAGGGGCGCCGCCGCTGCTCGGCCCGGCCGCCCTCGATGCCGTGCGTCGCTCCGTGCTCCCCTCACGGGAGGCCATCGCCGAGCGGGCGATCCGGGACCACGACCCCCACGTGGTCAAGCTGACCAACGTCGCACTCGTCGAGGAGGAGCGAACCGGCGACCCCCTCTACCGCCACAGCGCCGCCCGGGTGGTCGGCCTGCTGTAGCCACCGGTCAGCCGAGGGCGGCGCCGATGTGCTCGGCGGCGGCACGCTCGTCGGGCGTCAGCGCGATGGGGAGGCCGGCGGGGCTGGCGGCGTCGGTGCCGAGGCCCTTCACCACCCGCTTCCAGCTCTGCAGGTCGAACAGCGCGTCCTCGTCACCCCGTGAGGCGCGCAGCACCCGGTCGGCCCGCATGGCCATCTCGGCGGCGATCTCGTCCGCAGTGGACCACTGCCGGCTGGAGGCGTGGGTCGACACCGTGGTGGTCACCGTCATGCGCCGCGACAGCGCCCAGTACTGGTCGACCAGGAAGCCGGGGAGGCCCACCTTGAGCTGGCTGGCGTGGGGAGCGGCCGGCCGCAGGCCGTAGAGGGCCCGGGCCAGGGGTTCCGGGTGCCGGGTGGCCCGCACCGCGGCGAAGTCGGCCACCATGTCGCGCACGGCATCGCCCCGGCGGTGGCCCATGAAGGCCAGGAAGGCCAGCGGGATCAGCACGGGGTTGAGGAACCCGGCGCTGAAGAGCAGGAAGAAGCGGGGCGACGCCAGCAGCTGGGCGGTGGACGCCACCCGCACCCACGGGTCGGAGGCCACCACGATCTGGGTGGCCATGAGGGCGGCCAGGTCGTCGCGGGCCAGCGTCGCCTCGGCGCCGCTGGTGACCACCACGGTGGTGCCCTCCGCGCCCGGGATGGCGGCCACGTTGGGGATGGGGCTCTGCACCAGCACCACCTCGTAGCGGTACGTGCCCGTGGCCAGCCCGAGCTCGTCGGTGAGGTTGATGGTGCGGTCGGCGGGCGCGCCGCCCGCCCGGCGGATCCGCTGCGTGACGTAGGCGCCGTAGCGCTCGGACGGGAAGGCGAGGCACAGAGCGACCACCAGCAGCGCCGGCACGACCCCCGCTGCGACGATCAGGCGCAGCCAGCGGTCGAGGTCGTCGCCGAGATCATCCAGCGAGCTGTCGGCGATCCCGGTGGTGAACCACCACGGGCTGGTGGTGAGGGCCACGAACGGCACCATCCACAGCAGCCCGGTGCGGACCACCGATCCCACCACGAGGGCCTTGGCCCGGAACGGGAGCTCGACCATCGCAGGTCAGAGCTGGTCGGCGGAGACGCTGAAGGTGTCGCAGCGGCCGGGGTCGCCGGTCTCGAAGCCCTCGAGGAACCAGCGCTGCCGTGACTCGGCGGAGCCGTGGGTCCAGGTCTCCTGGTTGGGGTTGCCGAGGTTGTCGTCGCCCACCGCTTCGGCGGCGCCGATGCCCTCCTCGAGGTCGCCCGGCTCGATCAGGCCGCGCTCCTGGGCCGAGGCGCCCCACACCCCGGCGTAGCAGTCGGCCTGGAGCTCCATCCGGATCGACAGCTCGTTGGCCAGGTCGGGCTCGGCCTGCTGCTGCTGGCGCACGGCGGCGTTGGTGCCCTGGAGGTTCTGCACGTGGTGCCCCAGCTCGTGGGCCAGCACGTAGACCCGGGCGAAGTCGCCCGGGGCGTCGAAGCGGTTGGCCAGCTCTTTGAAGAAGGAGAGGTCGATGTAGGCCTTGCTGTCGGCGGGGCAGTAGAAGGGCCCCACGGCCGCCGGGGCGTTGCCGCAGCCGCCGGTGCTGACGGCATCGGTGAACAGCACCAGCTGCGCGTCGACGTAGTCGCCTCCCAGACCGTCGGGGCTGGCCCAGAAGTCCTGGATGTCGTCGAGGGCCAGCGACATCTCCTCCACCAGCGGCTCGTCGGCGGGGTCGACGGTGCCCGGCGAGCCACCCCCCTCCTGGATCTGGCCGAAGATGTCGGTGAGGTCGACGTCGCCGCCGCTGCCGTCGCCGCCGCTCAGCAGCGAGAACAGCACCACCACGATGAGGCCGACCACGCCCCCACCGGCGGCCACGCCCTTGCCGCCCATGCCGCGACGGTCCTCGAGGTTGTCGCTGAGCCCGCCCCCGGATCTCCGGAACTTGACCACGCTGCAGCGTACGCCACTGCCAGGGCGGGGCTATAGGGTCGACGAACGTGAGCATGAAGGGTCGAGCCACCTGGACCAACTGGGCCGGGAACCAGTCCTGCGCTCCGAGCGCCATCCGTCGCCCCACCTCCGAAGCGGAGCTGGTGGCCATCGTGCGGGAGGCGGCCGCCGCCGGCACCCGCGTGAAGTGCGTGGGGGCCGGTCACAGCTTCACGCCCATCGCCTGCACCGACGGGATCATGGTCGACCTCTCCGGCTACGACCGCGTGCTGGCCCACGACCCGCAGGCGGGCACGGTCACGGTGGAGGCGGGCATCTCGCTCAGCACGCTGTGCGACGAGCTCGACCAGCGGGGCCTGGCCCTCGAGAACATGGGCGACATCGCCTACCAGTCGATCGCCGGCGCCACCTCCACCGCCACGCACGGCACGGGGTGGCACTTCGGCAACATCTCCAGCCGCATCCTCGGCATGAGCCTCATCGCCGGCGACGGCTCCGTGGTGCGCTGCACCCCCGAGGAGAACGCCGACGTGCTCGAGGTGGCCCGAGTGGGTCTGGGGGCGCTGGGGATCGTGTCGACGGTGACGCTGCAGGCGGTGCCCGCCTTCCGCCTCCACGCCATCGAGGAGCCGATGCGCCTCGACGACGTGCTGGGCGACTTCGACGGCTTCATGGCGAGCGCCGACCACGTGGAGTTCTACTGGGTGCCCCACACCGGCTGGGCCCTCACCAAGCGCAACCGCCGCACCGACGAGCCCGCCCAGCCCCGAGGCCGGGTGAAGGAGCTCGTCGACGACCTCATCCTGCCCAACGTGGCCTTCGGCGCCCTGTGCCGCATCGGGCGGCGCAAGCCCGACTGGATCCCCCAGATGGCGAAGGTGCTGCCGTCGACCGGTCGGCTCGAGTACACCGACCGCAGCGACCGCGTCTTCACCAGCCCCCGCAAGGTGCGCTTCTACGAGATGGAGTACGCCATCCCGCGGGAGGCCATCCCCGAGGCCCTGAACCGGGTGCGGCGCCTCGTCGACGAAGCGGGCATCCAGCTCAGCTTCCCGGTGGAGGTGCGGGTGGTGGCCCCCGACGACATCCCCCTGTCGACCGCCCAGGGCCGACCGACCGGCTACATCGCCGTGCATGTGTACCAGGGCACCCCCTACGACACCTACTTCCAAGGCGTCGAGCGCATCATGGACGACTACGGCGGCCGGCCCCACTGGGGGAAGATGCACTTCCAGCGAGCCGAGACGCTCGCAGAGCGCTACCCGCGGTGGGACGACTTCCAGGTCGTCCGTCGCCGCCTGGACCCCGAGGGCCGGTTCACCAACCAGTACCTCGAGCGGGTCCTGGGCCCCGTCGCCTGACCGTCCTTCCGGCTTCCTGCACGTAGCGCGGTCGCACCCGCACGCTGAGGGTGATTCGGCGCGCACGGCCGACGGAATACCACTCTCTGTGGTCGGGGTTTCACGGAGGGTTATTGATACAAATTCCCACGTTCCGTGGTCGCTCGAACGCACCCAGTAATAGTCTCTGACCTGGGGAAATGCCCCCTTGCCACCCCCTCCGCGCGCTCGTATGGTCACCCTCAGTGAATCGCCGATCGCAGCGAATGAGCACGGCGGCAACAAGCAAAGCTCACGCAGTGCGGTCAACCAACAATCCAGCAAAATCGAACAACTCGGAGGTAGTCAGATGAGCAAGCTCGGCGTTGAGTGGGGTGGCCGTGGTGTCGAGTGGGGCGGCCGTGGTGGCAGCCTTCGTGGTGGCAGCCTCCGTGGCGGCAGCCTTCGGGGCGGCAGCCTTCGGGGCGGCAGCCTCCGTGGTGGCAGCCTCCGCTAGACAGCTCTCTCAGTAGTTCAGCCCGGCTCCGGCGCAATGCCGGAGCCGTTGCGCGTCTAGGGGGACGTTGACCTCCGGGCTCCCACGCGGTTGGCTTCACCTCCCCAGGCATCTCCTGACCATTCATGGCGACTGAACCCTCCACCACAGAGCGACAGGCTCAGCTGAAGCTCTACGGGCTCTCAGCGATGATTGCCGCCATTGGCGCGGGCGTGTGGCTCTTGGTCGTGCGCCCTGGAAGCTGGCCAATCGAGCCAGCCGTCGAGGTGCCCTTGTATGCACTCGTGCTTGGCTTCGTTCTCGTCGAGCTCGTGATCGTCCACCTTGAGAGTCGTGGCGAGGCGCATGCGCTCACGTTCTCGGAGATTCCACTCGTAGTCGGTCTCGTCCTCGCCGAGCCGGAAACCTTGATCGTCGCACGGCTCGTTGCTGCGCTGATCGCCCTGGGCCTCTATCGACGGCAGTCACTGCCCAAGCTGCTCTTCAACATCGCTCTGTTCACGGTCGAGGTGAGCGTCGCAGCAGCGGCGCTCCGACTCATGCTCCAGGGCAGCGACCCCACGTCCAGCGAGGCGTGGCCCGCCATCTTCGGCGCGTTGCTGATCTCCTACGTGATCGTCTCGGTCTCACTCACCGCAGCGATCACGGTGTTCAGCGGGTGGCCGGGCATCACCGTCATCCAGCGCGTCTTCGTGTTCGGTTCAATCGCATGTGTCGGCAACACAGCGACGGCGCTGATCATCGTGAGCTCTGTCGCAGACCGATCCCCGGTAGCGTTCCTGGTGGCCGGGATCGCCGTGGTCATGTTCGTCGTCTACCGCGCCTACATGAGCCTGACGGAGCGCTACAAGAGCCTCGAGACGTTGCATGACTTCACTCGACGACTGGCAGGCGCAGAGATCGAGGAGCTTGAGGCAGCCGCTGTACAGGGCGCACAGGAGATCCTGCGGGGGGAGCATGGGGCGCTGCTGCTTCCTCCTGTGCGGGAGGGGATGCCGGCCAACCGGGTGCTGTCGCAGGGCGACGCCGTGGTGCGGGCCAACATCTCGCCCACCGAGCTGGCCGCCGACCTGGCCATCCTGCTCCCGGGCGGCGAGAGCCGGCTGTTCGAGCCCGGGGCGCCGCTGCCGGGGTGGTTGGCGCAGATCGGCATCAAGGACGCCGCCATCGTGCCCCTGGTGACCGACGGCGTGGCGGTGGGCGCCATGGTGGTGGCCAACCGGCTCACCGAGGTGTCGTCGTTCGTCGACGACGACCTGCGGGTGTTCGAGACGCTGGCCAACCACGCCAACGTGGCCCTGGCCAACGGCCGGCTGGTCACCCGACTGCAGCAGGACGCGCGCGACAAGGAGCACCTGGCCCTCCACGACCCGGTCACCGGGCTGCCCAACCGGCTCTCGATGGAGTCGCAGCTCGACATGGCCGTCGCCGACGCTCGGGTGCGGGAGCTGGGCGTGGCGTTGGTGTTCGTCGACCTCGACACGTTCAAGGAGGTCAACGACACGCTCGGCACCGCCACCGGCGACCGACTGCTGGTGGAGGTGCGCGAGCGCCTCGAGCGCCTGGTTCCGGCGGACGCCGTGCTCACCCGGTTCACCGGCGACCAGTTCGCGGTGCTGGTCCCCGGCGTCACCGACCCCGATCTGGTGCTGGGTCTGGCCGAGACGCTCCACGCCGACTTCGACACGCCGTTCACGGCCGGCGACGTGTCGCTGGTGCTCGGGGCGAGCGTGGGCGTGGCGCACTACCCGGAGCACGCCACCACAGCCGCGCAGCTCCGTGAGCGGGCTGATGCCGCCACCTACCGTGCTCGGCTCGAGGGGTCGGGCATCGAGGTCTACGCCGCCGAGACCGACCCGTACGCCCCGCGCCGGATGGCCCTGGCCGCCGACCTCCGCGAGGCCCTCGAGCAGGACGAGGTCGACGTCTACGTGCAGCCGAAGCTGTCACTCGCCTCGGGTGAGGTGGTGGGCGCTGAGGCGCTGGTGCGCTGGACCCACCCGCGCCTCGGGCCGCTCAGCCCGGATCAGTTCATCCCGGCGGCCGAGCAGACCGGTGTGATCCGTGCCCTCACCCTCTACGTGGTGCGTCACGCGCTGGCCCAGTGCCGAACCTGGCGCGACTCCGGGCTCGACCTCAGCATCTCGGTGAACCTGTCGGCCCGGAACCTGTTCGACACCCACCTCGTCGACGACATCGGCGCCGCCATCGACGAGAGCGGCGTACCCGCCTCACTGCTCACGCTGGAGCTCACCGAGTCGACGGTGATGAGCGAGTCGCACCGCTCGACGTTGGTGCTCGAGGGGCTGCACGACCTCGGTGTGGGGTTGTCGGTCGACGACTTCGGCACCGGGTACTCGTCGCTCACCCACCTCCGGAACCTTCCGGTGACCGAGCTCAAGGTCGACAAGTCGTTCGTGATGACGATGACGGTCAACGAGCAGGACGCCGTGATCGTGCGCACGCTGATCGACCTCGGCCGCAGCTTGGGCCTGCGCACCGTGGCCGAAGGCGTGGAGAGCGCGGAGGCCCGCGAGATGCTGCACGGCTTCGGCTGCGAGGAGGCGCAGGGCTACCTGTTCAGCCGCCCGCTGCCGGCGGCCCAGTTCTCGGCCTGGGTGGCCCGCCAGCCTGTGCGGCGCCTCGTCGCCGACCCCCGGGTGATCGAGCTGCGCGAGCGGGATCGTCGGGCCGCCAACGACGACTGAGCGGCGCCGCCGGGTCGCTCAGACCAGCGGCCAGGGGTAGCGGCGGCCCGTCTCGTCGATGGGGAAGCAGCCGGCGTCCACGAGAGCCCGGGCACGCGAGCGCAGGGCGTCGCGCTCGAACGGGTCGAGCAGGCGGGCCAGGGCGTCGGGCAGCTCGTCGTCGGCCAGGGCCTCGATGTCGGCCAGCAGGTCGTCGGGCACGGGTTCACCGCCGAACTCCCAGATCACGGTGCGCAGCTTGAACTCCTGGTGGAACATCAGGCCGTGGTCGATGCCCCAGATGTGGCCGTCGACGCCGAGGAGGCAGTGCCCGCTCTTGCGGTCGGTGTTGTTGCCCACCAGGTCGAAGGCGCACACGGCGCGCAGGGCGTCGTGGTGGACCTCGTCCTCGTAGAGCGTGAAGTAGTGCTGCTCGAAGTCGGCATCGACGAAGCGCTGGAGCGAGCCCTGGCCGAGCGGTCCCTCGCGCAGCACCGTCTCGGGCACCACGGCCCAGCCGAGGGCGCTCGAGAGCTCGTAGGCCGCCACCTCCCGGTGGTCGAGGCCGGAGGGGAAGTCCCACAGGGGGCGCTCGCCGCGCCGCGGCTTGTAGATGGCCCGCAGGGCCTCGTCGCCGCAGCGGACGTCGCAGAGGAACGTGGCGTTGGAGCTCCAGGGCATGCGGCCCACCACCTCGACCTCGCCGTGCAGCAGGATCCGCCGGGCATCGTCGGCCGAGCGGTCGGGCAGCCCCGCCCCGGTCTCCGCCACGTCAGTTCATCCGAGGACAGGGGTGGCCATCGGGGTCGACCGGGAGACCGCAGAACCGGCACGGCGGTCGTCCCGCCTCCACCAGCCGGCGGGCGTGGGCCACGAAGGCCGACACCTGCGCCCGGCTGAGGCGCACCTTCACGGAGGCGCCCTCGAGCTCCTCCTCTGCCATCAGCTCCTCCAGCACCACGACGATGCGGTCGCCCGGCTCGTCGTAGGCCACGCCGATCGACCCCACGGTCCAGATCTCCTGCACCGGCTCGGCCAGGGTGAGGTCGCCGCCGGCCAGCCCGTAGGGGGCCGGGTCGAGGTCGTCGAGGAGGCCGTCGAAGTAGTCGGCCAGAGCGGCCACCTGCTGCTTCTCGCAGCGCACGCTCACCACCAGCTCGTCGTCGCGGGTCTGCAGGTAGAAGGCGCGCTGACCCGGCGGGCCGACGGTGCCGGCGGTGAAGACGTCGGGGGAGGGGAGGTCGAACGAGCTCATGACGGGGCGAGGGTGCGGAGGTCGCCGGTGGAGTTCACCGCCAGCACGACGGGGCCGTCGGCGGAGTACAGCACGGCCGACACCGAGCACGGCGACACGACGATGCGCTGGAACAGGTCGAGGTGCGTGCCCATCGCATGGGCGACGTCCGCCTTTATCGGGTCGGCGTGGGACACGGCCACCACGGTATGGCCGGCGTGCGCCACGCGGAGCTTGTCGATGGCGCCGCAGATCCTCGTCTGCATCTCGATGAAGGACTCGCCCGCCGGGAAGCGGAAGCCACTGGGGTTGCGCTGCACGGTGCGCCACTCGGGGAGCTTGTAGAGCTTCTTGAGCTCGGCGCCGGTCCAGTCGCCGAAGTCGGCTTCGAGCAGGCCCTGGTTGCGGCGCACCGGCAGACCCAGTGCCTTCGCGATCGGAGCCGCGGTCTCACGCGTGCGCTCCAACGGTGACGCGTACACGGCGGCCACCTTGCGGGCGTCCGTCTGCAGGGCGGCGATGCGCTGCGCGACCGTCTCGGCTTGCTGGCGGCCCTTGTCCGCGAGGTGCAGGCCAGCGGCTCGACCGGGGAGGACCTTCCCCGTGGTGGGAGTCTGGCCGTGGCGCACGAGCAGGACGAGCGTGGGCGGCGGAGGGGTGGTCGCACGGGCCATGGTCGGGGGTCAACCTATCGTCGCGGAGCATGGATCCGTCCCGTGCGCAGGCCCTCCTACTGGTCGATAGGGAGGTCGTCGTGTGCGTGGCGTGCCCGCGGCACGTGGCGTGGCGGGAGCAGGTCGCG
>JBPPMN010000170.1:0-2265 GCA_051306055.1 Acidimicrobiales bacterium
TCATCTGGCGGAACCTCGGGGTCAGCGGCCGGTCCAGGTGGGTGGGCGCTTGGCGAGGAAGGCGTCGATGCCCTCGTGGGCGTCGTCGGTGGCGAGGTTGGAGGTCATGGTGGCGCCGGCCAGGTCGTACGCGCTGGCCACGTCGAGGTCCTGCTGGGCGTAGAAGGCCCGCTTGCCCAGCGCCAGCACCATGGGGCTGGCCTCGGCGATCCGCTCCGCCAGCGCCTCGACCGTGCTGTCGAGGTCGTCCAACGGGACCACCCGGTTCACCAGGCCCCACTCGAGCGCGGTGGCGGCGTCGATCATCTCGCCGGTGAACAGCATCTCCAGCGCCCGCTTCGGCCCCACCGCCCGCGCCACCGGCACCATCGGGGTGGAGCAGAAGAGACCGATGCGCACGCCCGGCGTGGCGAAGCGGGCGCCCGACTCGGCCACGGCCAGGTCGCACGAGGCCACCAGCTGGCAGCCCGCCGCGGTGGCCACGCCGTGGACGCGGGCGATCACCGGCTGGTCGATCGAGCGCACCGTGGTCATCAGCCGCGTGCACACGGCGAAGATGCGCTCGCCGTCGTCGCCCTCGGCCGCCAGCAGCTCGCCGAGGTCGTGGCCCGCAGAGAAGGCAGGTCCGGCCCCGGCGATGACCACCACCCGACCGGTCGCCGCCTCGAGCGCGGTGGTCAGCTCCTCCATCAGGTCGACCGACAGGGCGTTGCGACGGTCGGGACGGTCGAGCGTGACCCGCGTGATGACCGGCCCCTCGTCCACCGTCAGGTGCTGCCACGTCCGCATGCTCCGACGGTACCGGCCCCGGCGGCGATGGGCTCGGCCTCAGGCCGAGAGGACGATGCCCAGGTGGTGCTCCCCGTGCGCTCGCATCGCGGGGTCACTGGCGTGGGCCCACCCCCACACGGCCACACGGGCGCTGTTGAGCAGCCGGAGCCGCTCCAGCACAGCGTGATCGACGCCCGGCGCGGCGGCTGCCACGCCGGCTGGCATCGAGGCCAGGTCCCACTCGAGCGGGCCGGAGCACACCGACTCGAAGTCGACGAAGTGCGGGCCGGCAGCGGTGAGGACGACGTTGCCCAGGTGGGGCTCGCCGTGCAGCACCCGCCGGCTCGAGGTCTCGAGCTCACGGGCCTCGGCCGTCCAGAGCTCGACGCGCCCCCGGAGCTCAGCCAGCGGTCCGCGGTCGAGGGCCCGCATCACCGCATCGTCGGCCAGGGCCGCCTGCGCCAGGTCGATCGCCCACAAGAAGCTGGGCAGCGGCTCAGCGAACGACCCCAGCTCTTCGTGCAGCGTCCCCAGTGCCCGGGCCAGGTCGCGGTTCGGCACGGGTCCGCCGTCGATCGCCTCCAGCCGCTTCCACAGGGAGACCGGCAGACCAGCGGGACCGCTCTGGCGCAGCGGACCGATCGGCTCCGCCGCCGGAGCTGCGGTGGCGGCGAGGTGCTCGCCCACCGCCACCTCCCGGGAGAGGACCTCGGCGCTGTGCGGCCACCGGCCCACCTTGGCCACCACCGGGTGTGGTCGGAGCCAGACCACCACGTTGTTGGTCTGCTGGAGCACCAGCGGGTCGTCGCACCGGAAGCCGGCGGCTCCACCGGCCGCGCACGCAGCCTCCACCTCAGCGCGACGCTCCTCCCGGTCCACCAGGCCATCTTGGTCGCACGACAGATCTGGCGATGCTCCGGCCTCCACGGTCGTGGCACCACCGGGCCCAGGTCACCTCGTCTCGAGGGCTTCAGCGCGTGCGCCAGCATGAGCCAGGCGCAGGTCGAGCGGAGCGTGACCCGCACCGTGGAGGCGCTCGAGCAGCTCCGCTGGGCCGCTTTGGTTGCTGAGGATGCTGAGGGATCCGCCCCGTCCGCCGGCGCCGTTCACCTTCCAGCCGGCGGCAGCGCACGAGCGGGCCAGGCGGATGATGTCGTGGGCGTCGGCCGACAGCAGATCTGGGTGCAGCGCGGCCTGGGCCTCCGTGGCTTCCGTGAGGGTGCGGCCGTAGCGCTCGAGGTCGGCCGAGGCGAGCGCTCCAGCCGCCTCGTCGGCCAGCCGGCGCAGCCGCTCGAGGCGCGGCGCGGCCGGGCCCTCGTCGGTCAGCGCGGCGATGACCTCCTCGTGCACGGCCGAGGAGTCGTGCGGTTCGCCGTAGGCCACGTGGACGAGGCGATCCTGGAGCGAGTCGGTCACCGTCTGCTGGAGGGCCAGCGGGCGGACCTCGACCTCGGGGTAGGGCCCGATCAACAGCAGGTTGGCTCCCCCGAAGGC
>JBPPMN010000204.1:0-8417 GCA_051306055.1 Acidimicrobiales bacterium
GAGACGGTGATGTCGTCGAGGAAGAGGTCGCTCTGCGGGTGGCGCCCGGCCGTCGTCACGTCCTTCGCGAGGGCGAGGCGAGCGCCGGCGATGGGGCCGCGGACCACGACGAGGAGGCCGCCGTCGACGGGGGGCGCCGGTTCGACCGCTGAGGTGTCTTCGAACAGCGACGGTGCCGGCGCGGTGGCGGGGGCGCTCGGCTCGTCGGGCGGCACCGGGAGACCCGCCGCCGCACTCTCCTCGAGGCGGTCCTTCATCACCTTGAGAGGCAGGAAGTGGTCGCGCTGGTGGCGCAGGATCCATCGGAGCCGCTCGATGTCGTCCCCGTAGAACTTCCGGTAGCCCGAGGGGGTGCGCTCGGGGTCGAGCAGCCCCTGGCTCTCGAGGAAGCGGATCTTCGAGATGGTGACGTCGGGGAAGTCGTCCTGCAGCAGGGTCAGGACCTCGCCGATCGACAGGTGGGAGCGCTCGGCCATCGACGAGGTCATCGACCAGCGAGGAACAGCAGCTTGAAGGTGCCGATCTGGAGCTCGTCGCCATCGCTGAGCGGCGCCGACTCCACGCGCTCCCGGTTCAGGTAGGTGCCGTTGAGGGAGCCGACGTCGGCCACCTCGTAGCCGTCGCCGGTCTGGCGCACCTCGGCGTGGCGCCGCGACACCGTGATGTCGTCGAGGAAGATGGCGCTGTCGGGGTGGCGGCCGGCGGTGATGAGCGGCTCGTCGAGCGCGAAGCGCGACCCGGAGTTGGGGCCGCGGGTGACCACCAACATCCCCACCCCGGGTGGGAGCGTGTTGAGCTCCACCTCCAGGTCTTCGGGGACGTTCTCGAGGTGGACGCTCACGGCGGCGGTGGTGTGGTCGTTGCTGGCACCGATCTCGGCACCGCACGACGAGCAGAAGTTGGCGCCGAGGGCGTTCAGGTGCCCGCACTGGGGACAGCGCACGTCGGCCACGTCGCTAGCCCTCCACCAAGGTGCGATAGCCGGCGGCGTCGAGGAGGCTGTCGAGCTGCGCGGTGTCCTCCACGGCGATGATGCAGATCCACCCCTCGCCGTAGGGGTCCTCGTTGAGGCGCTCGGGGCTCTCCCCGAGGTCGGTGTTGACCTCGGCGATGGTGCCGGTGACCGGGGCGTAGATGTCGGACACCGACTTGGTGGACTCGACCTCGCTGATCGATGCGCCGCTGGCCACCGAGGCCCCCACCTCGGGCAGGTCGACGAACACGACGTCGCCCAGGGCGTCTTGGGCGTAGTCGGTGATCCCGATGCGCACGCGGCCGTCCTCGAGGCGGATCCACTCGTGGTCGGTGGAGTACCGGAGGTCGTCAGGGATCTGCATGGCCGGAGGCTATCGGAAACCCTCGACGGGGAGTTGAGGGTTCGCTCGACGCTCGACGGGCCCCGTCAGCGCAGGAGCTGGCGGATCCGCCGGGCGTACTCCTTGGCCAGCGCCTTGGCGTCGGCATCGGAGCCGGCCTCGGTCCAGATGTGGGTGACGGGCTCCTCCGGATCGGGGAGGGCGAGGGCCCAGCCGTCGTCGTGGAGCACCTTCACGCCGTCGATGAGCTGCACGTCGCGGTCCTTGCTCATCTCCACCAGCGACCGCATCACCATGCCCTTCTGCTCCCAGGGCGTCACGACCGTGTCGTGGGCGATGTGGGTGCGGGGCAGCTGGCCGACGACGGTGGACAGCCGGGTGCCGGTGCGGGCCAGGAGCTCGAGCACCTTCACCAGGCTGGCGGCGGCGTCGAAGGCGGGCAGGAACCCCGGGAGGATGAAGCCGCCGTCGGTGCTGGCCGCGAAGCCGACGCCGGGCTCGGAGGCGGCGTCCATCAGCGCCGGGGTGGAGAGCTTGGTGCGCCGCACCCGCACGCCGTGGGGCTCCGTGATCGCCTCGGCCTCGCGGGTGACGGTGACGGGCAGGGCCACGGTGTCGCCGACGAGGTGGCCCGACACCAGCGTGAGGAGGGCCAGCAGCGACTCCCCGTCGGTGAGGATGTGGCCGGCGTCGTCGACCAGCGTGAGGTGCTCGCCGTCGGGGTCGAGCACGGCGCCTACGTGGGCACCTGACGCCCGCACCAGCGCCGCCATCTGCTCGGCGTGGGCCTGGCGGTCGAAGCTCAGGGCGCCCTTGGTGGATGCGTATGGGTTCACCCCGAGGATGTCGGCCCCCAGCTTGGCCAGCACGTTGGGCATCACGAACGAGGTCGAGCCGTAGGCGTAGTCGACCACCAGCTTGAACTTGGCATCGCGGATGGCCTTGATGTCGACGGTCGCCTCCAACGCCGCGGTGTACTGCTCGAGGGCCCGCGGCGGGAAGTCGATGTCGCCGATCTCAGCCGGGAACACCCGGCGGAAGTCCTCCCGGCCGAACAGGCGCTCGACCTTGCGCTGTACGTCCTCGGACAGGTCGGCGCCGTGGGTGTCGAAGAAGCGGATCACGCAGCTCTGCGGGTCGCCCTCGACCAGTCGGATGGTGAGGCCGCCGGCGTGCTCCGGGCGGCGGGTGATGAAGCGCGAGACGGGCACCGATGCCACCTCGAGGTCGAGCACGTTGACGCCCGCCGCGTTGGCGCCGGCCATCATCGCCCGCTTGAGCATCCGGGCCGATCGGCTGGAGTCGCGCGAGGTGACGATCGTGCTGTCCTTCTTCAGCGTGGTGGCGAAGGCCATGGCCACGCGGGTGGCCAGCTCGGGGGTGATGTCGACGTTGGCCAGCCCAGCCACGCCCACCCGGCCGAACAGCGAGCGCGAGCCCCGGCTCTCCCACACGATCGATGAGTTGACGACGGCGCCGGTCTCGACCGTCTTGAAGGGGTACACCTTCACCCCCGAGGCGAGCACGGCCTGCTCCCCCACGAAGCACTCGTCGCCGAGCACCACGCCCTCCTCGCAGCGCACGCCGGAGCGCAGGTCGCAGGAGCGGCCGATGGTGGTGCCCCGCAGGCGGACACCCTCGCCGAGGTAGGAGTTGTCGTGGACGACGACCCGCTCGAGGTCCGCGTTGGCCCGGACGCGCACGTTGGTGCCCAGCACCGTGTAGGGGCCGAGGCGCACCCCGGCCTCGATGCGGCAGTTCTCCCCCAGCACGGCCGGCCCCACCACCGTGGCGTCGGGGTGCACCTCGGCGCCCTCGCCGATGTGCACGCCGTCGCTCATCTCGAAGCCGGGGATGTGGAGCTGCACCCGGCCGTCGAGGATGTCCTTGTGCGACGACAGGTAGCTCTCGAGCGTGCCGACGTCCTCCCAGTACCCCTCGGCCACGGCGCCGTAGAGCGGCTTGCCGTCGGCCAGGAGGGCCGGGAACACCTCGGAGGAGAAGTCGACCGAGCGGTCGGCCTCGATGTAGTCGAAGATCTCGGGCTCGAGGACGAAGATGCCGGTGTTGATGGTGTCGCTGAACACCTGGCCCCACGACGGCTTCTCGAGGAAGCGCTCGATGGAGCCGTCGTCGCGGGTGATCACGATCCCGAACTCGAGCGGGTTCTCCACCCGCACCAGCCCGATGGTGGCCAGCGCGCCCTTCTCGTCGTGCTCCTTCACGATGGCCGACAGGTCGACGTCGGTCAGCACGTCGCCGGAGATCACCAGGAAGCGCTCATCGAGCTCGTCCATCGCGTTGCGCACCGACCCGGCGGTGCCGAGCGGGGTCTCCTCGGTGGCGTAGACCATCCGCACTCCCAAGTCGGACCCGTCGCCGAAGTAGGTGCGGATGTGGTTGGCCATGAAGGCCACCGTCACCACGATCTCGTCGAACCCGTGGAGCTTGAGCAGCCGCACGATGTGCTCCATCATCGGAGCGTTCACCAGGGGCATCATCGGCTTGGGCGCGTTGGACGTGAGGGGACGGAGCCGGGTGCCTTCGCCCCCGGCCATGATGACGGCCTTCATGGCTCCGACCGTACCCCTGGTCCGGAGATCCCAGAACCACGGCCGGCACGGCCCTCCCGCAGGGCGTCGCGGGCGAGGGGCACGTAGAGGGCAGCGGAGTACCACGAGAGCAGCAGCCCGGGGATGCCGGCGACCCAGGCCAGCACCTCTGCCGTGTCGGCCCAGCTGATCGTGCTCTCGGAGGCCAGGAACAGCGGGAAGGCGAGCATGAGACCGAACGTGCCGGCCTTGCCGAACCAGGTCACGTCGATGCGCCGGGCTCCCAGGGCGGCCAGGCCGAGGGTGGCCAGGGCCACCAGCGCCTCCCTCGTGAGCACGGCGATGGCGAACCACAGCGCCACGGAGCCGTCGATCAAGATGGCGCCGGCCCCCACGAAGAACAGGAGGCGGTCGGCCACGGGATCGAGGACCTTGCCGATCTCGCTCACCTGGTCGAAGCGGCGGGCCACCCAACCGTCGAGGAAGTCGGTCGCTCCCAGCACGAAGAGCAGCAGGGCGGCGCCAGCGCGGTCGTCCTGGCTGAACAGCAGCCAGAGGAAGACCGGCAGAAAGGTCAGCCGCACCACCGTGATGAGGTTGGGCACGGTGAGCAGGCCTGCGTCGCGAGCCCCCTCGGGAGGCGCTGGCGTCTGCGTCTCTTCGTCCACGACGTCACCCTACGATGCGGGCCATGTCCGACCGCACTCCCCTGCAGCATCAGGTGGCCTTGGTGACCGGCGCTGGCTCCGGCCTCGGTGCCGCCATCGCCCGACGCCTGGCCACCGCCGGCGCCCACGTGGTGGTCAACGACCTCCGGGCCGACGCCGCGGAGGTGGTGGCCAAGGAGATCGACGGCGAGGTGGCCGTCTTCGACGTGGCCGACTCCACCGCCTTCGATGCCGCCGTCGACCAGGTGGCGGGAGCCCACGGCCGGCTCGACGTGGTGGTGAACAACGCCGGGATCGTCACCGATCGACCCGAGGTGACCGAGCGGCTGATCGCCGCCCAGATGGCGGCCATGACCGGGGAGCCGGTGGAGCCGCTGCGCTGCTTCTCCACGCTCACCGACGAGCAGTTCGACCGCATGATGAAGACCCACGTGTACGGCACGTTCAACGGCATGCGCGCCGCGCTGCGCCACATGGAGCCCGCCCGGACAGGGGCCATCGTGAACCTGTGCAGCGTGTACGCCTACGGCGGCTCGGTGGCCACGCCTGAGTACGCGGCGGCCAAGCACGCCATCGCCGGCCTCACGAGGTCGGTCGGCGCAGAGGTGGCACCTCTGGGGATCCGGATCAACGCAGTGGCCCCCGGCTTCATCGACACGCCGCTGCTCGACCCGATGGAGGTGGTGAAGCCCTTCCTGGTGGGCCGCATCCCCGCCGGTCGCCTCGGCCAGGCCGAGGAGGTGGCCGAGGCCGTGCGCTACCTCGTGTGCGACGCCACCTACTCCTTCGGTGAGATCGTGCCCGTCAGCGGCGGGTGGCTGGCATGAGCACCATCTTCACCAGGATCATCGACGGCGAGCTGCCCGGCCGCTTCGTGTGGCGCGACGACCACGTGGTGGCCTTCCTCCCGATCGCCCTGCTGGCCCCCGGCCACACCCTCGTGGTGCCGGTGGAGCCCATCGACCACTGGATCGACCTCGACCCCGCTCTCCACGACCGTCTGTGGTCGGTGGCCCAGGTCATCGGGCGAGCCCTCGACGAGATCTACCAGCCGACCAAGGTGGGCGTGCTGGTGGTCGGCGAGGAGGTCCCCCACACCCACATCCACCTCGTGCCCTTCACAGAGCTCAGCCAGATGAGCTTCGCCAACCAGGACACCAGTCCCGCGCCCGAGGCCCTCGACCAGCAGGCCGAAGTGCTCCGTCAGGCCCTCCGAGCCGCCGGCCACACGGACACCGTCCCCGCCGCCTGACCCGCTCGCTCAGGCGCCTGGCAAGGCGTCGGGGTCGATCTCCTCGGTGAGCTGCGGGCCCTGGTTGCGGACGTTGTTCACTTCGGTGGAGACCGGGTGCATGGTGATGACCTGCGGCGGGGCGGGGACCAGCAGCTTCCCGAGGAGCTCGAGGTCGTCGTTCCCGCGGTCGAGCCAGGTGTCCCAGGCGTCGGGCGGCAGGATCACGGGCATGCGGTCGTGGATGGCCGCCATGGGCTCGTTGGGGGACGTCGTGATGATGGTGCAGGAGCGAAGCGGCTCCTGGTCCTTCTCGGGACCCCGCCACAGCTCCCACAGCCCCGCGAAGGCGTAGGGCTCACCGTCGGGCCGGTGGATGAAGTAGGGCTGCTTCTTGCCTTTGGCCTCGGTGGGGTGCTTCTTCCACTCGTAGAAGCCGTCGGCCGGGATGAGGCAGCGGCGCCGCTTGAAGGACGCCTTGTAGGCGTTCTTCTCGGCCAGCGTCTCGGCCCGGGCGTTGATCATCTTGGAGCCGATCTTCGGATCCTTGGCCCAGCTCGGCACCAGGCCCCAGTGGAAGGCGTCGAGGTGCCGGGTGCTGCCGTCGGCCAGCACGGCGTACACGTCGTTGGTCGGGGCCACGTTGTACCCGGGGTCGAGCACCGCCTCGGGTGCCTCGGTGCCGAAGTAGGCGGCGACCTGGTCGGGCGGGGCGGCGGAGACGAAGCGGCCGCACATGCCACGAACCTACCGGGGCGTGCCGACCGGACGGCGTCTAGTGGCGGCTGCGAGCCGGAGCGGGCATCGGCGCGAAGAGCGGGTCCCGCTCCTCCATGGCCACGGCGGCGGCCACGGCCCCGACCAGCAGCAAGGCGGCCCCGCCACCCACGGCCCACGACCCGAGGAGCCCGACGGCTCCGGCGAGGAAGACCACAGCGGCGGAGGCGATGATGCCGAGGGGGATGCGCATTCGGGATTCTCCTTGAGGGGCTGCGACAGAGGTTGCGCCCTGCCTTCCCGCCCGCTCCGACCCCAAACCACGCTTCGCGAAATTCTCCGAGGCGTACCCTCCTCTCGGTGACCACCTGGACCGTCGGCGACGTGACCATCACCCGGATCGACGACCCGGGCTTCGAGCTCGTGCTGCCCCAGGACGACGCCTCGGCCGCCATCGTGCGGGAGACCACCTGGCTCCACCCCCACTTCGTCGAACCCGACGGCGCGCTGCGCATCGGCTCGTCGGCAACGGTGATCCGGGCCCCGGGAGCCGTGCTGCTCGTCGACCCCTTCCTCGCCTTCGACGACCCGACCCGCCTCGGCCCGCGCCTGATGGCCCTGCGGGAGGCCGGCATCGAGGCCGACGACGTCGACCTCGTGATCAACACCCACGTCGACGGGCTGGGCGTGAACCTCCTGGCCGACGGCTCCCCCACCTTCCCCCGGGCCCGCTACCTCGTGCCCCGCCCGGAGCTGGAGGGGATCCGCTCTGGCGACCACGGCGAGGCCGAGCGGGGGCGCCCCCTGGTGGAGCTCTGGGGCGACGGCCCGATCGAGGCCAGCGAGGGCGTGGAGGCGCTGGCCAGCGGGGTCCGCCTCGAGGACGCGCCGGGCCACAACCCGGGCCACCACGTCGTGTGGGTCGAGGTCGAGGACGAGTCGGCCGTGATCGTCGGTCACCTCTTCCTGCACCCCGCCCAGATCGCCCGCCCCGAGATCGACAACGGCGACCTCGACCCGACCGTGCTGGCGGCCACCCGCCGCACGCTCCTCACTCGCTGCGCCCAGGAGGGCTCGCTGCTGGTCGGCCCCCTCTTCACCGCCCCCGGCGGCGGCCGGGTGGTCACCGACGGCAACGCCTGGCGCCTCGACGTCTAGGTCGCTCGGAGCCACCCACGGCTCCAGGGCGACGAGGCGCGCAACAAGGACACGCTTGGCGGCCTGCGACCGGCAAGCAGTGCCTGTCGAACCTCCATCGTCGCCAGGAGCGAAGTGTCCCTCTCCGGGCAGACACCACCGCTTCTGTGTGCGCTGTAAACCGGTATCCGGTTCTCAGCGCACGCAGAACCTGGGAACTCCGAGTGACCCACACCTGTCAGTGAGATGGTGAGTTGGATCGTGTGCCGAGGGACGCACTGGGCCCCTTCGGAGCGTGCGGATGGAGGGGTGGCACTGCTGCCTTTCCGGGATGCGGAGGCAGTTCGGGTTGCCCTGTTGTACGGCGTCTGAGCGACAACGCGCGCGCAGTCCCCGAGGTGCACCCGTTGTCGCTCGGACACCGTACGCGCGATGTCGGTCCGCTCCGACCGTGGACCCTACGGAGCGGAGTGGAGGCGGAGGGCCACACGGATCGGCGATGAAGCGCCGGGCAGCAGGTACCGGAGCTCACGAGACCCGAAGGGTTGCACCTCGCCATGTTCGTCGCCCCCTGTGACGAGAGCCGACGCGACAGGGGCCACCCGAGGGTGGCCCCTGTCCTTCCCGGTCGGGCCGAGAGGATTCGAACCTCCGACCTCTTGACCCCCAGTCAAGCGCGCTAACCAAACTGCGCCACGGCCCGGGATGGGTCTGTGACCGTACCACCTGGGCCCCGCTCCCCCACCAGCCCACCAGCTGACCGGCCTAGGGTCAGCCGATGGAACGCACCACGCTC
>JBPPMN010000249.1:0-9342 GCA_051306055.1 Acidimicrobiales bacterium
GCACCCAGGTCGCGGGTGGCGCACCTGGCACGAACGAGGGGGGAGCGGGCACCGGTCCGACGGCGGGAACGCTCGGTTTCGGCGGTGCTGGCGGAGACCTCACCCGCACCGGAGGCGGCGGTGGCGGTGGGCTCTACGGCGGCGGGGGTGGCGGAGCCGACTCCGCCTCGGATGCCTCTGGTGGCGGGGGCGGCTCCGGGATGGGGCCTAGTGGCGTCGTGTACTCGGTCGCCGACGAGCCCAGTGACGGCGCCATCAGCCTGAGGTACGACCCTGCTGTCGATGGCTGCCCACCTGGGCCGGACGTGCCGACCATCCCCACGACCGTCCCCACGACCACGGAACCGTCGGCGGCCCGAGCGGTCGAGTCCGCGCCCGACTACACGGGTTGAGCGAGATGAGGGGCATGGCAAGGCGACGATTCGGGGTGCTCGGGATGGCGACCATGCTCGTCGTCGTTGCGTGTGGCGGCGGAGACGACGGCGGTGCGTTGTTGGGTGATGCCGACAACGATCTCGTGGCCTGTGAGGTGCTGAGTGCCGCCGAGGTCGGTGGAGTGGTCGGGACGGCCATGGGCGCCGAGACCATGGAGACCCCGAGTGGCGAGCTCGATCCCGTCGGGTGCCGCTACTCGAACGAGTCGGGTGACCTGATCGTCCTGGCGACGGTGCGCTTGGGCGAGAAGTACTACGGCGGCATGGACTCGCCGGCGAGACAGGACCCCGTCGCCATCAGCGACCTCGGCGACGACGCCTTCGTCGACAACGGCTCGGTGGGCTTCCTGTCGGGGGAGTGGACTGGCTTGGTGGCCAGCATCGCAGGCGGCGTGTCGGACGCCGACCTTGAGGCAGTGGCGCGGATCCTGGAGTCGCAGCTGCCCTGAGCAACACCGACTCGGTCCCGGCCAGTGATCCGGGACGCTGGGCGGCGGTTGCTCGCTACCCTCGCAGCCGTGGCGGACACACTCGGAGACCACCTCGACTCGCGCGACGCGGAGCTCTTCGTGGGGCGCGGGAGCGAGGTCGACCGGTTGTCGGCCCTCCTCGATGACGACCCCGACTCGTCGATCGCCTATGTGCACGGCCCTGGCGGTGTCGGGAAGAGCGCGCTGCTCCGAGCGCTGTCACGTCGCGCGTGCGAGCGGCGATGGATCACGCACCGGGTCGACGGGCGAGACCTTGGCCCATCGACCGAGGACCTCGACCGCACGGTCGACGCGATCGAGGCCGACATGCCGACGCTGCTGGTCCTCGACTCCTTCGAGCAGATGGCGACCTTGGCGCCGCACCTGCGACGCCACGTCCTCCCGGATCTGCCCACGACGACGAGGGTCGTGATCGGCAGCCGACGACCGCCGGACCCCGGATGGCGAAGCGACGGCTGGGACGGCGTCATGACGGTCATGCCGATCGCCACACTGGACTCTCGCACGGCGGAGCGCCTACTCCGGGCCCGGGGCGTGACCGACCCTACGTCGATCCGGACGTTGCTCCAGTGGGCCGATGGGCTGCCGCTCGCGCTCACGATCGCTGCCGACGCGGCATCGACTGATCCGTCGTTCGCTACCTCCGGCGACATCGACGCGGAGCTGGCGGTCGCCCTCCTCGGCGAGCTGGTCGACGACGACGACCTCGGGCGGTTCGCCGCGTCCGGCGTGGCCGTCGCGGCGATCGCGAAGCGAGTCGACGCCCCGATGCTGGCTGCCGTCCTTCCCGACGCCGGACCAGAGGGGTTCGACTGGCTTGCACGCCGCGGCTTCGTCGAACACCAGGGTGACGCGGTGGTGCTGCACGAGCGAGCCGCGGCCGCGGTTCGCTGGCAGATGCGACGGCAGTACCCGGAGCGGGAGCACGTGCTGCGACGCCGGATCGTCGAGCACCTCGTCGAGCGGATCCACCACGGCGAACCGTGGTTGGTGGTCGACCTGCCGTTTCTCATCCACGACCCCGCCGTCCGGTACGCCCTCGGCGCCGAGTCGAGGGAGATCACGAGCGATCGCGTCCGCGACGGCGACCTGCGCGCCCTCCGGCTCGCCACCGAACGGCGCGGCCAACCTTGGTTCGACACCCTCGACCGGTGGATCGAGGACGCTCCCGATCACGTGATCGTGCTCCGATCGGCTCACGACGTCGCCGGCGCAGGGGTGTGCCTCACCCCCGGATGGGCGCCCCCGTGGTCGGACGACGACCCGGTGACGGCCTCGTGGTTCGCGGCGATGCGGACGGGAGCACTTCCCGGCCACGACGCGGTCTACCTCCGGGCGTCCGTTGATGTGTTCTCGCCGCCTGGCAGCACCGAGTCCGATGTGAGCAAGGTGGGGAACGCCGAGCTGCTTCGACGGACGAGGACGCCGAATCCGCGCTGGATGGTGGTGTTGGTCGCCGAGGGCAACGATCGCATGGACGCGTTTCTCGATGCGATGGGATACCGCACCGTCGACGGGCTGGGGTACCGAGAGTCCGGGGCGTCGTTCCGCACCGTGGTTCGGGACCTGGGCCCGGGGGGCCTGGCGGGAGCGATGCGGGAGCTCGTGCTCGCCGACATCGGCATCACTGCGCCAACGCCTGCCGACTGCACGCACGACGTCAGGGAGGCGCTGCGCGCCTTCCACGATCCCGTCGTCCTCGCTCGGTCTGCGCTCGCCCACGGGGCCTCCGTCGATGCTCGAGCCGACTCGGTCCGGTCGCTCATCGCAGCCAACCTCGATGTCGCCTTCGGTGTCGACGGCGACGGTCGTCTGCAACGCTCCGTGCTGGAGCTTGGGTACCTCGACCCCGCCGGTGGCCACACCGTCGCGGCCCAAGCGTTGCACCTCAGCCGGAGCACGTACTTCCGCCGGCTGGCCCGTGCGACGGATCAGCTGGCGCAGGTCATCACCTCTTGAGGGGTGCGCCGGCTCAGCGCTGATCGTCGAGCGCAGATGCACACAGCACCTCGGCCATCCAGGTGGTGACGTCCACGACCTCATCATCGTCGAGGTGGTACACGTCGGTGAGCACGCTGATCGCCTCGCCGCCCATCACGAGTCCGAGGGCGGCTTCCAGCCGGCGACGCTCGCCATCGGGCAGCGACTCCGCCGTGGAGCCGAGGAGCGAAGAGATCCGCTGGCTCCGTCGGCCCTCGGAGCGCTCGTCGGCATCGCGTCGTCGCTTGGCCTCACGATCCTCCCCCGCCCGCCTGACGTCCGACGAGCGGCCCGCGAGCGTCAGATGTCGTAGTAGAGCGTGAACTCGTAGGGGTGGGGGCGGAGGCGGAGGGCGTCGACCTCGTGGGTGCGCTTGTAGCGGATCCAGGTCTCGAGGAGGTCGTCGGTGAACACGCCGCCGACGCGCAGGAAGTCGTTGTCGGCCTCGAGGGCGTCGAGGGCGGCCTCCAGTGAGCCGGGCACCTGGGGGACCTGGGCCAGCTCCTCGGGAGGGAGGTCGTAGAGGTCCTTGTCCATCGGGGTGGGCGGCTCGATGCGGTTGGCGATGCCGTCGAGGCCGGCCAGCAGCATGGCTGAGAAGGCCAGGTACGGGTTGGAGGTGTTGTCGGGGCAGCGGAACTCCACCCGCTTCGCCTTCGGGCTGCGCTGGCCCAGCGGGATGCGGCAGGCGGCCGAGCGGTTGCGCTGGCTGTAGACGAGGTTCACCGGCGCCTCGTAGCCCGGCACCAGCCGCTTGAAGCTGTTGGTGGTGGGGTTGGTGAAGGCGATCACCGCGTGCGCGTGGTGGAGCAGCCCGCCGATGTACCAGCGAGCCAGGTCGGAGAGGCCGGCGTAGCCCTCCTCGTCGTAGAAGAGGGGTTCGCCGCCCTTCCACAGCGACTGGTGGGTGTGCATGCCGGAGCCGTTGTCCTCGAAGATCGGCTTGGGCATGAAGGTGAGGCTCTTGCCGGCCTGCCAGGCCACGTTCTTCAGCACGTACTTGAACGTCATCAGCTTGTCGGCCATCGAGAGCAGGGTGTCGAAGCGCACGCCGATCTCGCCCTGGCCGCCGGAGGCCACCTCGTGGTGGTGGAGCTCCGTCTCGATGCCGACGTCGTGCAGGGCCACCGACATGTCGGCCCGCAGGTCCATGTAGTGGTCCATCGGCGGGGCCGGGAAGTACCCCTCCTTCGTGCGCGGCTTGTGGCCGAGGTTCGGGCCCTCGTCGGTGCCCGTGTTCCACTGCCCCTCGATCGAGTCGACCCGGTACATCGAGCTGTTGGGCGTGGTCTCGAAGCGCACGTCGTCGAAGATGAAGAACTCCGGCTCGGGACCGAAGTAGGCGGTGTCGGCCACGCCCGTGGAGAACAGGTGCTCCTGTGCCTTCTGGGCCACGTAACGGGGGTCGCGGCTGTAGCGCTCGCCGGTGACGGGGTCGGCCACGTAGCAGTGCAGCACCAGGGTCTTGCGGGTGCGGAAGGGGTCGAGGTAGGCGGTGTTCGGGTCGGCGACGAGGACCATGTCGCTCTCTTGGATCTCCTGGAAGCCGCGCACCGAGGAGCCGTCGAAGGCGTGGCCGTCTTCGAACTGGCCCTCGTCGAGGACGGCGGCCGGGATGGAGACGTGCTGCATCACCCCCGGCAGGTCGCAGAAGCGGAGGTCGACGAACTCCACCCCCTCCGACGCGACCAGTTCGAGGACCTCGTGCGGTGAGCGCTCATCCATGGGCGGCGACCGTAGTTGGGCCAGTCGCCCGGGCGCGAAGGGAGCGCCCCGCAGGGCGCTCCCTCAGCTCGATCCGGAACCGCTACGCCAGGGCGGAGCAGATGGTGTCGACGATGATGTAGGTCACGTCGTAGGGATCGCAGTTGGCGTTGGGCCGGCGGTCCTCGATGTAGCCCTTCTTGTCCACCTCGACCTGCCACGGGATGCGCACGGAGGCGCCACGGTCGGAGACGCCGTAGCTGTACTCCGTCCACGGGGCGGTCTCGTGGAGGCCGGTGAGGCGCTCGTCGATGCCGTGGCCGTAGAGGTCGACGTGCTCCTGGCGCTTCGGTCCGAGCGCCTCGCAGGCCGCGATGATCGGGTCGTAGCCCTCGCGCATGGCCTTGGTGGAGAAGTTGGTGTGGGCGCCGGCGCCGTTCCAGTCGCCCTTCACGGGCTTCGGGTCGAGCGTGGCGGACACCTCGAAGTCCTCGGCGATGCGGTAGAGGAGCCAGCGGGCGATCCACAGCTCGTCAGCCACCTGCGGGGCGGCCACCGGGCCGACCTGGAACTCCCACTGGCCGGGCATCACCTCGGCGTTGATGCCGGAGATGTGGAGACCGGCGGTGAGGCAGGCGTCGAGGTGGGCCTCGACGATGTCACGGCCGTAGACCTCGTCGGAACCGACGCCGCAGTAGTAGCCGCCCTGCGGGGCCGGGTAGCCGCCGAAGGGGAAGCCGTAGGGCCGGCCGTCCTTGAAGAACGTGTACTCCTGCTCGATGCCGAAGATCGGCTCCTGGTCGGCGAACTTCTCGGCCACGTCGGCGCACTTGCGCCGGGTGTTGGTCTCGTGCGGGGTCATGTCGATGTAGAGGACCTCGCACATCACCAGGATGTTGTCGCCGCCGCGGATCGGGTCGGGGCAGCTGAACACCGGCTGGAGCACGCAGTCGGACTTGTCGCCGGGCGCCTGGTTGGTCGACGAGCCGTCGAACCCCCAGATCGGCAGGTCCTTCACGCCGTCTTCGAGGACCTTCGTCTTGGAGCGCAGCTTGGCCGTCGGTCGGGTGCCGTCGACCCAGATGTACTCAGCCTTGTAGCTCATCGGGGGTTCCTTTCCTCCACGGTGGGGGGTGTTGGTGTGCGGGCTGGTCGCCGGCCTCGGCCGGGGGAGCGGGCTCACGCTCGCAGGGACCAGTTTCCCGGCCTTTTCCCGAGTGTGAACGCTATGTGAACCGGCCACCCGGGCAGGTTTCGACGGCGACGACGGCCTGTCATCATGGCCGCACCATGGAACGCCAGCGCGACTACGTGCTGCGCACAGTGGAGGAACGTGGGGTCCGGCTCATCCGGCTCTGGTTCACCGATGTGCTCGGCCAGCTCAAGTCCTTCGCCATCTCCCCGGCCGAGCTCGAGGGGGCCTTCGACGAAGGCATGCGCTTCGACGGGTCCGCCATCGACGGCTTCTCCCGGGTGCAGGAGAGCGACGTCCTCGCCCGGCCCGACCCGAACAGCTTCGAGCTGCTCCCGTGGGCCGACACCTACGGCACGTCGGCCCGCATGTTCTGCGACATCACCAACATCGACGGCACGCCCTTCGAGGGCGACCCCCGCCAGGTGCTGCGCCGCAACCTCGACAAGGCCCGCGACCGCGGCTTCAGCTTCTACGCGGCTCCGGAGATGGAGTTCTTCTACTTCGCCGACTCCGACCCGAGCTCGCCCCCACGGCCGCTCGACCAGGCGTCGTACTTCGACCTCACCACGGCCGACGTCGCCTCCGACCTGCGCCAGCGCACCATCCACACGCTCGAGTCGATGGGCATCCCGGTGGAGTACAGCCACCACGAGGACGCCCCCAGCCAGCACGAGATCGACCTGCGCTACACCGACGCCCTGGCCATGGCCGACAACGTCATGACCTTCCGCCTCGTGGTGCGGGAGGTGGCCTTCGAGGCCGGCGTGCACGCCACGTTCATGCCCAAGCCGCTGGCCACCGTGCAGGGATCGGGCATGCACACGCACTTCTCGCTGTTCGAGGGCGACACCAACGCCTTCTACGACCCGAGCGACGAGCGCAACCTCTCGAAGGTGGCTCGGGGCTTCATCGCCGGGGTGCTCACCCACGCCCGGGAGATCGCCGCGGTCACCAACCAGTGGGTCAACTCCTACAAGAGGCTGGTGGTGGGCTTCGAGGCGCCCGTCTACGTGAGCTGGGCCCGCAACAACCGCTCGGTGGTGGTGAACGTGCCGCCCATCAAGTCCGGCAAGGCCGACTCCGCCCGCATCGAGTTCCGGGCCCCCGACCCCTCCTGCAACCCCTACCTCGCCTTCTCGGTGGTGCTGGCCGCCGGGCTCAAGGGCGTCGAGGAGGGCTACGACCTCCCACCCGAGACGCTGGCCAACCTCTACCAGCTGAGCGACGAGGAGCGCCTCGCGGAGGGCATCGGGCTGCTGCCCGGCTCGCTGGCCGAGGCCCTCGATGAGATGGAGCGCTCGGAGCTGGTGGCCGAGGCGCTCGGCGAGCACGTCTTCGAGTGGTTCATCCGCAACAAGCGGGCGGAGTGGCTCGAGTACAAGACCCAGGTCTCCCAGTTCGAGCTCGATCGGTACCTCCCGCGCCTCTAGGCGACCGCCCATGGAACCGCT
The DNA here is from genome assembly GCA_051306055.1 of Acidimicrobiales bacterium. GTDB lineage: Bacteria > Actinomycetota > Acidimicrobiia > Acidimicrobiales > VFJN01 > VFJN01. The sequence continues at coordinate 7,256 of JBPPMN010000249.1, forward strand.
GCTCGTCCACCCCGACCCGCTCCCCCCGGAGCTGGCGCAGTCGCTCGATCTGGCCGGCTACCCCTGGAAGGCGGTGGCCGACGAGGCCGCCCTCGTCGACGCCGAGCCGGAGGACGGCTGGTCGGGCGCGGTGATCGTCGCCTCCGACGACCCGGAGAAGGCGTTCGCCCTCTGCCGCGCCCTGCGCAAGCGGGACCTCCCCCTGGCCCCGTTGCTGGTGCTCGTGTCGGGCGCCCAGCTGGCCGACCTCGAGCTGCGCGACGACCTCTTCGACGACTTCTGCCTGTACCCGTTCCAGCCCCGCGAGCTCGACGCCCGGCTCAAGCACCTGTTCTGGCGCACCGGGCAGGGCACCCGTCCCGAGCTGGTGGAGTACGGCGACCTCCTGCTCAACCTCGAGACCTACCAGGCCGCCATCGAGGGCAAGCCGCTCGACCTCACCTACATGGAGTACGAGCTCCTCAAGTTCCTCGCCTCCCACCCCGGCAAGGTCTTCACCCGCGAGACCCTGCTCTCCCGGGTGTGGGGCTACGAGTACTACGGCGGCGCCCGCACCGTCGACGTCCACATCCGGCGGCTCCGGGCCAAGCTGGGCGAGGAGCACGCCAACCTGATCCAGACCGTGCGCTCGGTGGGCTACCGGTTCGGGCAGTCTCGCTGGGGTCTCTGACCGGCACCTGACTAGTCACTGTGGGGGCTGACAACCATCCCTCCGGGCCATTCCCGTCCGCCTCGACCTGCGTCACCATCGGTGGCGGGAATCACACGGATCGTGGAGGGCGAGCGGGCATGCAGGTTTCGGCGAGGCGCATCAGGGTCAGGTTGCTGGCCGTCGTCGTGGGGGCGCTGGTCACCGGCACCGCCCTGAGCGCCTCGCCGACAGCTGCGCAGGAGCCCCTCTTCGTCCCCTGGTCCCAGCTGCTGCCGAGCTTCACCACCGGGTACGAGCCGAGCTCGGCCAACGACTGCACCTCGGGTCGCATCAAGTGCGTCGACGCGGTCATCCGGGAGATGGAGCGGCGGGTGAAGCCGCTCGACGACGCCTGCAGCCACAACGTGATGTTCGGGCTGATGTACCTGCGCACCACCGAGGAGTACCGGCGCTCGGCCACCCAGCCGGGCTTCTTCAGCGACCCCGCCTTCATCAACCACCAGGATGCGGTGTTCGCCCGCTACTACTTCGACGCCTGGGACGACCACTACGCCGGCCAGGGCACCCCCGAGGCGTGGCGCATCGCCTTCCAGGCCGCCGACGGCCGCAAGGTGACCGGTCTGGGCAACATGCTGCTCGGCATGTCGGCCCACGTGAACCGCGACCTGCCCTACGTGCTGGCCGAGATCGGTCTGGTGAAGCCCGACGGATCGAGCCGCAAGCCCGACCACGACAAGGTCAACGAGTTCCTCAACCTGGTCATGGAGCCCCTCCTGGTCGAGGCGGCCGACCGCTTCGACCCGACGGTCGACGACACCCAGCTCAAGGGCACCACCATCGACGAGACCGCCATGCTCCAGATCCTCGTGGGCTGGCGGGAGCAGGCCTGGCGCAACGCCGAGGCGCTCGTCAACGCCCCCACGCCCGCCGCCCGGGCGCTGGTGGAGCAGACGATCGAGCGCACCGCGGCCATCGAGGCCCACCTCATCGTGGCTGCCACCTCGTACAAGACGGTCAGCCTGCAAGAGGCCCTGAGCCAGCTGTCGGCGCTGGGCGCGGCGCCAGCCGACACACTCCAGGCCCAGCTCGACCGGACCGTCAACGCCCTGCGCGGCCTCCTCGGCACCCTCTTCACCCCCGGCGCCAACCTCCGCGACAGCTACTGCGCATCTCACGGCTGAGTTTCGAGCTCAGCGGCCTGACGGCCGCTTCGCTCGAGCTGATTCGTGCGCCTGCGGCGCGCTCAACGCCCGGAGCACAGCAAGCTGCACTCCGGTCGATCTGTGGGGGGAGACCCCCCACACCCCCAGCGGCTGCGCCGGGCCTCCATGGGTGCTCGGGCAACCAGCCGGCACGCTCGGCGAGGGCGTTGACGTGCTGTGTCGTGGTGTCCTGTGCTGGTTCCCCGATGCGGGTGTTCCGGCTCGAAGGCTGG
>JBPPMN010000253.1:0-9529 GCA_051306055.1 Acidimicrobiales bacterium
ACCCTACGCAGCCGAAAGGGGGGTTGCAACAAACGGCCGAACTGTGTGCGATCCGCCCAGCGGCTCGGCTCGAGGCTGTGCGATCAGTCCATCTTGGACCGCAGAACACCCAGCAGATCGTCGATCGCGACGCGCTCCTGTTCCATCGTGTCACGGTCACGCACCGTGACCGCACGGTCGTCGAGGGTGTCGAAATCGACGGTGACGCAGTAGGGGGTGCCCACCTCGTCCTGCCGGCGGTACCGGCGCCCGATGGCCTGCGTCTCGTCGTAGTCGACCATCAGGTGCGGCGCGAGGAGGCCGAACACCTCCTTGGCCACCGGGGTGAGCGTGTCCTTCTTCGAGAGCGGCAGGACCGCCACCTGGTAGGGCGCGATGCGGTGGTGGAGGCGCAGCACGGTGCGCGTCTCGCCGTTGACCTCCTCCTCGGCGTAGGCCGCCATCAGGAAGGCCATCATCGTGCGGGTGGCCCCGGCCGCGGGCTCGATCACGTGCGGCACGTAGTGCTCGTTGGTGGCCTGGTCGAAGTACTCGAGGCGCTCCCCCGAGTGCTTGGCGTGGGCGGTGAGGTCGAAGTCGCCGCGGTTGGCGATGCCCTCGAGCTCGTCGAAGCCCCAGGGGAAGAGGAACTCCACGTCGGACGTGCCCGAGGAGTAGTGCGAGAGCTCGTCGGCCTCGTGGGGGCGCAACCGGAGCTGGTCGGTCGGGATCCCGTGCTCGACGTACCAGTCGTAGCGCTGCTGGCACCAGTACTCGTACCACTGCTGGCTCTCGGCCGGCGGCACGAAGAACTCCATCTCCATCTGCTCGAACTCACGGGTGCGGAACACGAAGTTCCCGGGGGTGATCTCGTTGCGGAACGACTTGCCCACCTGGGCGATGCCGAAGGGCGGCTTCTTGCGCGACGTCTCGAGCACGTTCTTGAAGTTGAGGAACATGCCCTGCGCGGTCTCGGGGCGCAGGTACACATCGTGGCCGGACCCCTCGACGGGCCCGGCGTGGGTCTTGAACATCAGGTTGAACTGGCGGGCCTCCGTGAAGCTGTCCTTGGCGCCGCAGCTGGGGCAGGTGCCCGGGTCCTCGAGCTTGTCGAGCCGGAACCGCTCCTTGCACTCCTTGCAGTCGACCAGCGGGTCGGTGAAGTTGGCCAGGTGCCCGGAGGCCTCCCACACGGGCGGCGGGCTGAGGATCGAGGCGTCGAGCCCCACGACGTCGTCGCGCAGCTGCACCATCGAGCGCCACCACGCGCTCTTCACGTTGCGCAGCATGAGGACGCCGAGCGGCCCGTAGTCGTAGGTGGAGCGGAAGCCGCCGTAGATCTCGGCGGAGGGGAACACGAAGCCGCGCCGCTTGCACAGGTTGACGATCTTGTCGAACAGCTCGGGCTCAGGTGCAGCGGACATGGCGGCGAGGCTACCGGGCCACCCTCTGCCGCCGACCACCCAGTTCACCGGGTCGGCCGGTGGGCCGGTGCTAGAACGGTCCGATGGTCGCTTCGATGCCCGCCCCGCCCGCCAGCGACCCCACCAACGTCTTCGGACGCCGCGTGGTGGCCGCCATCATCGACATCCTCATCCTCGCCGTGCCCGCGTTCATGCTCGCGTCGTCGCAGCTCGAGTACCTCGAGCTGAGCAGCTCCAGCACGGCCACCGCCTTCTGCGACCAGTACCTCGACGAGAACAACGGGGTGTGCTTCAACTTCAACGAGACGGTCTACTTCAGCGACGCCGGCTTCGGCGCTGCCCAGGCGGCCGGGCTGGGGCTCAACCTCCTCGTGCTGGTGGTGCTGCAGGGGCTCACGGGCTGGACGCCCGGCAAGCTCCTGCTGGGTCTGCGCACCGTCCGCGAGAACGGTCGGCCGCCGGGCATCGGGAGGGCCGCCCTGCGCTGGGTGCTCCTGATCGTCGACGGCCAGCCCTGCGGTCTGCCGCTGGTGGGCTTCATCACCGGGCTCACCACCAAGGGCCACCGCCGCGTGGGCGACATGGCGGCCAAGACGTTCGTGGTGCGGTCCTCCGCCGCAGGGTCCCCGATCGTCGTGCCCGGGCTCACCGCTCCCGCTCCCCCGGCCGGCTACGCGGCCGGCGGCGGTTGGGGCACCCCCGCGCCTCCCGGCACGGGCGCCAGCACCGGCTGGGGCCCGGCCGTCGACCCGAGCGCCGGCTGGGGCACTCCCCCGGAGCCGTCGAGCCCGGCGGCGCCCTCCACCGCCACCGCGCCGGCGCCCCAGTGGGACGAGGCCCGCGGCACCTACATCCAGTGGGACCCGACCGAGAGCGCGTGGATGCAGTGGGACGAGCCCGGTCAGCGCTGGTTCAAGATCCAGGGCCAGTAGCCCGGCCACCGTGGCCCACAGCATCGACCCGGTCGGTCGTCCGTACGCACCCGAGTCGCTCCCGCCGAAGGACGAGGTGGGCGCCGACGGCTTCTTCGCCCTCGACCTCCGCGTGGGCCGGGTGGAGGCCGTCGAGCCCTTCCCCGAGGCCCGCAAGCCGGCCTGGAAGCTCACGGTCGACTTCGGTCCGGTCCTCGGTCAGCTCCGCACCAGCGCCCAGATCACCAACTACAGCGCCGACGAGCTCCACGGTCGCCTCGTGGTGGGCGCGGTGAACCTGGGCACCAAGCGCATCGCAGGGTTCACCAGCGAGTTCCTGGTCCTCGGTGCCCTCGACCCCGACGGCACGGTGCGCCTCCTCCAGGTCGAGCCCGACGTGCAGCCCGGCGCTCCCGTCGCCTGAGACCGACCTCGCCGACGGCGAGCAGGGACTCAGCCGTGGTCGAGGATGGCGACCGAGCGCAGGCGCCGCTCCAGGTGGTGCTCGAGGGCCCGGGTGGCCAGGTGGTCGACCTCGGTGGTGGCCGCGGACGGCGGCTCGTTGAGGGCCTGGCTCAGCCGGCCGCCCAGGATGTCGTTGAGCAGCAGGAGCGCCTCCGCTGAGATGGCCTGGCCCACCCGGTGCTCCCGGCAGCGGGTGCCACCGGAGTCGAGGTCGAAGGCCACGAGCCCCTCGGTGGCCTCGCACTCCACGCAGCGGTCGACCACGGGACGGAAGCCCTCCAGGGCCAGCACCTTGAGGAAGAAGCCCGGCAGCACCAGCGGACCGCTGTGGCCGGCCAGGGCCCGGAGGGCTCCGAGGAGCATCTGGTAGAGGGCCGGGTTGGGCTCCCCCTCGAGGCCGAGCTGGTCGCCCGCCTCCAGCATCGACACCGCGCGGGTGAGGCGATCGAGGTCTTCGCGGATGGCCCGGAAGTGGTCGAGCGTCTCGGCCTGATCGATGATGTGGAGGTCGCTGCGGCCCTCGTAGAGCTGCAGCGCCAGGTGGGTGGGCGGTTCGAGCCGGGCGCCGAAGCGGCTCTTGGTCTTGCGCACGCCCTTGGCCACCGCCCGCACCTTGCCGTGGTGCCGGGTGAGCACGCTCACGATCCGGTCGGCCTCACCGAGCTTGTGGGTACGAAGCACGATGCCCTCATCCCGGTACAAGCCCATGGAGCCGAACCTACTGCTCCACGCCTCCGAACCTGCGCTCCCTGCGCTGGAACTCGCGCACCGCCTCGAACAGGTGCTCGCGGCGGAAGTCGGGCCAGAGGGTCTCGGTGAAGATCAGCTCGCTGTAGGCCATCTCCCACAGCAGGAAGTTGGAGATCCGGTGCTCCCCGGACGTGCGAACGACCAGGTCGGGGTCGGGCATGTCGGGGGCGTAGAGGCGGGAGCGGATCGCCTTCTCGGTGATCTTGTCGGCCGGCGTTCCCTCGCGCACGAGCGACTGCACGGCGTCGACGATCTCGGCCCGCCCGCCATAGTTGAACGCGAAGGTGAGGGTCATGCGCCGGTTGTGGGCCGTGAGGGCCTCGGTGTCGTCGATGTGGCGTTGCACCCGCTTGGGCACCCGCCAGCCCTGGCGGCCGATGAACCGCACGCGCACCCCCTTGCCGTCGAGCTCGTCGCGGCGGGTGAGCAGCAACCGCTCGTTGAACCCCATCAGGTAGCGGACCTCGTCAGCCGGGCGCTTCCAGTTCTCCGTGGAGAAGGCGTAGACGGTGAGCCACCGGACGCCGAGCTCCAAGGCGCCCTCGACGGTGTCGAACAGCGCCTCCTCGCCGGCGGCGTGGCCCTCGGTGCGCTTCAGGCCCCTGCGGGTGGCCCAACGGCCGTTGCCGTCCATCACGCACGCCACGTGGGCGGGGATGCGGCGCGGATCGACGTCGGGCACGTGCACGGATGCGAACCTAGTTCCGGGGGTACGGTCCACCGGGTGTTCGACATCGCCCGCTGGCGGGCAAGGTTCGGCTGGCTCGACACCGCCATGGCGGTGAACGAGCGCTTCGGGGCCATCGGCGGGGGCCCCCTGGCCGCCTCCATCGGCCTGGCTGGCTTCCTGTCGCTGTTCCCGCTCCTCCTCGTCGTGATCGCGGTGGTCGGGTTCCTGGCCTCGGGCGACGCCACCTTCGCCACGCGGCTCGTCAGCGAGCTCGGCCTCGAGGGCCAAGCGGCCGAGACCTTCACCGAGAGCATCCAGACCGCCGAGGGCAGCCGCCGGGCGGCCTCGGTGATCGGCTTCGTCGGGCTCCTGCTGTCGAGCCTCGGCGTGGTGGGCGCGCTGCAGACGGCCGTGAACGCCGCCTGGCAGACCGTGGGGCGGGGCCTCGTCGACAAGCTCGTGGCCCTCGGCTGGCTGGCCGGAGCCGGCACCCTCTTCCTGTCCACGCTGGCCACCGGCCCCCTGCTGCGGCTGCTCCCTGGTCCCGCAGTTGTGGCCGGCTCGCTGCTCAGCATCGCCATCACCACCGCCGTGCTGGTCTGGGCCTACTCCTTCCTCGGCAACCAGCCCCTCCCGTGGCGGGCCCACCTCGTGGGCGCCGCGGTGGTGGCCGTGGCCTTCGAGGTGCTGAAGCTGGTCGGCACGTTCTACGTCCCCCGCGTGGTGGCGTCGTCGTCGGCGCTCTACGGCTCCATCGGTGTGGTCTTCGCGGTGCTGGCCTGGTTGATGCTCTACGCCCGCTTCTTCGTGTACGGCGCGGTCTTGAACGTCCACCACTGGGAGCAGGAGCGGGGCACGGTCGTCGTCGACGTGGAGGTGCCTCGGATGGACGGCCAGGTGCCGCTCACCGCCACCCGCGGCGGTGCCATCGAGGAGCGCGCCGTCGCCGACTGATCGCGGCACGGTCGTCGACCCGCTGCTAGCAGGGTGCTGAAAAACGCATGGCACACGCCTCGCCGGCCATCGGCACCGCTCGCGGCGTCCTCGTCCTCATCGCAGGGCCCCAGCTGCGCCGTCGTCCTGCCTCCTTGCGAGCGGCACCGCTGTCTCGGCGATCCGCACACCGACGTTCTTCAGCACCCTGCTAGGAAGCGGCCATGCGCATCGGGATCAACGGCTCCAGCCTCATCGCCCTCGGCAGCTCCGTGACGGCCATCGGCGAGCACGCCGCCGAGGCGGAGGAGCACGGCTTCGCCACCTACTGGGTGGCGCAGCTGGCCGTTCCCGACGCCCTCACCGCCCTCGGGGTCATCGGTGGCCGCACCTCCTCCATCGAGCTCGGCACGGCGGTGATCTCCACCTGGACCCGCCACCCGCTCATGCTGGCCGGCCAGGCCCTCACCACCCAGTCCATGTGCGGAGGCCGACTGCTCCTCGGCCTCGGTCTGGCCCACAAGCCCTCGGTCGAGGGGACGCTGCGCGTGCCCTTCGCCCGACCGGCCGCCCACATGGAGGAGTACCTCGACGTGCTCCTTCCGGCGCTGGCCGGCGAGCGCGTCGACGCCACCGGCGCCACCTGGTCGGGGTTCGCCGACCCCTTCCCCCGCTTCGACGGCGCCACCCCTCCGGGAGTGATGCTGGCCGCCATGGGCCCGCGGATGCTGGGCCTCGCCGGGGGTCGCACCGACGGCACCATCCTGTGGCTGAGCGGCCCCCGCACCATCGAGGAGCAGATCCGCCCCGTCCTCGAGGTCGCGGCCACCGACGCCGGACGACCGCCGCCGCGGGTGGTGGCCAGCGTCCCGGTCTGCGTCACCGACGACCCCGACCGGGTGCGCGGCGTCGTGGCCGAGGTGCTGGCCGGCTACAACGAGCTGCCGTCGTACCGGCAGGTCATGGACCGGGAAGGCGCCGAGGGGCCGGCCGACGTGTCACTGATCGGCGACGAGGCCACCGTGCGAGCCGGGATCGAGCGGTTCGCCGACGCCGGCGCCACCGACTTCTCCGCCCTCGAGCTGATCACCACCGCCGACGAGGCACCCCGCACCCGAGAGCTGCTCCGCTCCCTCCTCTGATCAGGAGCGATCCGTTCGCCACCCGAGGTCGACCCGGCGACGCCGGGCGGAGGCCGTCACACCGTCGCCCTACGCTGGGCTGAGATGTCGATCACGGTGGAGTGGACGGGCTACGGGGAGCCAGCGGCGCGAGCCCTCCATGCCGCCATCACCTCGGCCAAGGGGGGCGAGCCGCTGACGCCCGTCACCGTGGTCGTGCCCTCGAACCACGTCGGCGTGGCCAACCGGCGCCTGCTGGCGTCGGGGGCGCTCGGCCCGGTGGCCGGCACCGGGGTCGGGCTGGCTGCCGTCACCTTCGTCACCACCTACCGGCTGGCCGAGCTCCTCGGGGCCGGCGCCCTGGCCGCCCAGGGCCGGCGCCCGGTGTCCACCCCGGTGCTGGCGGCTGCCATGCGGGCCGAGCTGGCCGCCGAGCCGGGCCTCTTCGCCGCGGTGGCGGATCACCCGGCCACCGAGTCGGCGCTCGTGGCCACCTACCGGGAGCTGCGCGACCTCTCCCCTGCCGCGCTCGACGCCCTGTCGGCGGCCAGCGAGCGGGCTCGGGCAGTGGTGCGGCTCCATCGAGCAGCTCGGCGTCGGCTCGAGCCCGCATGGTCCGACGAGGAAGACCTGCTGGAGGCGGCGGCCAGCTCGGCGGCCGGCGCGGCCGACGACCTCGGCGCCCTCATCATCCACCTCCCGCAGCGCCTCACCCAGCACGGAGCCCGCCTGCTGGTGGCGCTGGCCGCCCACGTGCCCACCACCGTCGTGGCCGGCACCTGCGGCATCCCGGAGGCCGATGCCGAGGTCACCACCTCGCTGGCCCGCCTCGGGCTCGCGGGGTCCCCTCCGAGCCGCCCGAGCGGGCCGCTGGTCGAGGTCGAGCGCACCACCATCCTCACCGCCTCCGATGCCGACGAGGAGGTGCGGGCCGCCGTGCGCGCGGTCGTCGACGCAACGCACCGCGGCACCCGCCTCGATCGCATCGCCGTGCTCCACGCCAGCCCGGAGCCCTACGCCCGCCTCGCCCACGAGCAGCTGCAGGCGGCCGGAGTCGCCACCAACGGCGCCGCCGTCCTGCCGCTGTCGGCCCGCCTGGCCGGACGCACCCTGCTCGACCTGCTCGCGCTGCCCGAGCACGGCTACCGCCGCCACGACGTGCTGGCCCTGCTCAGCTCGGGCCCGATCCTCCACCACGGTCGCTGGGCACCGGTGTCGGCATGGGAGCGCCTCTCCCGCGACGCCGCCGTCGTGGGCGGCCGGCCCGACTGGGACGCCAACCTCGCCCTCCTGGCCGAGCACCACGACACCCGGGCCGCCGACGCCGAGCACGACGGTGAGACACCCGACTGGCTGGTCGACGACGCTCGCCTCCAGGCCCAGCGCGCCCGCGACCTGCGGGCCTTCGCGCTGCACCTCATCGACGACCTCACCGGCGCCGCCGCCGGCCCCCGACGTTGGAGCGAGCACGCCGCCTGGGCCCACGGCTGGCTCACCCAGCTCCTCGGCGAAGCCGCCCGCCGTGCCACCTGGCCCGACGCCGAGCGCAAGGCCGCGGACCGGGTGGAGCTGGCCCTCGATCGCCTCGGCGCCCTCGACGCCGTCGAGGCCCCCGTGGAGCTCCCCGTTTTCACCCGCACCCTGATGGTCGAGCTCGACAGCGACCTCGGCCGCGTGGGGCGCTTCGGCGACGGTGTGCTCGTCGGCTCGGTGGAGATGGGCATCGGACTCGACCTCGACCTCGTGGTGGTGCTGGGCCTGGCGGAGGGGTCCTTCCCGGCCACGGTCCGCGACGACTCCCTCCTCCCCGACCGAGAACGAGCCGTCTGCCGGGGTGAGCTGGCACTGCGGGCCGAGCGGGTCGAGCGGCAGCACCGTCAGCTCCTGGCCTCCCTGGCCGGTCCCCGACGGCAGCTGCTCTGCGTCCCGCGTGGCGACCTCCGGCGCAGCGCCGACCGGGTGCCGTCGCGCTGGGTGCTCGACCTGGCCGGTGCCCTCGACGCCACCGACGCACCGCTGTGGGGCGCCGACCTGCTCACCCGATCCGCCCGCTGGCTCGAGCACGTCCCCTCCTTCGACGCAGGGCTGCGCCTCGGCTCGCCGGCCACCGCGCAGGAGCACCGGCTCCTCGCGCTGCTGGCCTCCGGAGGCGACCTCGCCACCAGCGGCGACGCGCTGGCGGCGGCCGCGGCCGAGGTGGTCGCCGCTCGGCGCAGTCCCAGGTTCACGCGGTTCGACGGCAACCTGGCCGGGCTGGCCGTTCCCTCGCCGGTCGACCACATCACCTCGCCCACCCGGCTCGAGCGCTGGGCCGCCTGTCCCCACGCGCACCTCGTGCAGGACATCCTCAACGTGGCGGCGGTGGAGGACCCCGAAGAGGAGATGGTGATCTCCGCCCTCGAGCGCGGCAGCCTCGTCCACAAGGTCCTGGAGGACTTCATCGTGGAGGTGCTGGCCGGTCCCGCCGACGCGATCCCGCCACCGCTCCAACCGTGGACCGACGCCCACCACCGCCTGATCGAGGAGATCGGTCAGCGCACCTGCCATGAGTGGGAGGCCCAGGGCCGCACCGGCCGACCCATCTTCTGGCGCCGCGACCGCCGCCGGATCCTGGCCGACCTCCACAGCTTCCTCTTCCACGACGACCTGCACCGGGCCGGGCACGGCACCAGCCCCCTCGCCGCCGAGCTGGGCTTCGGGTTCACCGGCGAGGACCCGGCGGTGGCGCTCCCCCTCCCCGATGGCCGCACCGTCCGCTTCCGGGGCCGGGCCGACCGGCTCGACCTCGGCGCCGACGGCACGCTCCACGTCGTCGACTACAAGACCGGCAAGCTCGGCGACAGCTACCGGGCCATCACCGATGACGACCCCACCGCCGGCGGCACCCGACTGCAGCTGCCCGTCTACGGCCTGGCCGCCCGGGCCCACCACGGCCGGGCCGGCACCCCGGTCCACGCCGCCTACTGGTTCGCCACCCGCAAGGGTGAGTTCAAGCACAAGGGGTACCTGGTGACCGACGAGGTGCTGACCCACACCAGCGCCACCGTCGGCGCCATCGTCACCGGCATCGAGGCCGGGCGCTTCCCTGCCCACCCGAGCGGCCAGGCCTTCTCCACGATCTGGTCCCGCTGCCACGTGTGCGACCCCGACGGGCTCGGCACCGTGGAGCTGCGCCAGCAGTGGGAGCGCAAGCGCCACGACCCGGCCATGGCCCCCTATGCCGATCAGGTCGAGCCGCTGGCCGACGCCGACGAGGTCCCGGCATGAGCAGCCCGG
>JBPPMN010000306.1:0-12007 GCA_051306055.1 Acidimicrobiales bacterium
CCCGACGAAGAGGCGCAGCGCCGCACCCTGGCGGCGCAGCGACGGCCTCGCATCCTGGTGGTCGGCCCCTCGCAGGAGCCGCCCGACGTGGTCGACGAGCTCGAGGACTGGCTGCGCGACCCCCCGGAAGCGGCCGACCTGATGGCCCGCATCGCCTCGCTCGGCCAACGAGCCGAGCGGCTGCGGGCCCGACCCCGCCTCGACGACGACGGCCTCCTGTGGCACGACCAGCGGTGGGTGGCCATCCCCGACGCCCAGCTCTGCGTGGCCGAGCTGCTGCTCCAGTCGGCCGACGAGCTGGTGCGCACCGAGGTGATCGCCACCACCTACGTGCGCCACGGCGGCAGCGGCCACCGGGCCTCGGTGAAGACGATGCTCAACCGGCTCCAGGGCCGGTTCGCCGAGGTGGGGCTGCAGCTCCACTTCCTGCGGGGCAAGGGCGTCCTCCTCGAGGTGCCCACTGGTCGCTCCGCCTGACCCGGGGCGCGGAAGGGGCCGTCCCGAGGGACGGCCCCTTCGCTCTCCCACCGCTGGGATCTAGATCGCGTCCGCTCCCATCTCTCCGGTGCGGATGCGGATGACCCGGTCCACCGAGGTGATCCAGATCTTGCCGTCACCGATCTTGCCGGTGTTGGCGGCTCCCTGGATCGCCGCCACGACCGCCTCGGCGGTATCGGTGCCGACCACGACCTCGACCTTCACCTTGGGGACGAAGTCGATGGCGTACTCCGCTCCTCGGTAGGTCTCCGTGTGGCCGCCCTGGCGGCCGAAGCCCTTGACCTCGGTGATCGTGAGGCCCTGGATGTCGATCGCCTTGAGGGCGTCCTTCACACCGTCGAGCACGTAGGGCTTGATGATGGCTGTGACGAGGCTGAGCACGTCGGTTCTCCTCTCTCAGCCCGTCGAAGACGGGACATGGTCGTGGGCGGTCATGGCGGCCGACGGCATGCCGACGCCGGCGAGCAGGTCGGCGCCGTACCCGGCGCTGCCGTGCTCCATCACGTCGAGCCCGGCCAGCTCCTCCTCTTCGGAGACCCGGAGGCCGATCGTGTACTTGATGGCCGAGAAGAGGACGAACGCCGCGCCCATCACGAACACCGCGTGAGCGAGGACGAAGGTGCCCTGGGTGACCATCTGGTCGAGGCCGCCGCCGTAGAAGAGCCCGGCGTCCTCCCGCCCGAGGAAGGCATCGTCGTACTGGGCGAAGAGCCCGATCGACAGGGTGCCGAACGTGCCGCAGACGCCATGGACAGCGATGGCGCCCACCGGATCGTCGACCTTGACCCGGTCGAAGAACTTCACCGCGAAGACCACGATCGCCCCGCCGATGGCACCGATGATGATGGCGTCACGAGTGGACACCGCGCCGACTGGAGCGGTGATCGCCACGAGCCCGGCCAGCAGGCCGTTGACGGCCATCGACACGTCCGGCTTCCCGTCAACGCTCCAGTTCACGATCATCCCGATGATCGCACCGGCGCAACCGGCCAGCAGCGTCTTCACGGCCAGCTGGGGCACGAAGGCGTCGGCCGCCAGCTCGGAGCCGGGGTTGAAGCCGAACCAGCCGATGAGGAGGATCAGACCGCCCAGGACCACGAAGGGGGTGCTGTGGCCCGGGATGGCCCGGGGCTTGCCCTGAGCGCTGTACTTGCCGAGGCGGGGGCCGAGCACGATGGCGCCCATGAGCGCCGCCCAGCCGCCGGTGGCGTGCACGATCGTGCTCCCGGCGAAGTCGGAGAACGGGAACTCCCGCTGGGCCAGCCAACCGCCGCCCCAGGTCCAGCTCAGGATCACCGGGTAGATGAGGCCGGTGATGACGAGCGAGTACGCGAAGTACGACTTGAACTTCGTCCTCTCCGCCATGGCCCCGGACACGATGGTGGCAGCGGTGGCGGCGAAGGCGGCCTGGAAGAAGAAGAAGGTGGCCGGCGACAGGTTGAGGGCCTGCATCGCGTTGGCGTCCTCGATGCCGGGGATGCCGACGCCGCCCCAACCAAACCAGCCGCCCAGCTTCTCGCCACCGAAGCCGATGGAGTAGCCGACCATGCCGAAGGCCAGCACGCCGGCCATGCAGTCCATGAGGTTCTTCATCATGATGTTGCCGACGTTCTTGGCCCGGGTGAGGCCCGCCTCGAGCAGAGCGAAGCCCGCCTGCATGAAGAACACGAGGATGCCGGCCGTCATCACGTAGATGTTGTCGAGGATGACCTGGGACGCCACCCCCTCCGGAATGTCTTGCGCGTACGCCGGTGCGGCCAAAGCCAGCAGTGCGGCGCCGCTGATCGCCGGGATGGCGAGCAGCTTTCGTCTCACGGGAAACCCTCCTTGGGAACGGGACTGGTCTGGTCGGACCGGTTGCTGTCTGACCTGTTCGTGACCGTAAGGAGGGGCCGTTTCCCGGACGTTCTCGTGGCGTTACGGGTGCCGCACGAGCACCTCGTAAGAATCTGACGCGAACGGGCCACCGAACGCGAAGACGTGCACGCCAGGGTGCCGGTGGTGCGAAGATGCACCCACGTGGACGCGGGAGGACAGAACGTGCGACGACCGAAGGTGACCCTCGGCTTGGTGGCCGTGCTGGCGCTGAGCGCCTGCCAGACCGATCGCGAGGTCACCCGCCCCGACCCGGAGCCGGTCACCACCGATCTCCTCGCCGAGGCCACGCTGCAGCCCGACGACCTCCCCGAAGGCTGGGAGCCGGCGGCCAGCGGCACGCCGATCAGCACCGAGGTGCTCCCCGAGCACCCCTGCGACGACGCCATCGCCGACCTCGAGCCCGACGACGAGGTCGCCGTGGCGTTCACCGGTCCGTCCGGGGAGCTGAGCAGCACCGTGGCCCACTTCCCCGGCCAGGGGGGTGCCGTGGAGCAGCTCTTCCGCGACGTCGCCGACGACTGCGCCTCGGTGGTGGCCACCGATGCTGGCCTGTCGCTGCGCACCGGCCCCCTCGACTTCGGCGTGCTGTCCGACCGCACCCTGGCCCTGCGCTTCGAGGTGGAGCCCGAGACCGGACCCATCACCGAGCGCGACGTCATCCTCATCCGCCGGGGTGACCTCGTGAGCGTGGTCCGCCTCGACGGACCTCGACCCTCCGACGTCGTGCTGCTCGACGCCGTGGTGCGGCCGCTGCTCGGGCGCGTGTCGGGGCTCCAGGAGCTCACCGGGGCCTAGCCGTCAGGGACCGGCGGCCAGCGCCGGGGTGGTGTCGCCGGGGGCGGGTGCTCAGGCGTCCTGGGCTCGGGCGGTGCGAGCCTCCGCACCGCTCTGGCGCTCCAGCAGGTAGCCGCGCGACCGCACGGTGCGGATGGCCAGCGCCAGCGGCGCCAGGCGGCGGCGCAACCGCAGCATGTGCACGTCGAGGGCGTTGCGCCCGGGGGCGCCCGCCGGCCAGCCGGCCCTGGCCAGCGCATCGCGCGACACCACCGCGCCGTAGCGGCCGAGCAGCGCCTCGGTGAGGCGAGCCTCCACCGGGGGCAGCGACACCCACCGGTCGTCGAGCCGGAGGACGCCGTCGTCGTCGAGCAGCGGAGCCGCCTGGGTCCTGGCGGCCATCCGGCGGCGCAGCCCCTCGACCCGAGCGCGGAGGTCGACCTCCCCCGCCGGCACACGGATCCAGTCCTCCATCTCGTCGTCGACGACCGGCGGCGCAGCATCGTCCTCGATGAGCAGGAGGCGGGGGCGACCGGCCTGATCGAGCTCCTCGCGGCGGACCTGCTCGATGGGCCAGCGCACGAGGACGACATCCACGGCGCCGACCGTAGAGAGCGAAGGTTTCCCGCTTGTTTCGCCCCTGTGAAGCGTTCTGGAGGCGGGCACTGCAGGATCCCCGGCACGCCGCGCCTTCGCTCCGTATGCTGCCGCTCCATGGCTCGCTCCTCCTCACACCTCGATCAGCTCGCTTCGGTCCGCCTGTTCTCGGCCTGCTCGAAGAAGGAGCTGCAGGCCGTGGCGCGCGCGTCCGACGAGATCGACCTGACCGCCGGCCGCACGCTCTGCGAAGAGGGCACCACGGGCCGCGAGGCGTTCGTGATCGTGGAGGGCACGGCCGAGGTGCGGCGCAACAACAAGAAGGTGGCCACGCTCGGCCCCGGCGACTGCGTGGGCGAGCTGGCGCTGCTCGACCACGGTCCCCGCACGGCCACCGTCACCGCCGCCACCGACCTCAAGGTGCTGGTGATCGGCGCCCGCGAGTTCGCCGCCATCGTCGACGCCGTGCCCCCCATCGCGCACAAGCTGCTGAAGTCGCTGGCTGCCCGCATCCGCGACCTCGACGCCCAGACCTACGGCTGACCCGCCTGATCCGCCGGTTTCGGGCCGGGCCGTGGCCTCGGGGTACCTTTCGGGCGTGAAGTCGCGCCTGAAGCCCCATCAGTACGCCGTCGCGCTGGGCGTCGTGTTCGCCGCCATCACCGTCACCTCCGGCGTCACCTCGCTGATCTTCCAGTTCCACGACGACAGCGAGGTGCAGCGGGAGGTGTTCGGGAACATCCCGAGCGCCTGGAAGCTGGTCTTCTACACCGTGTTCCCGGTGCTGATCGTCTACGGGGCCTGGCTGTTCGGCCAGCGGGTGCGGAACTGGGAGCGGGGCGGCCCCGATCGGCGAGCCACCACCAAGAAGAACGTCGGCCGGCGCATGAAGGACTTCCGCGCCGGGGTGTACATGCAGACGCTGCTGCGCGATCCCGCCGCCGGGATCATGCACAGCCTCATCTACTTCGGCTTCCTGATCCTGCTGGCCGTCACCACCGTCCTCGAGGTCAACCACCAGCTCCCCGAGTCGGCCAAGTTCCTCCACGGCGACGTCTACCGCGGCTACGCGGCCATCGGCGACTTCGGCGGGCTCATGCTCTTGGTCGGTGTGGTGTGGGCCATCGTGCGCCGCTACGTGCAGCGGCCCTACCGCATCCGCATCAAGACCAAGCCCGAGCACGCCATCATCCTCGGCACGATCCTGGCCATCACCGTCACCGGCTTCGGGGCCGAGGTGTGGCGGATCGCCCTCCAGGGCCGGCCCGAGTTCGAGCAGTGGAGCTTCATCGGCTACCCGCTGTCAGGGCTCATCGAGGACCACGGCAACCTGGCCGGCGCCCACCAGGTGTGGTGGGTGGCCCACGTGCTCAGCTTCTTCCTGTTCGTGGCCATCCTCCCGGTCACGATGCTGCGCCACATCTTCACGTCGCCGCTGAACATGTACCTGAAGGACCGCGAGCGGCCCAAGGGCGCCATGAAGGCCATGCCCAACCTGATGGAGACCGAGCTCGAGAGCTTCGGCGCCTCCACGGTCGAGGACTTCACCTGGAAGCAGCTGCTCGACACCGACGCCTGCACCATGTGCGGACGCTGCACCTCGGTGTGCCCGGCCCACGCCACCGGCAAGCCACTCGACCCCCGCGAGATCGTGCTCAAGACCGGCGAGGTCATGGCCCGCACCGGCACGCCGCCCGTCTCCCCGCCGCTCGGTGTCGACCCGGAGATCACGGTGAGCTCCAACAGCGTCTTCGAGCGGATCACCTCTGAGGAGGTGTGGGCCTGCACCACCTGCAAGGCCTGCGACGAGATCTGCCCGGTCAACATCGAGATCCTCGACAAGATCCTCGACATGCGGCGCTACCTGTCGCTCATGGAGTCCGACTTCCCCACCGAGCTGGGCGGCGCCTACCGAGCGATGGAGAACTCCGGCAACCCGTGGGGCCTGTCGCAGAGCGACCGCGCAGCCTGGACCGACAAGGTCGAGGGCGTGCCCGTCATCGAGAGCGGCGACGCCTTCGAGCACGACTACCTCTACTGGGTCGGCTGCGCAGGATCCTTCGACGACAAGAACCAGAAGGTCACCATCGCCATGGCCAAGCTGCTGCAGCGGGCCGGCATCGACTTTGCCATCCTCGGCCCGTCGGAGACCTGCACCGGCGACCCGGCCCGACGCTCCGGCAACGAGTACATCTTCCAGATGCTGGCCTCGGCCACCATCGAGCAGCTCAACGGGATGGGCGTGAAGAAGATCATCACGCAGTGCCCCCACTGCTTCAACACGCTGCTCAACGAGTACCCGCAGCTGGGCGGTCACTTCGAGGTGGTCCACCACAGCCAGCTCCTCGAGCAGCTGATCGACTCGGGCCAGCTCGACATGCGCGACGCCCGCCTCGACGAGCGGGTCGTCTACCACGACTCCTGCTACCTCGGCCGTCACAACGACGTGTACCTCTCGCCCCGCAACGTGATCGGCAGCCTCGGCGGCGTCGAGGTGGTCGAGGCCGGTCGCAACGGCACCAAGGGCATGTGCTGCGGCGCCGGCGGCGCCCGCATGTGGATGGAGGAGAGCATCGGCAAGAAGGTGAACGACGAGCGGGCCGAAGAGCTCATCGCCACCGGCGCCAGCAAGGTCGCCACCGCCTGCCCCTTCTGCTACATCATGCTCGACGACGGCGTGAAGGGCGCCGGAGCAGAGGAGACCGTGCAGGTGGCCGACATCTCGATGCACCTCCTCGCCGCGCTGGAAGCGGCCGACGAGCGCGCCGCCCCCACGCTGCAGACGCTCGAGGACTGACCCGATGGCGCTCGGTCGCAAGAAGGCTGACGTCTGGGACGGCACCGAACGCCGCTCCCCCGCCAAGATCCTGCTGGTCAACGACGATGCCGATGCGGGCGAGATGCTGGCCCGCTTCGTCGACGCCAACGGCTACCGGGTCGCCACCGCCACCAGCGAGGCCGCCGCCGTGGGCCGGCTGCAGTCGGAGCTCCCGCGAGCCGTCGTGCTCGACCTGGCCGCCGGCGGGGTGGGCTCCAACCTGAAGCTGCTCGACCGGATCCGCAGCCACGACGACCGCCGCGTGGCCGACGCCCGGGTGGTGCTCTGTGCCGCCAGCGCCAGGAACCGGCCGTTCTCCTTCCAGTCCGGCGCCGACAGCTTCCTGGCCCGGCCCTTCCACCTCGACGACCTCCTGGCCCAGCTGGCCGACGTCCTGGCCCGCCCCCACGACGCCCGGGCCCGCCACCGCCGCGACCAGCTCGCCGCCGACGGCCTCTGACCCACGTCGCACCGCTACCGTCGGCGTGATGGCCGACGAGCTCCCCTCTCAGGTCGACGTGGCGGTGGTGGGCGCCGGGTTGGCCGGGCTGGCGGCCGCCCGCACCCTCCAGGCGGCCGGGCGCTCCGTGGTGGTGCTGGAGGCGTCCGACGGGATCGGGGGACGGGTGCGCACCGACCTCGTCGACGGCTTCCTCCTCGACCGCGGGTTCCAGGTGCTGCTCACCGCCTACCCGGAGCTCGACCGCCAGCTCGACGTCGCCGCCCTCGACCTGCAGGCCTTCGGTCCCGGCTCGTTGGTGTGGTTCGGCGGCCGCCTCCACCGCGTGGGGGACCCGCTGCGGATGCCGGGGGCGCTGCTCTCCTCGGCCCGGGCACCGATCGGCACGGTCGCCGACAAGGCCCGCCTGGCCCTCCTGCAGCTGCGACTCCGCCGGGCCGAACCGGTCGCTCTCCTCCGAGGGCCCGACGTGCCCACCATCGACGCCCTTCGCCTGGCCCGCTTCAGCGAGTCGATGATCGACCGGTTCTTCCGGCCGCTGGTGGGCGGCATCCAGCTCGATGCCGGGCTCACGGCCAGCAACCGGATGTTCGAGGTGGTGCTGCGTTGCCTCACCGTGGGCTCGTCGGCCGTCCCGTCCGCCGGCATGGGGGCCATCCCCGCCCAGATGGCGGCCGGGCTGCTCGACGGCACCGTGGTGCTCGACACACCGGTCACCTCAGTGGCGGTGGGATCGGTGACCACCGCCGGCGGCCGGACCGTGCAGGCCGACCACGTGGTGGTGGCCACCGAGGGGCCGGCCGCGTCCGACCTCCTCGGGCTCCCGCCGGTGGGCTCCCGACCGGTGTCGTGCGTGTGGTTCGCAGCCGACGCCCCGCCGGTGGCCGACAAGCTCATCGCCCTCGACGGCACCGGCGCGGGGCCGGCCCTCAACGTGGCCGTGATGAGCAACGTGGCCCCGTCGTACGCGCCGCCGGGCCGGGCGCTGGTGGCCGCCGCCTGCCCGGGCCCCTCCGACGGCGAGCTCGAGCCGGCGGTGCGCCGTCAGCTGCGCGGCTGGTGGGGGGCCCAGGTCGACGGGTGGACCCACCTGCGCACCCACGTGATCGCCCACGGGCAGCCCGAGCAGCGCCCGCCCTTCCACCCGAAGCGTCGGGTCGACCTCGGCGACGGCCTCTACGTGTGCGGCGACCACCGCGACACGCCGTCGATCCAGGGAGCCCTGTTCTCCGGCCGACGCGGCGCCGAGGCCGTCCTCAGCGCCTGAGCCCGCCGGCCCCAGATCAGTCGAAGTTCTCCCAGTAGCGGCTCGGGGTGGGGCCCCGCTGGCCCTGGTACTTCGACTTCAGCTCGCCCTGGCCATAGGGCACGTCGGCGGGCGTGGTCATCTGCACGAAGCTGATCTGCCCGATCTTCATGCCGGGGTAGAGCGTGATGGGCAGGTTGGCCACGTTCGACAGCTCGAGCGTGATGTGCCCGTCGAACCCGGCATCGATGAACCCGGCCGTGCTGTGGATGAGCAGCCCCAGCCGGCCCAACGAGCTCTTCCCCTCCACCCTGGCGACGAGGTCGTCGGGTAGGGCGATGCGCTCGAGGGTGGAGCCGAGGACGAACTCGCCGGGGTGGAGCACGAAGGCGTCGCCCTCGGGGATCTCGACCAGCTGCGTGAGCTCCTCGAGGTTCTGCTTCACGTCGATGACGGGCATCGTGTGGTTGAGGAACACCCGGAAGAAGTGGTCGAGCCGCACGTCGACGGAGGCGGGCTGGATGAGCGACTCGTCGAGCGGATCGAGCTGGATCCGGCCGGCAGCCAGCTCTTCTCGGATGGTGCGGTCGGACAGGATCACGGGGCCGAACCTAGTGGCAGCGGTGTGCTGGTTCCGGCGCCGCTACGAGGCGCCACGGGCGGCCCGGTGCGAGAGCTTCGGGCCGTAGCGCTGGTGGGCCGCCTGGGTGGTGACGCCGAGCGCCTCGCCGATGGCCGACCACGACGCGCCGGAGTCGCGGGCGAACCCCACGAGCTCGAAGAGCTTCTGATCGGCGGCCTCGCGCAGCGCGGCGGTGGCCGAGAGCGCGGCGCCCACCGTGAGCTGACCGTCGCCGGTCTGGAGCACCAGCTCCTTCATCGCCTCGTCCACGATCGCCGTCGCCGCTCGATCGGGGCTGCTGCCCGCCGTCCCCATGGCTGGCACGCTAGTGCGCCCTCGGCCTGACCGCCTCCGGGGAGGCGGCTACGATCAGCGGCTCCCACGCGGGTGTAGTTCAGAGGCAGAACATCAGCTTCCCAAGCTGAGAACGCGGGTTCGATTCCCGTCACCCGCTCCCCGAGAAGGCCCTGGTCAGAGCGCTGTAGGCGCTCTTCCGCCGGGGCCTTCGGCGTGTCCGAAAGGCCTTCGTGACCTTGGCGTGACCTAACGGGACGGCCGCTGAGCGGCAGTGGCGGGTCGTCAGGGTGCTTGGACGGTGCCGCCGTAGCGCTGCTGCGCCGCCTGGGCGGACGTCCCGAGCTGCTCGCCGATGCGCTTCCAGGAGAGTCCCGCCGCTCGGGCGGCGACGACGGCCTCGCCGATCTGGTGCTCGGTGCGGGCTCGCTCGAGGGCGGCGCGACGAAGCAGGTGCTCGGCGACGTCGACCTCGTCGTCGGCTGCGGGCTCGTAGTCCTCGAAGCGCCGGGCGAGCGCCTCGGCGTGGTCGAAGATGTCCTGGATCGATCGGGGCATGGGTGTCACCTCAGGAACCGGGCGCGGGCGGCCATGGCGTGGACGACGAACTCGACGCCCTCCTCGGAGGTGACCAGTCCCACCTCGAGGGGCCGCCCCGTGCGATCTCCGCCGACGAGCATGGTGAGGTCGTCGAGCTCGAAGACTCGGGTCGGGTGGCGGTCGGCGTGCAGCATGTCGTCGTCGTGGATGCCGTGCCTCCGGGCACTGTCCAGGATGACCGGACCCACTACGTCAAGTTACCTTGCGCCTGTCGGCGGTGCGCCGTCGCCCGGCGAGGGCTGGGCTGCTGTGGCGGCGTGTCGGATGAGGTCGGAGATGCCCTCGGCGGTGGCGCGTGCCCACCAGAGATCCCCGCGTTCTGTGTGCGCTGACAACCGGTATGCAGTGCTCAGCGCACACAGATCCGGGATTCGGCCGTCCCTCATCTGCCGGAGATCACCCGGATGTCTCCGTTCTCGGCAGTGTTCTGCGAAAGCCGCGCTGCGCACTGCTGCGGCGACGCCTCGCTTTCGCGAAGCACCGCCCGAATCATGCGCAGGCGGAGCAGGACGCACCGACGGAGCACGAGCACACCCATCCCGACGAGCACCACGACCACCCCCACGATGGCGTGTTCGTTGGGCGGCACACCCGCCTCGGGCGTCGGCGACGATGCCGGCGAGCTAGGGGGCAGCCCGAAGGAGCGGCTCGAGGTCCGGGGGGATCGGCATCCGCTTGGAGAGCGGGGTCCTGGCCCGGCCGTCGTTCCCGGTCGGGATGCGGCCGGCGAGGGAGGCGGGGCCGGCCAGCGCCGCACGGAGCACCTGTCCGGCGACCTCACGCGTGTCGCGGTCGGTGCTCGCGCGGCGGAGCATCGCGAGGTGGCTGCCGACATGGGCGATGGCGTTGGGTTGGGCAAGGACGTGGGCCCGTTCGAGGTGGCGCCACCCGGTGGCGGTGTCGCCGGCGCTGAAGGCCTGGCGGGCGGCTGCCCGCTCGGTTCGGTAGGCGGCTCGTCGAGCGAGCGAGGGAGCGGTCACGACCCGCACTCGTCATCGCAGGTGTCGGGCCCGGCGAGGAGCGCGACCGGTGGAGCACAGCAGAGGTCGCCGCGCAGGGCGTTGCGCCCCTCTCGGAGCGCGAGGGCGGCGATCACGAGTCCGGCGAGGGGGTCGGCCCACGTCCAGCCCAGGGTCGAGTTCATCACGAGGCCTCCGAGGAGCACGGCGGAGAGGTAGCTGCAAAGGAGCAGCTGCTTGGAGTCGGCGATCACGCTGGCCGACCCGAGCTCCTCGCCGAGCCGCCGCTCGACGAGCGAAGCGATCGGCATGAGGAGGAGGCTCACGGCAGCGAGCCCGATGCCGATCGAGCTGTGGTCGGCCTCCCGTCCTGCGGTGAGGGAGAGCACTGCGTCGGCGGCCACGTAGGCCGCGAGCGCGAAGAACGAGTACGCCACGATCGTGAGGGCCCGGTGCTCTCGATCGCGTGGGGTGTGGTGGGCGTACTGCCACGTGATGGCCAGGGCCGAGGTGACCTCGACGATGGAGTCGAGGCCGAAGCCCACCAGTGCGGTCGATGAGGCGAGGGCGCCGGCCGTGAGCGCCGTGGCCGCCTCCAAGACGTTGTAGATGAGGACGCCGCCGACGAGCAGCCGCACTCGACGTTGGAGGTCGGTCGTGCGCTCGACGGTGAGGACGGCCGTCACGTCAGTGCTCGCACTCGACGGCGAGGACCACGGTGAGCAGGTCGCTGAGTGCGTGGGCGAGGTTGGGGTCGGCGATCTCGTAGCGGACCTGACGCCCCTCGGCGGTTGCGGTCACGAGGCCGCACCCCCGCAGGCACGAGAGGTGGTTGCTCATGTTCGAGCGCGTCATCCCGAGCGCTGCGGCGAGATCGCCTGGGTAGGCGGGCCCCTCGAGCAGGGCGACGAGGATGTTGCAGCGGCCGGGGTCGGAGAGCGCTCGCCCGAGTCGATGGAGGGCGTCGTGGCGATCCGTAAGCGTCAGCACAGACTGAACTGTACACATCTCACTGAACTATGTCAGGTCGGTGGCCAGGTCGCCCAGGACAGCGGTGCGCGGTCGACGTTGCGAGCATGTCCTCGAGGTGGTCGTCCCACGTGCCGCCGCAGCCGCCCCAGATGTCGAGGCGCTAGAGGTCGATCATGGAGCCCTCGGTGGCTGCCCGGACCTCGATGGGGGCGTCGGCGAAGGAGCCGACGATGGCGTCGACCTCGGCGTCGGTCCGGGTGGGGTCGTGGTGGAAGAGCAGGACCGATCG
>JBPPMN010000364.1:0-9655 GCA_051306055.1 Acidimicrobiales bacterium
CGCCACCACCAGCCCCGAGCCGATGCCCCCACCCGCGCCGGCCAAGGCGATGCAGAGGTCGACCTTGCCCTGGGTGCGGGCCCGCGTGGCCAGCGGCACGGCGTCGGAGATGATGGCGGTGCCGGCGACCAGGCCCAGGTTCCAGCCGAGGCCCAGCACGGCCAGGGCCACGGCCAGCGCGGCCACGGAGTGCTCCGGCGCCGACGCGGCGAGGATGCCCGCCACCAGCAGGGTGCACCCCGACGCCACGCCCAGCACGGTGCGCCCCAGGCGGTCGACGAGGATCCCCGACAGCGGCGACGGCAGGTACATCGCTCCGATGTGGGCCGAGATCACGAAGCCGGTGGCGCCCACGCTGTGGCCGTGGTCCTTCATGTGGATCGGCGTCATGGTCATGATGGCCACCATCACCAGCTGCGTGATCACCATCACCGAGGCGCCGACGGCCACCGCTCGGGGCACGCCGGCCGGGGGAGCGACGGCCGGAGCTGCGTGGTCGCGAGCGGCGAGCGCCAGCCGCCGGGCCAACAAGAGCGGGTCGGGCCGGAGGCGGACGAGCAGCACCAGCCCGGCGGCGCCGTAGGCCGCCGCCGCCAGGGCGAAGGGGCCGGCCAGCCGCGGGATGTCGAACCGCTCGGCCAGGTCGCCCATCGTCCCCACCAGGTTCGGCCCCACCACCGCGCCGACCGTGGTGGCCACCAGCACGGTGCTGACCGCACGGCCCCGCCGGCCCGGTGCCGCCAGGTCGGCGCCGGCATACCGGGCCTGGAGGTTGGTGCTGGTGCCGGCGCCGTACACGAGGAGGGCGACGAGCAGCAACGGCACCAGGTCGAGGGCGGCGGCCACCACCACCAGGGCTGCTCCGGAGGCACCCACCGCGTAGCCCAGGGCCAGACCCAGACGGCGGCCGCGGAGGTCGGACACCCGCCCGACCAGCACCGCGGTGGCCGCCGAGCCGAAGGTGAAGAGGGCGGCGGGGAGCCCGGCGAGGCTGGTGGAGCCGAGCATGTCCTCGGCCAGGAGTGCCCCCACCGTGACGCCCGCGGCCAGCCCGGCTCCCGAGAGCACCTGGGCGCTCACCAGCACCTGCAGGGTGCGGCGCTGCTCCGGGGGCTCGGAGACGGGCGCCAGCGGGAGGGCATCGGTCGGCACGGCAGGAGCGTACGGGGCGATGGCCTCGATCACAGCGACGGATTCCCGCACCGTGCGTAGGGTGCGGGCGTGCCCGTCCCCAGCTTCCTGCACCCCTTCGCCGCCCCCACCCGCACCGACTACGTCCGCATCGTCCGCGGCGAGGGTGCGGCGGTGTTCGACGCCGATGGCCGGCGCTACATCGACGCGCTGGCGTCGCTGTGGTTCTGCGCCATCGGGCACGGCCGCTCCGAGGTGGCCGATGCCATGGCCCAGCAGGCGGGCACCCTCGCCGCCTTCCACAGCTTCGACCGGTTCACCAACCAGCCGGCCGACGAGCTGTGCGACCAGCTGGTGGGCCTGGCCCCGATGGACGGCGCCCGGGTGTTCCTCACGTCGTCGGGCTCCGAGGCGGTCGACACCGCCATCAAGCTGGCTCGGCTCACCCACCACCTCCGAGGTGAGCCGGAGCGCACGGTGGTGATCTCTCGCCAGCGCGCTTACCACGGGGTCACCTACGGCGGCGTCTCGTCGCAGGGCCTCGACGCCAACCGTGTGGGATGGGGACCGCTGCTGCCCGACGTGGTGCAGGTGCCCCACGACGACCTCGACGCCCTCGACCGTGCACTGGCCGACCACGAGGGCCGGGTCGCTGCGGTGCTGGCCGAGCCGGTCATCGGCGCCGGTGGGGTGATCCCGCCCGTGCCCGGCTACCTCGAAGGGCTGCGGGCGGCCTGCGATCGCACCGGGGCGCTGCTGATCCTCGACGAGGTCATCTGCGGGTTCGGTCGCCTGGGCCGGTGGTTCGGTGTCGAGGCGCTGGCCCCTTCCGTGGTGCCCGACCTGGTCACCTTCGCCAAGGGCGCCACCTCCGGCTACATGCCCCTCGGCGGGGTGCTGGTGGGGCCCGCCGTCCGCGGCCCCCTGGAAGCGGACCCCGCCTACGTGCTCCGCCACGGCCACACCTACAGCGGCCACCCGGTGGCCTGCGCCGCCGCCCTCGCCAACCTGCAGATCCTGCGCGGGGAGGGCCTCTTGGAGCGGGCCGAGCACATCGGTCAGCGGCTGCGCACCGGGCTGGCCCCGCTGGTGACCGAGGGTCACCTGGCGGGGGTGCGAGGCGAAGGGGCGCTCCTGGCTGCCGTGCTGCACCCCGACCAGAAGGCCACCGAGCTGCGCGATGAGCTCCAGGCCAGCGGCGTGATCGTGCGGCCGATCTTCGAGGAGTGCATCGCGCTCTGCCCGCCCCTGGTCATCGACGACGACGACCTCGACCGCATCTCCGAGGCCGTGACCTCGGCCGTCACCTCGCTCCCCCGCCACGCATGAAGCCCGGCGCACGGGTCGCCGTGGTGGGAGGCGGGCCGGCCGGGCTGATGGCGGCCGAGGTGCTGGCCACCGCCGGCGTGGCCGTGACGGTGTTCGACCGCATGCCGACCGTGGGTCGCAAGCTGCAGGTGGCTGGCCGGGGCGGGCTCAACCTCACCCACACCGAGCCGCTCGACCGCTTCCTCGACCGCTACGGCGAGGCCCGCGCCGCGCTGGCGCCCGCCATCGAGCACTTCGGCCCGGCCGCGCTGCGATCGTGGAGCGAGGGGCTCGGGCAGGCCACGGTGGAGGGATCGAGCGGGCGGGTGTTCCCGCAGGACTTCCGGGCCACCGCGCTGCTGCGTTCGTGGCTGGCCCGCCTGGCCGAGCTCGGCGTGGAGATCCGCCCCCGCCACACCTGGCGAGGCTGGGACGACGACGGCGGCCTGCGCTTCGAGGCCCCCGACGCAGAGGCCGTCTCGGTGCAGGCGGATGCCGTGGTGCTGGCCCTGGGCGGGGCCAGCTGGCCGCGCACCGGGTCGGACGGCTCGTGGGTGGCCCCGCTCGAGGGGGCCGGCGTGGCGGTGGTGCCGCTGCGGCCCGCCAACTGCGGCTTCGTGGTGGGCTGGACCCACGTCTTCCGCGACCGCTTCGCCGGGTCACCGCTCAAGGACGTCTCGATCACCCACCGGCGGGTCGACGCTCGCGGCGACGTGGTCGTGACGCGCGACGGCCTCGAGGGCGGCCCCGTCTACGAGCTGGCCAGCCGGATGCGCACCACGCTGGAGCGGGGCGAGAAGGCCCACATCCGGATCGATCTGTTCCCCGATGCCACCGACGAGCAGGTGCAGGCCCGCCTGGCCCGCCGCCGCCCGAAGGACTCGGTCACCAACGCGCTGCGACGAGCCGGTCTGGCCGACGTCGCCGTGGGGCTCCTCCGGGAGGCCACCTACAACCGGATCCCCACCGAGGCCGTGGCCCTCGGGATGCTGGTGCGGTCGATCCCGCTCGAGCTGCTGGCCACCCGGCCCATCGAGCGGGCCATCTCCACCGCCGGAGGGGTCGCCCTGGCCGGCGTCGACGAGCGGTCGATGCTGCGCGACCGGCCCGGCACGTTCGTGGCCGGCGAGATGCTCGACTGGGAGGCGCCCACCGGCGGCTACCTGCTCCAAGGCGCCTTCAGCACCGGCGTGGCGGCGGCGGAGGGCGTGCTGTCGTGGCTGACCGAGACGGCAGCTGCCGAGGCTGTAGCCGAGGAGCGACCGTGATCACCCCCGAGCCGCCTGACGACGCGCTGGTCGAGATCGTCGACGGCCCCACCACGTGGCGCTTCGACGCCGACTTCCTGCGCTCGAGGTGGACCTGCATCTTCGGTCGCGGCTGCCTGGGCATCCTCGACGAGCCGGCCGAGCACCTCGGCCAGGGCTGCTGCTCCCTGGGGGCCGACCTCGACGTGGGCGACGAGGCCATGACGATCAGCGCGCTGGCCGCCACGCTGCCGCCCGAGCTGTTCCAGCACCACGCCGCCGCCCAGCCCGAGGGGGGAGGGATCTTCGCCACCGACGACCGGGCGGCCACCCGTGTCGTCGACGGTGCCTGCATCTTCCTCAACCGCCCCGGCTTCGCCGGCGGAGCGGGCTGCGCGCTCCACCTGGCGGCGCTCGAGGCCGACGAGCCACCGCTGGAGTGGAAGCCGTCGGTGTGCTGGCAGCTGCCACTCAAGGTGGACTGGGCGCCGGCGCCCGGCGATCGCGAGGTGGCCACCGTCCGCCGCTGGGATCGGCGCGACTGGGGCGACGAGGGCACGACCATGGCCTGGTGCTGCACGGAGGGCGAGCGGGCCTACGTGGGCGAGCAGCCGGTCATCGAGTCGCTCGGCCCCGAGCTCGAGGCCCTGGTGGGCACCGCCGTGCACGTGGAGCTCCGCCGCCGCCTCAGCGGGGGCTGATCCGGCGGCCGCGCCCGGCACCGTACGCTCGGCGGCCATGGCCCGACCCGCCCGCTTCGACCACCTGCTGGCACCCGGGCGCCTCGGCCCGCTCACGCTCCCCAACCGCGTGCTGATGCCGGCCATGGACATGAACCTCTGCGACGCCGGCGCCATCACCGACGGCGAGGTGGCCCACTACCGGCGGCGGGCGGCGGGCGGCACGGCGATGGTCATCACGGGATCAGGGGCGGTGGCCTTCCCGGTGGGCGCGGCCTCGCACCGCCAGCCCGGCCTGTCCGACGACCGCTTCATCCCCGGCCTCACCCGGTTGGCCGACGCCGTGCACGAGGTGGGAGGGCGCATCTGCTTCCAGCTGTGCCACCACGGCAAGACGGCCCGGGTCGACATGGCTGAGGGGAGGGCGCTGCTGGTGCCGTCGGTCCCGGAGGGCACCATGGACCTGTCGTCGCTCCAGGACAACACCCCCGACGAGCTGGGCCGCCTGGCCGCCACCACCGGCGGGAAGGGGCCCACCTACCGGGAGGCCGACGAAGACGACCTGGCCTGGCTGATCGACCAGTTCGCCGAGGCCGCCCGGCGAGCCCGCGAGGCCGGCGCGGACGCGGTGGAGGTGCACGCCGCCCACGGCTACGTGCTGTCCACCTTCCTGGCCCGGGCCGACAACCGCCGCTCCGACCGGTGGGGAGGCTCGTTAGAGCACCGGGCTCGCCTGACCACCGAGGTGCTGCGCGCGGTGCGGGCCGCCGCCGGGCCGGCCATGGCGGTGCTGGTGCGGGTGAGCGGGCGCGAGTTCGGCGAGGACGGGGCGCTCACCACCGAGGAGGCGGTAGCCGCCGCACGACTCTTCGAGGCCGCCGGCGCTGACGCCATCCACGTGACCGGGTGGGGTCGCAACTCCTTCGCCAACTTCACCGACGGCCCCCTGCCCGACAGCGTGGGCGCCTACCGCCAGCAGGCGGCTGCCGTGAAGGCCGCCGTCTGCATCCCGGTGATCGCGGTGGGTCGGGTGCTCCCCGAGCTGGCCGAGGAGATGGTGGCCGGCGGCGAGTGCGACTTCGTGGCCATGGGCCGCCAGCTGCTCGCCGACCCCGACCTCGTCGACAAGCTCCGCCGTGGTGCTCCCGCCACGGTCCGGCCGTGCATCAACTGCTACGTGTGCGTGGAGCAGAACTTCTTCGACGACCCGCCGCGCTGCGCCGTGAACCCGGCGCTGTGCGACGAGCCGGCCGACGACATGGCCCCCGCACCGCTGTCCCGCCAGGTCGTGGTGGTGGGCGGTGGACCGGCGGGGCTGGAGACGGCCCGCCTGACCCGCCAGCGCGGCCATCGCGTGACCCTGCTGGAGGCCGCCGACCGCCTGGGGGGCACCGCGTGGTTCTCGCAGCTGACCACCCCGGCCAACGGCCCCTTCGTCGACTGGCTGGTCGCCGAGACGGCCCGCCTCGGCGTCGACGTGCGGCTCCGCACCTCGGCCACCGTGGCCTCGGTCGTGGCGCTGCGCCCCGATGCGGTGGTGGTGGCCACCGGTGCCCGCCGCGGCCTGCCGGACGTGCCCGGCGCCGACCTGCCCCACGTGCAGACGGGGGACGACCTGCGGGCCGTCGTCACCGGCGAACCACAGACGGGCCAGCCGCGGTGGCTCCGCGGCGCCCTCGGCGCGGCGCGCGCCCTGCGGCTGACCGGCGACGCCGACCGCCTGCGCGCCCTCTCGAAGCGATGGATGCCGGTGGGTCGTGACGTGGTGGTCGTCGGCGGTGGGCTGGTGGGCCTCGAGCTGGCCGAGTTCCTGGCCGAGCGGGGGCGCCGGGTCACGGTGCTGGAGGCGGGGCCCGCCCTCGGCCTCCCGATGGCCGCCCCCCGCCGCTGGACCGCCGTGCGTCGGGCCCGCCGCCACGGCGTGACCCTCGTGCGCCAGGCGGCGCTGCAGGAGATCACCCCCACCCACGTCGCCTACCGGGTGGACGACCGCTTGGAGCACGTGGCCGCCGACACGGTGGTGGTGGCCAGCGACGTGCACCCCGGCGACGCCCTGTCCGGCGAGCTGCGGGCCGCCGGCCTCGAGGTGCACGTGGTGGGCGACGCGGGCTCGGTCGACTACATCGAGGGAGCCATCAGCTCCGCCTGGACCACCGCCGCCACCCTCTGACCCGGACTCAGGTCTCGATCTGGCGGATGGTCACTCGGGTGACCTTGCGCCCGTCGACCGCCTCGGCCGTGAGCGCGTGGCCCTGCACCGCCACCATCGTGCCGACCGACGGGATGGTGCGGTGCTCGGCCAGCAGGAGGCCGGCCACCGTGGTGACCTCCGGGTTGACGAGGGTGATGCCGTGGTCGTCGCGCAGCTCCGCAAGGGTGAGCTCCCCGTCGACGCTGAGCGAGCCGTCGGCCAACCGAGTGGACCCGAGCGGGCCACCTTCTTCGTCGCCCATCACCTCGGCCACGATGTCGTCGAGGGTGACCAACCCGATGGTGCCGCCGAACTCGTCGACCACCAGGGCCGCGTGGGTGCGGCCGCGCTTGAATCGCTCGAGGAGGTGCTCGGCGTTGGCGCTGCCTGCGACGGTGGGCAGGCGGCGGGCCAGCGTGGTGAGGTCGGTGGCGCCACCATCGCGCTCGGCGCGGATGAAGTCCTTGATGTGCAGGACGCCCACCACGTGATCGAGGTCGCCGTCGACGACGGGGTACCGGCTGCGGGGCGACGCCGTGATGCGAGCGGCGACCTCCTCGGGGGTGGCCGACACGTCGAGCACCTCCATCCGGCTGCGGGAGGTCATCAGCTCCTCGGCCCGTCGCTCGTCGAGGTCGAAGATGTTGCGGATCAGGTCGCGCTGGAGGGCCCCGAGCTGACCGCTCTCGGCCGTCTCGTCGGTGACGATGGCCAGCTCGGCACTGGTGTAGAGGGCCAGGCGCTGGTCGGGTTCGGGGATCCGCAGGACCCGCATCATGCCCAGGGCCAGCGCGTTGAGGACGCGGACCATGGGCCGGAAGACCAGGCCGAAGGCCCGCATGGCCGGGTTGACCTTGATGATCACGGACTCGGGGGACTGCAGGGCCAGGGCCTTCGGGATCATCTCCCCGAACACCACGTGCATGTAGGTGATGCCGCTCAGCGCGATGACGAAGCCGACCGAGTGGGCGGCACCGTAGGAGAGGCCGAGGTCCTCGAACGGCCCGTACAGCCACTTGGCGACCGCGGGCTCGCCGTACATGCCGAGGCCGATGCTGGCCAGCGTGATCCCCAGCTGGGCGATGGCGATGTACCCGTCCTTGCCGGTGGGCCGGACGAACACCCCGAGCAGCCACCGGGCCGGACGGCTGCCGGTCTCGGCCAGCGTCTCGATCCGGCTGCGCCGGGAGCCCACCAGCGCGAACTCGGCTGCCACGAACACGCCGTTGACGATCACCAGCACGATGATGACGACGATGGGGAGGACGACGGAGGTGATCACGTCGGCTCCTCCGGCAGGTCGAAGCTGGCCCGGGCCACGGCGGTGCCGTCGAGGGCGTCGACGCGCAGCACGATGCCGTCGAGCTCGAGGGTCATCTCGTCGCCGACGACGGGGCGCCGGCCGAGCACGTGCCAGGCCAGCCCGCCGATGGTGTCGACGTCGTCGGAGGTGAGGTGGATGTCGAAGCGATCCTCGAGCACCTCGAGCAGCACGTCGCCGCGCACCGACACCCGCCGACCGTCGACCGTGACCGGGGGCTCCTCGAGGTCGAACTCGTCGAGGAGCTCGCCGAAGATCTCCTCGATGGCGTCCTCGAGGGTGACCAGGCCGGCGACGGAGCCGTACTCGTTCACGATGATGGCGCAGTGCTGCGACTCCTCCCGCAGCGCCCGCCAGAGGTTGGGGACGGTGAGCACGTCGATCACGGCCAGCACCGGCCGAGCCAGGTGCTCCACCAGCTGATCGGGATCCTCGTGGGTGGCCACGAAGAGGTCGCGCAGGTGCACGATGCCGACGATGTCGTCGTCACCGCTGGTGACCGGGAAGCGCGTGTGGGCGCTGTCGGCCAGCCGGGCCAGGGCCTCGGTGGCGGTGGCGGTGGCCGGCACCGTGGTGAGCCGGCGACGCGGCGTCATGATCTCCCGCACGAGGCGGTCCTCCACGTTGAGGACCCCGGCCAGCATCTCCCGCTCGTTGGCATCGATCAGGCCGCCGGCCGCGCTGGCCCGGTAGAGCCCGGCCAGCTCCTCGGGCGAGTGCACGTGGGCGTGGGAGGCGTCGACGTGGAGCCCGCGCCAGCGCATCAAGGCGAAGGCGGAGCCGTTGAACACGGTCACGAGCGGGCGGAACAGCCACTGGCTGACCTGCATGGGCCGCAGCGTGGCCTTGGCCAGCGTCTCGGGGTAGCGCAGCGCCGCGGTCTTCGGCAGCAGCTCGCCCAGCACCACCTGCACCGAGGTGATGCCCACCAGCACGATCAGCACGGCCACCGCCCGACCGCCGGCGGAACCGAGCGCCGGCTCGAGCAGCGGGGTCAGCGCCCCCTGGCCGTAGGCGCCGGCCACCAGGCTCGAGAGCGTGATGCCGATCTGGCAGGCGGCCACGTAGCTGTCGAGGCGCTTGGGGTCGGCCAGGATGGCGAGCAGGCCGGCGGCCGAAGAGCTCCCGGTCTCCGCCTCCTCCTGCACCCGCGATCGGCGCGAACCCACCGTCGCGAACTCGGCCGCCACGTAGAGGGCGTTGAAGCTCACCATCACGGCGATGAGCGCCAGCGGGATCAGGAGGTCCACAGCAGGCTCCTGTGGCGGGCGCGCTCAGCGGGGTTGGCGAGGCGGGCCGCCCTCGCCACCGAGGCGGGCCCGGTCAGAGATGGGGGGTGGTCGTCGCGGCGCATGGTGAGGAACGGAGCGTACCGCCGCTCGGGAGGGCTCAGGCCGGCGCCGGCACCGGTGCCCCCCGCTGGCGCTCCACCTCGGCCTGCTCCAGGGTGTCGGCGGCCAGCGGGCTCCACTCGAACCATCGGGGCATCGCTAGGGCGAGGCGAGCCTGCCGATCGGTTCTGAGCTCCGGTCAGGGGCCGTCGGGCACGGTCGCCACGTAGACGGTGTTGGCGGCGTCCCGACCGGTGTGGTGGTTGGGGAAGGTCACCACGTGGGGCGTGCAGCGGGCGAACACCTCCTCGGCGACAGCCACGAAGCCGTCGTCGGGAGGATCGTCGGACCACAGGCCGAACACCCCGCCCGGGTGGAGGCGCTGGGCGAGGCGGCCCAGCCCGTCGGCCGTGTAGAAGGGCGCGTGGCTCGGGTGCAGCAGGTGG
>JBPPMN010000373.1:0-4344 GCA_051306055.1 Acidimicrobiales bacterium
GATGTGTATAAGAGACAGCTTCGGGATCGAGGAGGGCACGGTGCGCACCGCCCTGTCGCGCATGGTCGCGGCCGGCGAGGCCGTGGGTGAAGACGGCGGCTACCGGCTGGTCGGCTCGCTGGTGGCGCGGCAGCAGCGCCAGGAGGCCAGCCGCCGTGCCGAGGTGCGGTCCTGGGACAGCACCTGGGAGCTGGCCTCGGTCGACGGCGACGGCCGGCGCTCGGCCGGCGACCGCGCTGCGCTGCGGGAGGCGCTGGCCGCGTTGCGGCTGGCCGAGCTGCGCGAGGGGCTGTGGGGCAGGCCCGACAACCTCGACCCTGCGCGCGCGCCCGCGGCGACGGCTGAGGTCGACCGCTGGTGCCGGCGGTGGCGGGGCGCCCGTCCCACCCCGGCGGTCGAGGTGGACGGCCTGTGGGACCTGCGGGGTTGGGAGGACGGTGCCCGCGACCTGCGGGGCCGGATGGCTGCGCTCCTGCCCGCGCTCACCGACGGCGATGTGGCCGCGCTGGCCGACGGGTTCGTGGTGTCGGCCGCCGTGCTGCGGCACCTGCAGGCCGACCCGCTCCTGCCCGCCGACCTGCTCGGCGAGCGCTGGCCGGGCGACGCCCTGCGCTCGGACTACGACACCTACGACGCCGCCTACCGCCGCACCCTCCGCCGCTGGTTCGTGTCTGGTGGGTCGTAGGCGTCGACTCGACGTCGATTCGACCCCGCGCCGCCAGCGCTGGGAGGCCCACGGGGCCACCGGGCCCTAGGTGTGCCCGACCTCGCCGGGGCCCGTGGGAGCGTGGGCTCCTCGGGCCCCGGCGGGAGCCGTCCGGTAGCGGGACGAGGTGGCGGCTATCGCTGGCCGCGGTGGTGACCGGAGCGGGTGGGGCCGACGGGGCCGAAGGCCCGGCGGCTGGCCGATGGGTCGATGCGGGGCACGAGCTTGCGCTCGACGTCCGACGCACCAGCGCTCGGTCGGGCCTTGGTGGCCTCGGCGGGACGGGTGCCCTTGGGCGTGACCCGACCGCCGGAACGGGAAGGCTTCTTCGCCATTGGTGATCCTCCTCTCGAGGATCGGGCTCGGCGCGCGGGCCGAGCAGACCGCATCGTGCGACGACCAGCGGGCTGGTCGGGGAAGCGGTGGCGGGGGCAGGGCCTCCACGCCACGGCTGGCCGGCGGAGCCGGCGGCGCATCAGATGAGCATGCGAGCGACCCTACGCAGCGCTCGCCGCGGACGGCGAGCGAGTTTCCGGCCGCCAGGTCCGTGCAGGGTTGGCGCGCTCCGGTGCCACCTTCCGTGCACAGACCGCGGTGGCGTCGGCAGGCTCGCCGGTCTGTGCAGGGTTGCCGCGATGAGGAGCCAGGTTCCCTGCACAGACGCGGGGCGGCCATGGCTCAGCGCAGGTCGAGGACCTCCGCCAGGCTGCGCACGTGGGCGTGGGCGGTGGAGCCGCACACCTCGAAGGGGTCCATGTGCACGGACTGGAGGCCGCAGGCGGCGGCGCCGTCGACGTCGTAGTGAACGCTGTCGCCCACGTGCAGGATGCGCTCGGGCGGCAGGGCGAGCACGTCGAGGGTGGCCTGGAACACGCGCGGGTCGGGCTTGCCGACGCCGACGTCGCCCGAGTCGGTGACGACCTCGACGGGCACGCCGGGACCGTCGCCCACCTGCACCCACTCGTGGCGGCGCAGGAGGGCGGCGACGGTGCCGTCGCTGTTCGAGGTGACGGCCAGGCCCAACCCCGCGGCGGCCAGCGCCCACACCCCCGCACGCGAGCCGGCCACCGGCTGGCACCAGACCGGCGTGGCCAGCACGGCGGTCAGGGCCGCATGGGCCGCCCCCCGCTGCTCCTCGGCCACGCCGACGGTCGCCACGAAGCCGCGGAGGTAGTCGGTGAAGTCCTCAGGATCCGATGCGGCCCGGTCGACGGCGGCCATCGCGTGGTAGTGACCGGGACCGAAGGCACCCGGGTCGTGGCCGATCCCCTCTCGTGCGAGGGCGCTGGTGAGCACCCCGTGGTCGGGCACCACCAGCACCCCACCCACATCGAGGCTGACCGCGTCGAAGCCGTGCGCCATAGGGTGCAGAGGATATGAGTGACCGCCTCTACTTCCGCCAGCTGCTGGCCGGCCGCGACTTCGCCCAGGCCGATCCGATCGCCCGGCAGATGGTCAACTTCGTGTACCTCATCGGCGACCGGGAGACCGGGGAGGCCGTGGTGATCGATCCCGCGTACGACATCCAGGGGCTCCTCGACATCGTGGAGGCCGACGGCATGCGGCTCACCGGTGCCCTGGCCACCCACTACCACCCCGACCACGTGGGTGGCTCGATGATGGGTCACA
This sequence comes from Acidimicrobiales bacterium, assembly GCA_051306055.1. Classification (GTDB taxonomy): domain Bacteria; phylum Actinomycetota; class Acidimicrobiia; order Acidimicrobiales; family VFJN01; genus VFJN01. The sequence goes on from JBPPMN010000373.1 coordinate 2,336, forward strand.
CCATCGCCGGCGTCGACGAGCTCCTCACCCTGGCACCGGTGCCCATCCACGTGCAGGCCGACGAGGTGCCGTGGGTGCTCCGGGTGACGGAGCTCTCGGAGACCGACCTGGTGGCCCACGCCAGCGGCGACACCGTGCTGGTGGGCGACATCCCCATCGAGCTGATCCACACGCCGGGCCACACGCCCGGCAGCCAGTGCTTCTTCGTCGACGGCTGCCTCGTGAGCGGCGACACGCTCTTCCTCGAGGGCTGCGGCCGCACCGACCTGCCCGGCGGCGACCCCGCTGAGCTGTACCGCAGCCTCACCCAGAAGCTGGCCAAGGTGCCCGACGACGCCGTGCTGTTCCCCGGCCACCTGTACTCCGCCGAGCCGTCGGCCACCATGGCCGACACCCGGCAGTGGAACTTCGTCTTCAAGCCCAGCTCGGAGGCGGAGTGGCTGGCCATGTTCGGTCGGTGACGAACCTCTCGTGAGGTGGTCGCCGTGAGCCGAAGGCGCTTCGCGCTCCTGCTGTCGCTGCTGTGCCTGGTGGTGGCGGCCGCCTCCTTCGCGGTCGTGCTGACCCTGCTCGACGACGACGGCACGCCGGCCGACACCGGTGGCGCCACGACCACCACGGCCGGCCAGGACCAGAGCACCACCACCGCCGCGGCCTCTCCCGACGAGGACGGCGTGCTGACCACGCCGGCCTTCGTGGTGATCGTGGCGTCGGAGGGAGACGAGGCGGCGGCCGAGGAGGACGCCCGCGCCATCCGAGACGCTGGGTACCCAGCCGGGTTCCTCCTGTCCGACGACTTCGAGTCGCTGACCCCCGGGTTCTGGGTGGCCTTCGCCGGCCCCTACCCCGACGCCGCCGCCGCCAACGCCGAGATCGAACCGCTGGCCGGTGACGGCTTCACCGGCGCCTACGTGCGCTGCGTGGGCACCGCCGAAGAGTGCGGCTGATCGACCGTCGTCCTGGTCAGCGATCGAGCAGCCGCCGAGCGGCGGCCAGGCAGGCCGCCCAGTCGTCCGTGTTCGGGTCGATGATCGAGAAGTGGTCGCCGGCCGTCTCGGTGAGGGTCACCTGGTCGCCGGCCGCCAGCGCAGTGGCCTCATAGCGGCGACTCTGGTCGAGGGCGACGATGGTGTCGTCGACGCCGTGCACCAGCTCCACCGGCACCCCGAGCGGCACGAGTGCCGCCGGCGACGCCGCTGCGTAGCGATCGGGGTGGTCGGCCGGATCGCCACCGAGCAGCGACTGGGTGGCACCGCCGCCGAGATTCGCCTCGGCCGCTGCCACCAGGTCGACCACGCCGGCCTGAGCCACCGCTCCCGAGGCGATCACCGCCGGGTCTGATCCCGGTGCGCCCGGCGGGAGCTGGGGCCGGGCGGCCAGCCACACGGCCAGGTGCCCACCGGCGGAGTGGCCCAGCGTGATCAGCCGGCCCAGGTCGAGGTCGTCGATCCCGAGCAGCGCGTCGGTGGCGGCCGCAGCGTCGTCGAGCGTTGCCGGCCAACCGCCGCCGGCACCCACCCCCCGGTAGTCGATGTTGGCCACCGCCCACCCCTCAGCGACGAGGCTGGGGACCAAGGGGCGCATCAGGTCGAGATCGAACCCGTCCTGCCAGAACCCTCCGTGCACCAGCACCACCACCGGCCAAAGACCGTCGCCGGGTGGTCGGGACAGCTCCAGGCGCTGCGCGGCCGCGTCGCCGTACTCGATCACCTCGGGCTTCTCGACCTCGTCGCTGGCTCCCGCTCCCCCGCCGGTCGGGCCGTCGGCGTCGCCGCAGGAGGCCAGGGCCACGGCGCCGGCCCCCAGCCCCAGGAAGCGGCGACGGGTCCAGCGCATCGCGGCACGTTACCGATGACCATGTTCTCGACGGCCGCGACCCCTCGGCCTCACACCCGACCCTAGGCCTGCGCTCGTGCCCCGTCCCGAGAGCCCGCCCAGCTCACAGCGGGCATGCGAACCGTTCGCCGCGTGAGCCAGGCCCACGATGATCGGCAGCGCGCTAGACACGC
>JBPPMN010000126.1:0-2878 GCA_051306055.1 Acidimicrobiales bacterium
CCGCCCGCCGCCCGGCCCTCGTCGCCGCCCCGGCCCCCGCTTCCTCGCCGACGATGGAGGTAGCGACGCGGCCGAGCGCTCCAGGCCGCCGCTGTACGACCAGGAGGAGGCCGAGCCGGGCGACACCGAGCGTCAGGAGCGCCACGACGACGAGCCCTACGACGACGAGCCGTACGACGACTACGACGACGACCTCGACGATCGCGACTACGTGGAGCTGCGCCGCGAGTCATCCCGCGGCCGGCGCGTGCTCACCGTGGTCCTGGTGGTCGTGGTGGTCATCGCCCTGGCCGTCGGTGGCGCCTTCGTGTGGGTGCAGCGCCAGATCGATCCGCCGGGTGAGCCGGGGGAGGCCCAGGAGGTCGAGGTCCCGCAGGGCTCGACGGCCGACGACATCGGCCGCCTGCTGGCCGACGAGGGGATCATCGCCAGCGACATGGTGTGGGGCTGGTACCTGCGGATCAACGGCGGCGGACCGTTCCAGGCCGGGCTCTACGAGCTGTCGCCCAACAGCGCGATGGCCGATGTCATCCGCACGCTCGAGGCCGGCCCCCGGCCGCCCGAGGAGCGCTCCTTCACGATCCCCGAGGCCTTCACCCTGCCCGAGATCCTCGACCGGCTGGCCGACGAGGAGCTGGGCCTGGGCTTCGACCGGGCCACGCTCCAGCAGATCGTCGACAGCGGCGAGGTGACCTCGTCGGTGCTGGGGCCGGTGCCGTCCTTCGAGGGGCTGCTCTTCCCCGACACCTACCGCGTGGCCGAGGATGCCGACGAGGGCGCAGTGCTCCGGCAGATGGTGGCCCAGCTCGATGCCGTGCTCACCGAGCTCGACGTCGCCTCCGCCGAGGAGCGGTTCAACCTCACGCCCTACGAGGTGCTGATCGTGGCGTCGCTCATCGAGGAGGAGACCAAGGTCGACGCCGAGCGCCCGATGGTGGCGAGGGTGATCTACAACCGCCTCTCCCAGGGCATCCCGCTCGGCATCGACGCCACGTCCCGCTACGAGGCGGAGCTGGCCGGCCGCAGCCGCGACGACATCGACTTCACCAGCGACTCGCCGTACAACACCCGGCGCACCCAGGGGCTCATCCCCACCCCCATCGCCTCGCCCGGGCGAGCCAGCATCGAAGCAGCCCTCAACCCCGCCGAGGGGCCGTGGACCTTCTACGTGCTCGAGGACGCCGAGGGCAACCACTTCTTCACCGACAGCAACAGCGAGTTCCTGGCCGCCAAGGAGCGCTGCCGACTGGCCGGCCTGGGCTGCGGATGATCACGGGCACCACCCGGGCCGCCGGCGTGATCGGCGACCCCGTTCGCCACTCGCTGTCGCCGGTCATCTTCAACGCCGCCTTCGGGGCGGCCGGGCTCGACTGGGCCTACCTCGCCTTCGAGGTGCCCGAGGGCGCGGCGGGTCTGGCGCTCGCTGGTGTGCGCTCCCTCGGGATCGACGGCCTGTCGGTCACCATGCCCCACAAGGCGGCCGTGATCGACGGGCTCGACGAGCTCTCCGACGACGCCACCGCCCTGGGCGCCGTCAACTGCGTCACCCGCCTCGGCGGGCGGCTGCGCGGCGACAACACCGACGGAGCAGGCCTGGTCGACGCCCTGCGGATCGACGAGGGCATCGAGCCCAGCGGCCTCCGCTGCGCGGTGGTGGGTGCCGGCGGTGCTGGCCGGGCCGTCGCCCGGGCTCTCGGTGAGGCGGGGGCCGCCTCGGTGCTCGTGGTGAACCGCTCCGCAGCGCCGGCGGAGCGCGCGGTGGCGCTGGCCGGCCCCAAGGCCCGGATCGGGCGGCCGGAGGAGGTCGGCGACGTCGACCTGGTCCTCAACGCCACGCCGCTGGGCATGGGCGTCGTCGTCAGCACGACCGGGGAGCCCGAGCCCCTCCCGCTCGACATCGACCTTCTCGGTGCCGGACAGGTGGTGATCGACCTCGTCTACCACCCGGCGGTCACGCCGCTCGTGGCGGCCGGCCGCGAGCGGGGGCTGCGCACCGTCAACGGCCTGGGCATGCTCATCCACCAGGCCGCCCACGCCTTCCGCCTGTGGACCAGCGAGGAACCGCCGCTGGAGGCGATGAGCGCAGCCGCGGTGGCTGCCTTGGCCCATCGTGAGGCCACCTGAGCGGTCCGTCCGCTTCGCGCCCCCGGCGCCCCCAACGCCGGAGCGCATCGGAATTGCCGCTGAAGTCGCGGCCAGGACCTGCCGATAGGTACAACGACCCATAAGCCGATGGAGGTCAGCGTGGCCCTGCAGGGGACCCTCGACACCTTTGCCCTTTCCGACGTGCTGCGACTGCTCGCGGCCACCAAGAAGACCGGTCGGCTCCGCATCACCGGCAGCCGGGGCACCGGGAGTGCCTGGGTGGCCACCGGTGAGGTGGTCGCCATCGAGGCCACGCACGCCCCCCACGCCACCACCGCGACGGATGCGCTGTTCGAGCTGCTGCGCTTCGAGGAGGGGTCCTTCACCTTCGACGCTGACGCCACCCACAGCGACCCGGGCCCGGCCTCCGATGTCGAGAGCGTGCTGATGGCCTCCGAGGCGCTCCTCGACGAGTGGCGCACGATCGAGGCCGTGGTCCCGTCGATGGACGCCTGGGTGACCCTCCGCCGCCAGCTCCCCGAGGGCAAGGCCGTGATCGACCAGGAGCAGTGGGCCAGCATCGTCGCCATCGGCGCTGGGGCCACGGTCCGCCGCATGGCCGAGGAGCTGTGCCTGGCCGAGCTGCCCGTCTCGCGGGCGGTGAAGGCCCTCGTCGAAGCAGATCTGGTCGACCTGGCGGCGGCCGCCCCGGCCACCGCCGCGCCGGCCGCCCCGGCCACCGCCGCGGCGGCCAGCACCGCCGTGGGCACCGCCACGCCCAAGCCCGCTGGTC
>JBPPMN010000323.1:0-6316 GCA_051306055.1 Acidimicrobiales bacterium
GCGGTCGTAGCGAGCTCGGCGCTGCGGATCGCTCAGCACCGCCCAGGCGGCGTTGATGGCCTGCATGCGAGCGGCGTCACCGCCGGCTCGGTCGGGGTGGTGGGCGCGGGCCAGCGCCACATAGGCCTGACGCACCTCCGCCAGCGGCGCCGAGCGGGGCACGCCGAGCTCGTCGTACAGCGTCACGGCTCGCTGGACGTTGCCGCCGTGGTGGGCGGAGCGCCCGGGGCGACGCAGTCGGGGAGCTCGAGGGCCACGGTCTCGGTGGTGGTGAGGGGCGTGACGGTGGTTGATGTCGCTGATGGCGTCGTGGTGGTGACTGCGGGCGGGGCGACCGTGACCGGCACCCGCAGGGCGAGGCCCGCTGGGCCGGCGGTGCCGCAGACCAGCTCGAAGCGGGCTCGACCGGCGCTGTCGGTGCGCACGCTGCTGGAGGGCAGGGCCGGCACGGTGGACGGAGGGAACGACTCCTCCACCGTGGTGGAGGTGGTTTCGGCCGGGGGCACCTCCCGGAGCTCCCATCGCCCGAGGCCGACCAGCTCCACGAGACGCCCGCCCACCGGCTGGTGGCGCACCACGCCGTCGCCGTCGACGACGATCGAGGCCACCAGGACCACCACGTTGACCGGCTGGCCGGCCACCGGCGGCTCAGGGGCCGCGTCGGCCCGCACCGCCAGGCCCCGACGATCCTCGACGACCAGGTCGAAGGCGTGCTCCTGCGCATCAGCGAGGAAGCGCACCTCGGCCACCGTCTGGGCCAGGGCCGGGGCCAGGAAGGCCCGTACGCGGTAGCGGCCCCCAGGGGCGCCGGCCAGCTCGAAGCGGCCATCGGCGTCGGTGAGCACGTCGGTGCCCTGCTGGCCGCCTGCGCCGATCCGCTCGATCCGCACCGTGGCACCGGGGACGGGACCCGTCGGACCCCGCACGGTGCCCACGACCCGTGCAGTGCCCTGATCGACGATGGTGCTGGTGGTGGACCCGCCGACGGGCGCCAGCACGATGCCGCTGCGGTCGACCAACGGGGCGGGCTCGGTGATCTCGACAGGACGCGGCGGTGCAGCGTCCTCGTCGCTCCCAGTGCAGGCGACCAGCACCAGCGCCGCGGCGAGGGCGACGACGAGTCGGCTCACCGCAGCGGCAGCTCGACCAGCGTGGCCTTGGCGGCGCCGCCGTCCCAACGCACCTCGACGGCCTGGCCGACGGCGGCGGAGCGGGCGACGCTGACCAGGGCCACCGAGCCGAACGAGGCGGAGTGCGCCGACGACGTGACGCGACCGACGGCGTCGCGCTCCTCATCGCCTTCGGTGAACACCTCGGCGCCGACCGGCGGGACCGGGCCCTCCACCCGGAGGCCCCTGATCGGACGAGGAACGTTCCCGCCACGGCTGTCGATCCGGGCCACCAGCTCCTGGCCCGTGTAGCAGCCCTTGGTGAAGCTCACCGACGTGTCGATGAGCCACTGGCCGGCCTCCGCGGGGATGGTGGCCTCGGTGAGCTCCGCGCCCATGGCGGGCACCCCGCACTCGATGCGCAGGGCCTCCAGGGCCCCGACCGAGGTCAGGGGGACGGTGTCGGGGAGCTCGGCTCCGCCGCCGGGAGCCAGCAGGTCGACGCCCTCGACGCCCGGCCAGCGGGCCGGGAGGGGCAGGGTGTCGAGCAGCTCCAGCGAGTCGGCGCCGGGGCCGCGCACGGCGAAGCCCGACCAGGTGGCGACGTCGACCTCGGTCTGGGTGCGCAGCTTGAACCGGCGCAGCCGGGTGGCCACCGCCTCGCCCCAACCAGCGTCCACGTCGAGGGCAAACGCCTCCTCGCTGGCTCGAGAGACGCGCAGCCAGGCATCGACCTTTCCGGTGGGCTGCAGCAGGAGGGCAGGGGCCGACGCCCCCTCGGCCAGCGCGTCGACGTCCTGGCTGAGCTGGCCCTGGAGGTAGGTGGCGGCCTCCGGACCGTGGACGAGCACGACGTCGCGCCGCAGTGGCGCGGCCCCGAGCGTGCTGCGCAGATCGAGGTCGGCCATGGGCCCCACGCTACTGAGAGGAGGGCGGATCGGTGGCGTGCGTGGATCGGCGAGCGGTCATCCGACGGGCGGCCGGGACGGCGGCCAGCAGGGCGCGCGCCTTGTTGTGGCACTCCTGGTCTTCGTCCTCGGGGATGCTGTCGGCCACGATGCCGGCACCGGCCTGCACCGAGGCCCGACCGTCGTCGCCCACGACCATGGTGCGGATGGCGATGGCGGTGTCGATGTTGCCGGAGAAGTCGAGGTAGCCCACCACCCCGGCGTAGGGCCCGCGCTTGGTGGGCTCCAGGCTGTCGATGATCTCCATGGCCCGCACCTTCGGGGCGCCGGAGACGGTGCCGGCGGGCAGGGTGGCCCGGAGCACGTCGATGGCGCTGCGACCGGCGGCCAGGCGGCCCGACACCTGCGAGGTCATGTGCATCACGTGGCTGTAGCGCTCGAGGGTCATGCGCTCGTCGACCTGCTCGGTGCCGAACTCCACCACACGGCCCACGTCGTTGCGGGCCAGGTCGATGAGCATCACGTGCTCGGCGACCTCCTTGGGGTGCTCCAGCAGCTCGGCACCGAGTCGGCGGTCTTCCTCGTCGGTGCGACCGCGCCGGCGGGTGCCGGCGATGGGACGGGAGATCACGGTGCCATCGAGCAGCTGCACCATGGGTTCAGGGGACGATCCCACCAGCGTCACCCCGGGCTGGCGCACGAAGTACATGTACGGGCTCGGGTTCACCTGGCGCAGCACCCGGTAGACGTCGAAGGGGTGGGCGTCGAGGTCGAGGTCGAAGCGCTGGGCCAGCACGATCTGGAAGGCGTCGCCGGCCAGGATGTGCTCCTTGGCCACGGCCACCGCGGCGCGGTAGGCGCTGGCCCCCATGGCCGGGCGCACCTCGGGGAGCGGGTCGTCGGGATCAGGCGGCTCCACCAGGGGCTCGTCGATGGCGCGGGCGCCGTCTCGGCCGAGCTCGTCGAGGCGGGCGGCCGCGGCGGTGTAGCGGGCGTCGAGCTCGTCGTCGCCGAGGCCCGGCTCCACGATCACGTTCTCGATCAGGCTCACCCGCTGGCGCCAGTGGTCGTAGGCAGCCAGCTGACCGATCACCGACACCATGGCGTCAGGGTGGCCGAGGTCGTCGGGGGGCACGTCGGGGAGGTGCTCCACCTCCCGCACCACGTCGTAGCCGAGGTAGCCCATGATGCCGCCGTGCAGCGGGGGCAGGTCGTCGAGGGACGGAGCCTTCCAGGCGCCGAGCACGTGCTCGATGGCAGCCAGGATGCCCTGGTCGGTGGGCGTGCCCTCTGGGAGGGTGCCGGTGGTCTCCACGGTGCGGCCGCGGGCGGTGAGGGTGGCCAGCGGGTTGCGGCCGATGAAGCTCCAGCGGCTCCACCGCTCGCCGTGCTCCACTGACTCCAAGAGGAAGCCGGGCTCGTCGCCCACCACGCGCAGGAAGGCGGAGACCGGCGTGGAGAGGTCGGCCAGCACCTCCCGCCACACTGGGATCACGGTGTGCTCGCGGGCCAGGGCCCGGAACTCCTCCCGAGATGGGCGCAGGGTCACCCGAAGGCCCGGTAGAAGCAGGAGCGCTCGCCGGTGTGGCAGGCCCCCTTGCCCTCTTGCTCCACCACGAACAGCAGCGTGTCGCCGTCGCAGTCGTAGAAGGCCTGGCGCACGAACTGGCGGTCGCCGGACGTGTCGCCCTTGCGCCACACCTCCTGGCGGCTCCGGCTCCAGAAGACGGTGCGGCCCTCCTCCAGGCTCATCCGCAGCGTCTCCGCGTTCATCCACGCCATCATCAGCACGTCGCCCGTGCCCTCCTCCTGCACGATGGCCGGCACCAGGCCGGCGTCGTCGTACTTCACCAGCGCGAGCTGCTCGTCGGAGGCGTCGATCGGGGTGGCCACAGGCATGGCGGCCATCGTACGGGTGGGGCGACGGCGCCCCGAAACCGGTTCGACCGCGTGCCGGGATCGCAGGGTTCCTAGGCTGCCCCGGTGAACGAGCCCTGGGTGCGCCATGAGGACGAGCACCTGCTGGCGGTGGCCAAGCCCGCCGGCGTCACCACCCATCGGGCCGACGAGCACGCGCAGGAGGGCATGTACGAGTGGGTGCAGCGCCAGCGTCCGCACGATCGGCTCTCGGTGCTGCACCGGCTCGACAAGGGCACGTCGGGGATCCTGGTGTTCGGGAAGTCGACCGACGCCAACCGCTCGCTCACCGCCCAGCTCACCGAGCGCACCGTCGCCAAGCGCTACGACCTCCTCGTGGAGCGCGACGACCGCCGCCCCGCCTCCCGGTCGTGCCACGTCCCGGTCGACGACGCCGAGGCGGCCACCGACTTCGAGCGCGTCGCGACCGGTGCTGCCGCCGAGAGGCACGAGGCCCGTCCCCACTCCGGCCGCACCCACCAGGTCCGGGTGCACGCCACCGCCCTCGGCATGCCGGTGCTGGGCGACGACGCCCACCACGGCACGGACGCCGCCCGCCTCTTCCTGCACGCCGCCGGCTTCGGCCTGGAGCACCCCACGGGCGGCTCGCTCGAGCTCACCGCCGACCGACCTCCCAGCTTCGCCCGGGCGCTCGAGGCTGCCTCGACCAGCGACTTCGTGGAACCGGCCCTGCTGGCGGCGGTGGCCCACGAAGCACGGGCGACCCTCTTCGACCCCGAGGTGACCAACGCCTATGTGTGGGCCGACCGCCACCACGACGGCTTCCCCCACACCCGCATCGAGCGGCTGGGCGAGGTGGCGCTGGTGGTCACCTACGGCGACGGACCGGAGCACACCGTGCCCGTCGCCTGGCTCGATGCCCTCCACGCCACCCTGCCGCTGCGGGCCATCTACCACCAGCACCGCCCGCGAGGAGGCGGCGGCGCCCTCCCCCGCCTGGTGTCGGGCACTGCTGCCGATCGCTTCGAGGTGATCGAGCTCGGCGCCCGCTACGTGATCGACCTCCAGGCCAGCACCACGTCGAGCGGCCTCTTCCTCGATCAGCGCGACACCCGTCAGCACCTGCTGGGCGCGGACCTGGCCGGTCGCACCGTGCTCAACGCCTTCGCCCACACCGGGTCGCTGTCGGTGGCCGCCGCCCAGGCGGGAGCCGAGACGCTCACCCTCGACCTCAGCCGCCACTACCTCGACTGGGCGGCCGAGAACCTGCGGGCCAACGGGCTCGAACCGGCTGACCACGACTTCGTGTACGGCGACGCGATGGAGTGGCTGGAGCGCTTCGCCAAGAAGGGCCGCACGTTCGACGTGGTGCTGGTCGACCCGCCCAGCTCCAGCACCCCCCGCAAGCGAGGCGGGCGCCGGTGGGTGGTCGACCGGGATCTCCACGACCTGGTGACCCGCAGTGCCCGCCTCGTCGCCCCCGGCGGCCTGCTGCTCGTCTCCACCAACCTGCGTCGGATGACCTGGATGGCCTTCCTGGAACAGGTCGAGCACGGACTGGCCGGCGCCGAGAGGACGGGCTCGGTCGAGACCCGCACCCTGCCCCTCGACCACCGCAGCGGCCCCGGCGACCCGCCCTACCTCAAGGCCGCGTGGGTGCGCCTCGACGGCTGAGCAGGGGCGTGGTCAGAGGTACAGACCGGTGCTCGACTCCTGCAGCCGCTCGGCGGCCACTGCGTGCACATCGCGCTCCCGCAGGATGATGTAGTCGTCGCCCCGCACCTCCACCTCGTAGCGGTCCTCGGGGCTGAAGAGCACCTGGTCGCCGCTCTCCATGGTGCGGACGTTGGGGCCCGCAGCCATTACCTCGCCCCACACGAGCCGCTTCTTCATCTCGGCCGTGGCCGGGATGAGGATGCCGCCGGAGCTGCGCCGCTCGCCCTCGATGGAGAGGTTCACCAGGATGCGGTCGTTGAGCATCTTGATGGGGAGCTTCTCCCGGGCCTCGGCTGCGGTCATGGTGCCCACGATAGGTTCCCGCCCCGTGAGCCACGACCTCAGCGACGTCGAGCAGCCCGACGGCCCGGTCAACGCGGTGGCCACCGTGCTGCACCCGCATCCCGGCATGGGCGGCGACCGCCACCACCCGCTGGTGGTGGCGCTGGCCGAGCGGCTGGCCACCCAGGGCGTGGCGGCGCTGCGGCTCGATCTGCCCGACCCGGCCTTCGCTCCGGCCGTGGAGCAGCTCGAAGGAGCGGCGGCCGCGCTGGCCGACGGTTGCGGCGTGGGCCGCGTGGTCCTGCTGGGCTACTCGTGGGGCGCCGTGGTGTCGTCGATGGCGGCGCCGGCCGGACTCGTCGCTCGCGTGCTGGTGGCTCCGCCCGCACCGATGCTCGTGCGCGACCCGATCGACGCCATCCC
>JBPPMN010000326.1:0-10514 GCA_051306055.1 Acidimicrobiales bacterium
GTCCTGACGCGCGCCAGGGGCTCGTCGCCCTTGCGCTGAACTCGTCGACCAGCCTGGCCGCCGGCGCTGTCCTGGGCTCGCTCACCGGCACCTTCGCCCGCTACCCGGGCCTCCTGGTGCTGGTGCCGGCCGCCATCGGCCTGCGCGGCAACGTGTTCGGCGCTCTGGGCAACCGCGTGTCCACCGCCATCCACGCCGGAGAGCTCCAGCTGCGCCTGCGCAGCTCCACCCTCCTCGGCCAGAACGTGCTGGCCGCCACCGCCCTCACGTTGGGCATGTCGCTGGTGCTGGTGCTGGTCGTGGCCGCCGCCTCGATCGGCCTCGGGCTGGGTCCCACCATCGGGCTGGCCGACCTGGCACTGATCTCGGTGGGGGGCGGCGCCGTCGCCTCGCTGCCCGTCCTGGCCGCCACGCTGGGCCTGGCCGCCGGAGCGGTGCGCTTCGGGTGGGATCTCGACAACGTGACCGCGCCGCTCGTGTCCACCCTCGGCGACGTGCTCACCCTGCCCGCCCTCTGGCTGGCCACCGGCCTCCTCGGCTTCGGGCTCGTGACGTCGGGGCTCGGCTGGCTCCTGGCCGTCGGGGCCGTGGCCGTCCTCGCGGCCGGTCTCGCCTCCGCCCTCCCCCAGGTCCGCCAGATCGTGCGCACCTCGATCCCGGTCCTGCTCTACGCCGGCATCGTGAGCAGCCTGGCCGGCGTCGCGCTCGAGCAGCGCCTCCTCACCTTCGAGGCCCTGCCGGCCCTGCTCATCCTGGTGCCCGCCCACCTGTCGAGCTCCGGCGCCCTGGGCGGGATCCTGTCGGGTCGCCTGTCGAGCCAGCTGCACCTCGGTCTCGTCGCCCCCACAGCCGTGCCGTCGCGGGCCGCCCGCCGGAACCTCGGCTTCATCGCCGGGCTGGGGATCCCCGTGTTCGTCGCCAACGGCGCGGGCGCCCACGTGGTGGCCGGCCTCCTCGGGCAGCCGTCGCCAGGCATCGCGCAGCTGATCGGCGTCTCGGTGCTCGGCGGGGTGGCCGCCATGGCCGTGGTGGTGGCCATCGCCTACTACGGCACCATCGCCGCGGTGCGGCTGGGCATCGATCCCGACACCTACGGCATCCCGCTGGTGAGCTCCACCGTCGACCTGGTGGGCGCCATGACGCTGGTGATCTCGATCACCATGCTCAGCCTGGCCTAGTCGCCAGGGTCACCTGAGCGGTGCGCGCCTCACTGCAGGCAGGGCCCGGTGTCGACGGGCCGGGAGAGGTCGCCGGCCAGCACGGCGTCGAGCTCCTCCAGGTCGAGGGCATAGGCCACGCCCGGTCGGTCGGGGGCGATGGCGAAGGCCACGCCCACCACGGCGCCATCGGGGTTCACCAGCGCCCCGCCGGAGTCGCCCGGCACCAGCGCCGCCGACAGCACCAGCACCTGGCGCTCGATGCGGTTCTGGTCGTAGATGTCGGTGCCCGTGGCCCGAACCTCTCGGCCCACCTCGAACGGTGCGGCGCGGAGGGGACCCCCGCCGGGATGACCGAACACCGCCCCCACGTCGCCCTCCTCGGCGGAGCTGCGGACCAGGGCGGGACGAGCCAGATCCGGGGCGCTGAGCACGGCGAGATCGCGGTTCGGGTCGAAGGCCACCACCGTGGCCCGCACCTGGCTGCCGTCGCTGCGCTGCACGAGGGTCTCGGGCTCACCGGCCACCACGTGGGCGTTGGTCACGACCAGGCCCTCGCCCACGACGAAGCCGCTGCCCTCCTGGATCCGGCGGCAGGCCACCCCCTCCACCTTCACCGTCGACTGCACCACGGCGTCGACGACCGGTTGCGGGATGTTCGACGAGGCCGGAGGCGGACCGAGGTCGGGCGCCGCCTGGAGGGCGTCGAACACGCGGGGGAACTGGTCGTCGCCCACCAGGCGCCGCAGCGTGTCGACCGTGTTGGGCGGCTCCGGGAAGCGCTCGTCGACCCATGCGGCCACGGTGGAGGTGCGGGCCTGGGACGCGAACCAGCCCGGCACGTCGGCCATGAGGGGCAGCAGGATCCACACGGCCACCAGCACGCCCACCACGCCGGCCACCGCACCGGCGGTCCGGTCGGCCGACCGCACGCTGTCGTGGGGCAGGTTGGCCTGCAGGCGGCTGCCCAGCAGCAGACCGATGGCCTGCCCGATGAAGGCCATGCCGAACAGGATCCCGAGGGTGACGAAGAGGAGCTGCGCCGAGCCCGCGTCTTCGAGCGAGCGCAGCAGCGGCGGCAGCACGCGGGCGCCGACCACGACGCCCAGGCCCATCCCGATCCAGGACGTGACCCGGGCGACGAGCCCCAACCGGTAGCCGCCCACCGCAGCCCCGACCGCCGAGGCGACGAGGAGGAGGTCGAGCGTGTTCAGGGAAGGCCCCCCAGGAGTCGGGCGTGGGTGAGGAAGCCGGTGTGGGCGACCATCCGGTGATCGGGGCGCACCGACTGCCCTTCGATGTGCCAGCCGCGATGGAGGACCTCGAGCGTCTCGGCCATGCCGAACGGGCTGTCGTCGAGCGCCTCCCGGAGCTGCACCGACTGGATGATGGTGGGCGTGTAGGCCACGAAGATGCCGCCCGGCAGCAGGGCCTGGGCGGCGTGGGGCACGACCCGCCACGGCTCGGGCAGGTCGAGGACCACCCGATCGAGCTCGGTCTCGGCGATGCCGTCGTAGCAGTCGCGCAGCTCGACCCGATAGCGGCTCAGCACCTCGTCGCCGAGGAAGCCGGCGACGTTCTTGACCGCCCGGGCGGCGAAGTCTTCGCGGAGCTCGTAGCCGATGATGTCAGCGCCCGCCCGCAGCATGGTCATCGACAGCGCGCCCGAGCCGATGCCCGACTCCAGCACCCGGGCTCCGGGGAAGATGTCGGCCAGCAGCAGCAGGGGGCCGAGGTCCTTCGGGTAGATCACCTGCGCCCCGCGAGGCATCTTCAGCACGAACTCCGACAAGGTGGGCCGGATGGCGATGTAGTTCATCCCGTGGCTCGAGCGGAAGGTGGTGCCCTCAGGCGCGCCGATGATGGCGTCGTGGCCCACCGTGCCGGAGTGGGAGTGGAACTCCTTGCCGTCGGCCAGGGTGATCAGGTACCGGCGCTTCTTGACGTCGATGAGCAGCACCTGCTCAGCCGCCCGGAAGGGCCGGCTCACCGTCGCCGTCCGAGCTCCACGGGCACCGCGGCGGTGGCGCGCTCCACCAGGCGGCAGAAGGCGCACACCTCGCCCGGGGTGGGGGCCCCGCAGCGGTCGCAGGCCCTCAGCTCGCCCTGCTCGACCTCGGCCTCGGGCGTGAAGCGCTCGGACACCCGTGCGAGGAACTGGAAGTAGAAGTCGTGCTTCGTGCCCGGTGAGCGCTCCTCGATCACGTTGAGCGCCTCCTTGTAGCCGAGGTGCTTGTTGCCGTCGGCCATCGGGCACTCCTCCACGATGTAGTCGATGCCCCGCAGGACGCAGTAGGCGGCCATCTCGCGCTCCGCCAGGCGCACCAGCGGCTTCACCTTGCGGGGGAAGCCGTTGCGGGCCGGGAGCACGGGCAGCTGGCGGCCGAGGTAGTCGGTCTGCCAGTGGAGCACGTTGCCGAACAGCACCGCCGCCTCGTCGTCGAGGTTGTGGCCGGTGACCACGACGTCGTAGCCGCCTGTTCGGGCGGCGTCGTCGAAGAGGTGGCGCTTCGAGAGCCCACAGGCGGAGCACGGCACCCGGCGGGCCGCCTTCGCACCGGTGGGGACGTCGAAGCCGTGATCGCGCGGGAGGTCGACCTCGACGAGGTGGAGGCCCCGCTCGCGGGCGAAGGCCCTCGCCATCTCGCCCGACGCGTCGCTGTAGTCGCCGATGCCCAGACCGAGGTAGAGGCCATCAGCCTGGTAGCCCAGCTCGAGGAGGATGTCCCAGACGGCGAGGGAGTCCTTGCCGCCCGACACGGCCACCAGCGCTCGCTCGTCGGGCCGCAGCATGTCGAAGTCCTTGATGGCACGGGCCACCTGGTCGCGGCACAGCCGGAGGAAGTGCTCAGCACAGAAGTTGGCGTTGTGGCGGCGCACGTCGATCACGGCGGGGCCCTTGCAGACGGTGCACTTCACGTGGCGCCGCCGGAGATCACGGGGCGGATCTCCACCACGTCGGTGTCGGCCAGCAGCGCGTCGCCGGGCACGAGCGTGTCGCCCACGATCACCAGCACCGTCTCCCGGGAGACCTCGAGCCGGTCGAGGAGCGCGTGGACGCGCACGGGACCGTCGACCTCCACCTCACGCTTGGGGTTGCGCAGCAGTACCCGCATGGTGGCTGACGCTCAGCCTCGGGGCTGGCCGGTGTCGCTGATCAGCAGCGACTCGCCCGGCTGCAGCACCTCGCGGAGCACGACCTCGTCGCGCCCGGAGCGCTCCTGGTATCGCCGCAGGAGGAAGATCGCAAGGCTGAGCGCGGTCCAGATGCCACCGGAACCCTTGGTCTTGCGGCGGCGGGCCACCATCTGGAGGAGGCGGAGGAGCATCAGATGCGGCGGACCTCGACCACCGTGGTGCGCTTCTTGCCCTTGCGCCGGCCCAGCAGGAAGGCCACCGCCACCACGCCGACGGCCACGACGGCGCCGACGGTGAGCAGCGTGTTGGTGGCCGACTGGCGGGTGTCGTCGACCTCGCCCTGCAGCTCCCGGAGCTTCGACTCGAGGTCGCTGCGACGGATCGGGGAATCACTCGCTCGAACAGCGCTCACAGTCCTGGTCCCTTCCGTCGGCTGATCCGCCACACCGCCAGGCCCATGAGGACCAGGCCAACCACCACCGTGATCAGGTAGGGCAGCCACGAGAGGCTCCCCGTGAAGGCGGTGTCGGTCTGCGTCTGGAGGGCCCGAAGGCCGGCCAGCATCAGCAGCACCACCCCGATGCCCAGCACGATCGCTCCCCCGACGCCCCAGCCGAGAAACCGACCCAGCCCCTTGAGGGGGTCGATGGTCTCCTGCTTGGCGTAGGCGGTGGCCAGCTCCTTGAGCTCGCCGACCACCTCGGGAATGGACTTCTGGGCGTCGTGTTGGCTGTTCACGGTCGGATGACCCTACACCTCTGTCGTCGGACCCCCCAGGCGGAGGTTGAGCACGTCGATCTCATCTCGCAGCATGCCCGCCAAGGTCGCGATCCGAACATCGGGGGTCTCGGAGGCCAGCAGCCGCTGCTGGTCGAGCGGCCCGATGGGCGCCACCGCGGCCGCCTGGTACCCGCACAGCACCGGGTCGTCGGCGAGGTCGATGGTGGCCGGAGCGGCCGGATCACCGGCCTCCGCGGCCAGGGCCAGCGCCTGGCGCAGCAGGCGCAGCACCTCCTGCAGCGCGTCGGCATGGTCGGGGCCGGGCTCGGGGTCGGGCCAGGGCTCCACCTCGGCCTTGGGATAGGGGTCATCGGTCAGCCACGAGCGCACCCGGAGGCGCTGGGTGCCCACGGCCGCCACGGCCCAGCGCCCGTCGGGCAGCTCCTGCGCCTCCACGATGCGGGCCACCGTGCCGATGTCGGCTCGCACGTCGCCCCCGCCCACCTCGCTGCCCCGCTCGATGAGCACCACGCCGAACTCCTCAGCGCCGGCCAGGCAGTCGCGCACCAGCGCCCGGTACCGGGGCTCGAACACGTGCAGCGGCAGGCCCGCGGAGGGCACCAGCACCGAGCCGAGGGGGAACATGGGCAGCAGCACGTCAGCGACCTCCTGCGGGCATCGGGCCGAGCACCGTCGAGTCGGGCACGCGCGGCCAGGCCAGCAGGATCTCACCCAGGGCCTGCTGAGATGCCGCGACCCCCTCCGGGACGGGCCCGGGAGGCGGGGCGTTGACCACGTAGGCGAAGGTGAGCGGCGGGTCGTCGTCCTGCACCACGCCCGCCAGCGCGGTCACGGTGTTGAGGGAGCCGGTCTTGCCCCGAAGCCGCCCTTCGAGGTCGGTGCCCGAGAACCGCCGGGAGAGCGTGCCCGACTCCCCCGCCACCGCCAGGCCGGCGTCGAGGACGGGCCCGGTATCGGGGCGTTCCAGGAGGTCGACCAACAGGGAGCAGGACGCCCGGTTGTCGAGGGACAGGCCCGAGCCGTCCGCCACCACCGCCCCGCCGACGTCGATCTCGGCCAGGTCGAGCAGCGCTCGGGCCCGCTCCCGCCCCGCTGCGGTGGTGCCGGCGCCCGCCCGGGCCCCGAGCTCCTTCAGGAGGAGCTCACCCGTGCTGTTGTCGCTCTCGGTGAGGAGCTGGGCCAGCACCTGTGCCATCGGCGGCGACTCGATGGCGGCCAGCTCCTGGAACTCGGCGGGGGCCGCTCCGGCCCGGGGCTCACCGACCACCTCGATCCCCCGCGCCACGAGCAGGCGGGTGAGCACCGCAGCGGCGTTGACGGCGGGATGGTCGGCCGGCTCCAGGGGCACGTCGGTGGCACCCGGCGTGGGGTAGGCGGCGAAGCCGTCGTTGACGGCCAGCGCCGAGAGCGGGCCGATCACGTTCTGGTTGAGGTAGCGAACGGGCCAGCCCGCCACGTAGCGCTCCTGGTCGTAGCGCGTCTCGTCGCCCACCACCGCCCCCTCGACGCGACGCACGCCGGCCGCTTCCACGCTGGCGGCCAGCGCGTCGAGGTCGGTGAAGGTCTGGGGCTGGTTCCGAAAGCGGGCCATGTAGTCGGCGGTGGCGAGGAGCGGGTCCCCACCCCCGACCAGCACGAGGTCGCCGGGCACCACCCCGTCGACGACCGGCGCGGTGGCCACCACCCGGGTGGTCAGCCGCTCGTCGGGGCCCAGCTGGAGCAGCACGGCGGTGGCCGTGAGCAGCTTGGTGGTGGAGGCCGGGACCAGCGCGTCGTCGGGTCGCTGCTCGAACACCACGCTCTCGTCGTTGCGCACCACCGCACAGCTGTCGCCAGGAGCCTGTGCCGCCCACGCCTCCAGGTCGAGGCGCAGTCGCCGCTCCGCGATGGGCGCCGCCACCACGGTCGGCAGGCGCCGCACCGACAGCACAGGGGTGGCCAGCTGGGGCTGGCCGGGGGTCGTGCCCTCGGCCGGGCCGGGGGCCGATGCCTCGGTGCGCCACACCACGCCGCCGGCCGCGACGGCTCCCACGAGGAGCGTGGCCGGGACGGCGACCTGCCACCAGCGCCGGCGCCCGGACCTGGTCGTCGCCGTGGTCAGGACTGACGGGCCTGCTGGTGGCGGGCCCGCCGCCAGAGGTGGTCGAGGGCGGTGACGGCGCGGTTGGCCGTGGCGTAGCAGAGCCGTCCGCTGGCCCGCACGGCCACGGGGCCGGCGTTGTCGGGGTGGGTGACGGCCAGCTCGGTGGCGGTGAGCACCGGCTTGTCGTAGCGCTCGGATGCCTCGGCGGCCGCCTGGGCGAAGCGCGTGTCCTGGCGCTCGTGGTAGTCGACGATCCGCTCGAGGCCGTGGTCGGGGTAGAAGCGGCCAGCCCGCATCAGCGCCGCCTGGTTCGACTGGATCCCGAGGCCGAGGTACAGGACGGCGTCGACGTCGGGGTGGCCCACGATGAGGTCGATCACCTCGGGGATGGTGTCGCGGGTCTCGGCGCCGGCGAGGTCGACCGGGTTGTTGCGGCTCCAGCGAGGCGGGAGCTTGGCGTCGAGGGCGGCGCGGAGGTCGTCGGGCAGAGGTGTGAGCTCCAGCGAGGAGCGGGTGATCGCATCGGCCGTGACCACCCCCCACCCGCCGGCGGTGGTGAGCACCACGGTGCGTGGGCCTCTCGGCAGCGGCTGGGTGGCGAAGGTGGCCGCCGTCTCGAAGGCCTCCTCGATGGTGGCGGCGCGGGTGATGCCGGCCTGGCGGCACATGCCGTCGAAGACGCGGTCGTCGGAGGCCAGGGATCCGGTGTGGGAGGCCGCCGCTCGCTGACCACCGGCGGTGGCGCCGCCCTTCACGAGCACCAGCGGCTGGCGGGCGGCCACGGCCCGGGTGCGCTCGAAGAAGGTGCGGCCGTCGGGCACGCCCTCCACGTAGGCCAGGGCCACCTCGGTGGCCGGGTCCTCTGCGTAGAAGTCGAGGTAGTCGGGGATGGTCACCGCGGCGGCGTTGCCGGCGCTCACCGCCCGCGACACGCCCACACCGGTCTGCACCGCGTAGTTCATGAACGACGAGATGAAGTTGCCGCTCTGCGACGCGATCCCGATGCGACCCGCCGGCGGGTAGGGGGCCACGATCTGCGCGCACAGCTTCGCCGGGGTGGACACCACGCCCTGGCCGTTGGGGCCGGCCACCAGCATCCCGAGCTCGTCGGCCAGGGCCACCAGCTCGGCCTGGAGTCGCTCGCCGTCGTCGCCCGCCTCGCCGTAGCCCGCCGAGGCGATGAAGGCTGCCCGGATGCCCTTCTTGGCGCAGGCCCGCAGCAGGTCAGGGTTGGCGGCCGCCGGGGTGCAGACGAAGACGAGGTCGATGGCGCCGTCGGGCAGCGCGTCGATGGAGTCGACGATCTCCACGCCGAGCACCTCGCCGGCCTCGCGGCTGGTCCCGAAGATCCGGCCCTCGTACCCGGAGGCCAGGATGTTGTGGAGCGAGACGAACCCGAACTTCCCGGGGTGGGTCGACACGCCCGCCACCAGCACCCCCTGGGGGTCGAACAGGGCGTCGAAGCCCGATCGCACGGCCATCACGCCACCTCCACCAGGGCGTCGACGGCGATCGGGCGCCCGTCGACCACGATGAGCGGGTTGAGATCCGCGCTGCGCAGCGCCGTCTCGGCCTCGGCGGCGTCGGAGAGGCCCACGATCACATCGATCAGCGCCTCGCGGTCGACGGCCGGCTCGCCACGGAAGTCGCCGAGCAGACGCTGCGTGGCCAGGTCGTCGATCATCTCGCTGGCCTCCAGGCGGTTCACGGGCACGAGCCGGAAGGCCACGTCGGCCACCGCCTCGGCCAGGATCCCGCCCACGCCGAGCATGACGGTCATGCCGAACTGCTCATCGTGGTGGAGCCCTGCGATCAGCTCCCGGTTGCCCTTCAGCATCGGCGCCACGAGGAGGTGCACCTCACCGTCGTCGGCGGTGGCGGCGGCCAGGAGCGCGTCGGCCGCCTCCCCCACGGCGGCGTCGTCGCCCAGGCCCAGCCGCACCAGGCCCCGCTCGGTCTTGTGGGCGATGGCGTCGCCGCCCAGCTTCAGCACCACGGGGTGGCCGATGGCTGCTGCGGCCTCCACCGCGGCCTCGGCGGTGTCGACCTGGTGCTCGTCGGGGAAGGTCACGCCGTAGCCGGCCAGGAGCCGCTTGGAGTCGGCCTCGGAGAGGGTGGGCATGGGGGCGTACGGTAGCGGCCCGTGCCTCCTGGACTCCCCACCGGCCCCGTCGGCCTGATCGAGGGCTTCTACGGCCCTCCGTGGTCGTGGACCGACCGTCTGGCGCTGGCCCGGTGGTGCGCCGAGCGGGGGATGACCGACTACGTCTACGCCCCCAAGGACGACCCGAAGCACCGGGAGCGGTGGGCCGAGCCCTACACCTCCGAGGAGGTCGCCGGGTTCGAGGGCTTCGCCGAAGAGGGGGTGCTGGCCCTCGGCTTCGCCCTCTCCCCTGGCCTGTCGATGGACTACGACGACGCCGACGACCGCGCCGCCCTGGCCGCCAAGGTCGACCAGATCGTGGCCGTGGGCGCCCGTTGGGTGGTGCTGGCCCTCGACGACATCCCCTTCGGCGGCGGTCCGCAGGGAGCGGCCCACGCTCGCGTCACCACCTGGCTGCGAGACCACCTGGGCGACCGGGCCCGCCTGGCCCTGGTGCCCACCGAGTACGTCGGCCTGCGCTCCTCTCCCCACCTCGACGAGCTAGCGGCCGGGGTGCCCCCCGACGTCCCCATCGCCTGGACCGGCCGGGCGGTGGTGAACGACGCGATCACGGTGACCGAGGCGCGGACCCGGGCCGACAGCCTGGGCGGACGCCCACCGCTGCTGTGGGACAACGTGCCGGTCAACGACGCCATGATGGGCGACCGCCTCTTCCTGGGCCCGCTCGAGGGTCGCGAGCCCGGTCTGCCCGACGTGTGCGACGGCTACCTGGCCAACCCGATGGTGCAGCCGCACGCCAACCGGCTCCCGCTCGCGTCGATCGCCGCCTTCCTGCGCGGCGACGATCCCCAGGCGGCGTGGCGGGAGACCGCCGCCGACCTCGGCTGGCTGGCCTTCGCCTCCGCCTGCGGCACCGATGCCGCCCGCCGCGCCGTGTCCGCCGCGGCCGGCGGCGACCTCCGCCCGGCCCGCATCCTGTTCACCGACGCCTCGGTCTGCACCGCCCCCGGCCTCGAGGACGAAGCGGAGCCCTGGCTCACCCAGGTGCACCGAGACGCGAAGCTGGCCCTGGCCGCCCTCGACGTGCTCGACGGCGACCGATCGGTGGAGAAGGTGCTCGCCGTCGCCGCGTCGTGGCAGGCGTCGCGCCGGGCGAAGGTCACCGTGTTCGGGCCCCGCTGCTCCCTGCGCCCCGTCTTCGGCCAGGCCCCCGACGGCACCTGGCAGGTCGACGCCGCCAGCATCCAGGCCGACGAGAACGCCATCGACGACCTCGTCCACCTCGCCCTCG
>JBPPMN010000219.1:0-8671 GCA_051306055.1 Acidimicrobiales bacterium
ATCACCCTTCACAGCAGAGGCGGGCGAATGCGCCAGGACCAGCCGGGGACCCTCGATCGACGCGCGCTCCTTCGCCGCATGGCGGTGGGCGGCGCCGCCCTCTGGGCCGCACCGTCGTTCCACAGCGTGGCGTCAGCGCAGTCGTCACCGTCTGGCGAGGTGTGCCTCCCCGGACTTGCGGGCGTGCTCGACTGGAACGACCAGCCGCTGGGCCAGGTCTTCGATTCGGCAGTGATCGACGGAGTCACCGTCTCCGTCGGCGCCGTCGCCGCTCCGGGGACCACCCTCATCGACAACCGCACGGTCACGCAGGGGCCGTCGGGCAGCCTGAACCAGCCCTACCTCCGGCTCGAGATGGTTCCCAATGCCGTCGGCCGTAGCCAGACCATCACGATCGCGTTCAGCCCCGCCGTGAGCAGCGTGTCGTTCCTGGTCACCGACATCGACAACGTGTCGGGATCGTGGAGCGATCGGCTCACGATCCTCACACCAGGCTTCGGCTACAGCATCCCGACCGGAAGCCGGGTCACTGGAAATGGCACCCCCGGCGACCGGTTCCGGAACCGACGCAACAACGAAAACGTCAGCGACTTCAGCAACGACGGCAACCTGCTGCTGTCCCACCCCGGGCCGATCAGCTCCTTCTCGATGCTCTACGAGAACGGCCCCATCGCCGGCGGCGGAAACCAGTACATCGGGTTCAGCGCCATCTCGTGGGTCTGCTGAACGGGCTGACGTAGAGCGGACCTCCCTCCCTCGACGCCGACGCATGGCGCAGCCGGGCGATGTCGGCAAGACTCGTGGATCTGGGCGGTACCAGGGCGAACCGGGCGGTGCTCGCCGCTACCGGAGCACCCGGGCTGGGAGGGACCACATGTCAGCGCACACATCCGATCCACGCGACGACCACGTCGGGTCGCTGCAGGAAGAGCTGGCCGCCATGCTCGGCGAGCACGTGGAGCGCCAGGTCGTCGAGCCGATGCGCCGGGTGGCCTCACGGGCGCCGCGCCTCGGGGGGGCTGCCGTGGCGCCGCCGGTGGAGCTCGACCCCGCCGTCGTCGACGCCATCACGCTCGCCGTCGACCACTCCATCGAGCAGCTGCTGCCCGGGCTGGTCGAAGACGCCATCGCCCGGGTGCTGCCCGTCGCCCTCGACGCCGCCGTCGCCGACATCGTGGAGGCGCTCAGCCCCACGGCGGCACCGGCTGCCGTGCCAGGCGCCCGAGCCGCGGCCGGTGCCGCCCCGTCCGCCACGGCGTTCGACGTGGCGGAGCGGGCCGCCCGATCGCTGCGCGGCCTGCGCCGCAGCTGGGGCGCGTGAGGTAGCGACGGGAGCGGTTGGCTAGAACGGGCGCCATGGTCGCTCTCCACACGTTCCAGAACGACGGCTTCAGCTTCGATGTCGACGACAGCGGCGGCGACGGCGAGCCCGTCGTGCTGCTCCACGGCTTCCCGCAGACCCGCACCAGCTGGCGCCACGTCACCCCCGGCCTGGTCGAAGCCGGCTACCGGGTGCTGGCCCCCGACCAGCGGGGCTACTCCCCCGCCGCCCGCCCCACCCGGCGGCGCGACTACGCGCTGCCGCTCCTCGTGGGCGACATCCTCGCCCTGGCCGACACGGCCGGCGCCGAGCGGTTCCACGTGGTGGGCCACGACTGGGGCGGCGCGGTGGCCTGGGGCCTGGCCGGCTCGCACCCCGACCGGGTGGCCACCGTCACCTCGCTGTCCACGCCCCACCCGCGGGCCATGGTGGCGTCGATGGTGCGCAGCACCCAGGCGCTGCACTCCTGGTACATGCTCGCCCTGCAGCTGCCCAAGCTCCCCGAGCTCGTCCTCGGCAGCCGCCGCATGGCGGATCGGGTGCGCAAGCGCCTGATCGACAGCGGCCTCCCCGCCGACGCCGCGGCCGAGTCGGTGGAGCTGCTGCGCACCGGCGGGGCCCGGGGCGCCGTCAACTGGTACCGGGCGCTGCCCTTCGGCTCACCGAAGGAGGCGATGCAGCCCGTCACCGTGCCCACGCTCTACGTGTACGGCGGCCAGGACTTCGCCCTCACCCGCGCCGCGGCCGACCTCACCGGCCGCCACGTCACCGGCCCCTACACCTACGAGGTGCTCCCCGACGTGGGCCACTGGATCCCCGAGACGGCCGCCGACACCACCACCCGCCTCATCCTCAGCCACCTCGAGGCCCACCCGATCTAGCGCGCTCGCTCCGCAACCCGATACGAGACCCCGAGCGCTTCGGCTGCTCGTGCCAGCGGCGGGCTGTGGGTGCCGACCACCAGATCGGCATCGTCGACCAGGCACACGGCCAGCGCCTCGGCGGCGAGGAGGTTCACCCGGTGGGCGGCCGCCACCGCTGCGGCCACCGGAAGGACCTCTCGGAAGTCGGTGATGTCGAGGGCGGCATCGAGCCGGTCGATCGTGCTGGCGAGTGCGACGCGGGCCGGTTCGGGCAGCGCGAGCGCCGGACCGGAGAGGGCCCCACCAGCGCCTCGCCGCACAGCCACGGCCAACCGCCACCACCAGTGCGACGTGGTGGTGATCGGTCCGTCCACGTCGATCCGTCGACCGAGCATCATCTGCTGCACGAGGACGTCGTCGATGACGGTGATCACGCCAGATCAGGATCTTCCTTGGCCAGCTCGGCGAGGAAGGCGTCGTAGGCACCAGCGTCGATCTGGTCGGCCAGGCTGCTCAACAGCGTCTCCCGCATGACGGCAGCCACACGACGCTGCGGATCGAGCACGTCGGCGATCGCTATCTCGATCACCTCCTGCAGCCACTCCTGGGTGCTGGCCTTGCCGGAGGCCGCCGCCGCCCGGTGCACCTGCTGGCGCAGCGCTTCGGGCAGGCGTACCGCAAGCTGCACCGTGCGATCATCGGGCGGCCCTGGCGGCGGGGACCCGTGGCGTCGCACCCGCGCCGCCCGCACCTGCTCATCAAGATCCGTGCTCACACATCCATGCTAACAGCAGGCGATGATGTGCTCACAGCGCGGATGCGTGGGCCCGCTCCCGCCGCGCCGGGTTCAGGCGGGGTCGGGGCGGGTGTTGTAGCGGTTCATGGCGGCCTGGAAGCCTTCGGCCAGGATCATCTCCACGGCGTCGGCGGCCTCCTGCACCACGATGTCGAGCTCGGCCCGGTCGGCCTTGCTGGGCCGCTTGAGCACGTGGTCGGCGCCTTGGCGGCTGCCGGGCGGCTTGCCGATCCCGATGCGGATGCGGGCGAAGTCGTCGGTGTGGAGGTGGGCCTTCACCGACTTCAGGCCGTTGTTGCCGGCCAGCCCGCCGCCCAGCTTCAGCTTCATGCGCCCCACCGGCAGGTCGAGCTCGTCGTGCACGATCACGAGGTGGTGGGGGTCGGTGATGCCGTGGCGTCGCACCAGCGGGCCCACCGCCTCGCCGCTCAGGTTCATGTAGGTCATGGGCACGGCCAGCGCGAGGCGCTTGCCGCCGACGTTGACCTCGTCGGCCATGGCCCGCTCCTTGGCCTTGCGCAGCGCGCCGCCGTGGCGCATGGCCAGGATGGCCACCACCTCCTCGCCCACGTTGTGGCGCGTCCCGACGTACTCCGGGCCCGGGTTGGCCAGGCCCACCACCAGCAGGTCGGCCGGGGTGCCGCGCCGCTCGGGCTGCTCGCCGCCCCGTCGTCGGAACACCTACCTCACCTCGCGCTCATCCGGCCGGAGCCGAGTCTGTGCAGGGAACCCGCGACGACAGCGCGCCTTTCCTGCACTGACGCCGCCCCGTCGTCCGTCGGCCCGCGTCTGTGCAGGGAACACGCGCCAAGAGCGCGCCTTTCCTTCACAGACTGGAGCGGGGCACCGGCCGGGCCCGAGCAGGGAGCGGGCCACGCGGGCGCACGCTCCCTGCATGGGACCAGCAGGCATCGACCGGAGACCAGGGCCTCAGCCCTCGTCGCCACCGTCGGCGTCGCCGCTGTCGTCGCCGTCGCTGGCCTCGGCATCGCCCTCGGCCTCGCCCTCGACCTCGACATCGCCGGCCTCGTCGACATCGCCGGCCACCTCGGCCTCGGCTGCCTCGAGCTCTTCCTCGGAGACGCCGCGGTTGGCGGTGACGACCGCGTCCTCGGGATCGACGTGGGTGGTGACGCCGGCGGGCAGGGTGATGTCGCTCACGCGCAGCGCATCGCCGATCTCCATGCCGGAGATGTCGACGGTGAGGCCGGAGGGGATGTCGGCCGGCTTGGCCGTGATCCACAGCGACTGCAGCACCTGGTCGATCACGCCGCCCTCGCGGTTCACGAGCTCGGCCTCGCCCTCGAGGTGGATGCCCACCTCGACCTCGACGGTCTTGTCGAGGTCGACGCGGATGAAGTCGACGTGGAGGATGTCGCGACGCACCGGGTGGCGCTGCATGTCCTTCACCAGGGTGGGCGACTTCTCGCCGTCGACCTCGATGTGGATGATGGCGTTGAAGCCCTGCTCGGTGATGAGCGCCTGGCGCAGCTCACGCCACTCGACGGACAGCGGCACCGGGTCGGCGCCGAGGCCGTAGAGCACGCCGGGCACCTTGCCCTCGGCCCGAAGGCGACGGACGGTGCGGGTGCCCTTCGGGGGGCGCGGTGTAGCGGAGAGGGTGATCTCGGCCATCAGATGACTCCTACGTCTGAGATCGCGCCGGAGCGCAACGTGGTTCGGTTGTGGTGGACCGAGCGACACTACCGGCGTTTGTGGCATGCCACCAAGGCCGCCGGGGCGTCGTCAGACCGGACGGGGCGGCTGCGACGAGGGCCGAGCCGGCGGTCTCGCAGCGCGTCGGCACCGGGCGGGCCGGCGTCTCCGCCGCATGACGCCGGCGCGCTCAGGCATCGGCCGACGCCGCGAGGTCGTCGGCTTCCTGGCGGGCAGCGGCGGCCTTGGCGCGCGCCTCGTCGGCCTCGGCCCGAGCGGTGCGCGCCTCTGCCTCGGCTTCGTCGGCCTCCCGGGCCAGCCGGGCTGCGCTGCGCTCGAGGCGGTCGGCGCGCTCGCGACGAGCAGCGAGCTCCTTGCGCTGCGCCCGTGCCTCGGCCCGCCGGGCCTTCGCCGCCTCCTTCTCGGCCTGCGCGGCGGCCGCCTGCTCCGCCGCCTCCGCCCGGGCCCGCTCCTCGGCCTCGGCCGCGGCCTTCGCCTCAGCGGCCTTGGCCTTGGCGGCTGCCTTCGCCTCGGCGGCCGTTGGCTTCGCCGCCGTCTTCGCGTCGGTGGCCTTCGATCCAGCCTTGGGGCTTCGCTTCGTCGCCGTCTCGTCAGGCTCGTCCCGAGCGGCGCTCGACCTCCGGTCAGCTGGCTTGGCCGGGCCACCCTTGGCCTTCGCCTTGGGATCGGGCTTGGCTCGCTTCGGCTTCGGGGCGGACGGCTCCAGTGGCGGGACGAGTGTGAGGGTCGGGGGACCGGGGCTGTCGGTGCCGAAGCCGAAGCCGGGCTGCTCCACGTCGGTGGCCAGGGTGCCGCGCCGCAGGTGGGCGGCCACGGCGTCGTCGAGGGCGGCGGCCCGCAGCGTGGCCAGCAGCACTGGGCGCAGGGCGTCGGCCCGCTGGCCCAGGTGCTCAGCTGCCGCCCGGACCACCTCGGTGGCGGCGGCCCGCTCCTCCGCGGTGGCGGCGCGCAGGTCGGCCGAGCCACCCGCGGCCACCGCATCGCTGGCCTCCCGCAGCGCCGCGCCGGCAGCCAGCGCGGCGTCGAGCAGGTCGGGCGCGTTGCGGGCCACCTGGTCGAGCGCCCATGCCGCCGGGGTGGGCCGGCGCAGCTTGCTCACCACCGCCGCGTCGTCTCGTCGGCCCTCGGCCCGCAGCTCCTTCACCAACGCGGTGCGGAGAGCCACGAACTCCTCGGGCGGCACCGCATAGAGCCCGTCGGCCTCGTCCACGGGCGCACCGTAGCCAGCGTCCGGAGCGGATGAGGCCCGAGCGGGCTGGGCAAGGACCGACCATGGCCCCAGAGCGCCCCGCCCCCGACGCGCCGCCCTCCGCCGGCGTCCACGCCGTGATCCGAGCGATCCTCGAGTCGACCTACGGACTGTTCCCCGACGACCTCACCGCGATGATCTTCGACCGCATCCGACGGCACGTGACGGCCGACGAGCTGATCCTGCTGCTGGTCGACCTCGACCAGGTCGAGCTGCGGGAGCTGAGCCCCGCCGGCCACGAGCCCCGCACGTTCCCCGTCGACGGGGAGGGTCCTGGCCGGGCCTTCCGCCACGAGGCCCCCGTCCACGACCAGCGCCACGAGGGCCCCGGCCGGCGCCTCTGGCTCCCCGTGCTCGACTCCGCCGAACGGCTCGGCGTGCTCGGCGTGGTCGACGACGGGTCCACCTCCATCCGCGACTGGCTCACCCTCACCTCCCTGATCGGCGAGGTGCTGGTGTCGAAGGAGACCTACGGCGACGTCGTCGCCTCCACCCGGCGTCGCCACCCCGTGTCGATCGGCGCCGAGATGCGGTGGTCGACGCTGCCGCCGCTCACGTTCAGCTCGCCCCAGGTGTGCGTGTCGGGCCTGCTGCAGCCCTCCCACATCGTGGCCGGCGACGCCTTCGACTACGCCGTGAGCAGCCAGCGCGCCACGGTCGGCCTGTTCGACGCCATGGGCCACGACCTGCTGGCGGCCCGGCTGGCCAACCTCACGGTGGGCGGGTTCCGCAACGGGCGGCGGGGCGGCCTCACCCCCGCCGAGACCTTCGAGCGCACCGACGCCATCGTCGCCGAGCAGTTCGGCAAGGCCCGCTTCACCACGGCGCTGGTGGTCACCCTCGACCTCGACGACGGCACCGCCACCGTCATCACCGCCGGCCACCCGCCGCCGCTGCTGGTGCGCAACGACGGCGTGGCCACCGTGGTGCCGGTGAAGCCCGGTCGCCCGCTCGGCCTCGGCCCCTCCACCTTCGAGCCCACCACCGTGCAGCTCGAGCCGGGCGAGGCGCTGCTGCTGCTCTCCGACGGCGTCTACGAAGGCCGCTCGCCCTCCGGTGAGATGTTCGGCCTCGAGCGCACGATGGCCCTGGCGGGCGAGCTGTTCCTGGAGGAGGAGCACCCGGCCGAGGTGCTGCGCCGCCTGGCCCGCACCACCCTCGACTTCCAGCAGGGCGACGTGCGCGACGATGCCACCGTCGCCCTCGTGCGCTGGCGCCCCGAAGCCGTCGGCCAGCTCACCTCCCCCACCGACGCCGACCTCGAGCTCATCACTGCCTGATCTCCCTTCCCGCTCTGTGGACGGATATGGCCGCCATGCGGACGAATCCGTCCACAGAACCGGGAGCCCTGGCAGGATCGGCGGCCATGAGGATCGGACTGGCCCTGCCCGCCATGCTCGACGGGCTCGACCGGGCCGCCGTGCTCGACTGGTCTCGCCGCATCGAGGCCGACGGCTACGACACCCTTGGCTTCGGTGAGCGCATCGCCTACCGCAACCTCGAGATGTTCTCGGTGCTGTCGGCCGCCGCCGCCGTGACCGAGCGGGTGACCATCGCGGCGTCGGTGGTGGTGCTGCCGCTGCACTCCGAGGTGTGGGTGGCCAAGCAGATGGCCACCCTCGACGTGCTCTCCGGCGGCCGGGCCGTGCTCGGCGTCGGTGTGGGCGGCCGGGCCGAGGACTACCGGGCGCTGGGCCGCCCCTTCGAGCGGCGCTGGCAGCGGCTCGACTCGCAGGTCGATCGCATCCGCCGGATCTGGGACGGCGAGCCGCCCGCCTCCGGGCTCGACGCGGTCGGACCACCGCCGGTCCACCGCATCCCGATCATCTCCGCCGGCGTCGGCCCGAAGTCGATCGCCCGCAGCGCCCAGTGGGCCGACGGCATCGACCACTTCGAGCTCAACCCGTCGCCCGAGGCGCTCACCGCCGCAGCCGAGCGCACCCGCGCCGCCTGGACGGCCGCCGGCCGCACCGAGGCGCCCACCATCATGACCAGCTGGTGGGTGGGCCTCGGCCCCGAGCCGCTCGAGCAGCTGCAGGTCTACGCCCGCCACTACCTCGGGGTGTTCGGCCCCGAGCTGGCCGACGCCCTGGCCAAGTCGTGCACGTCAGCCGGCCCCGACGCCATCCGGGCGCACGTGGAGGCCGCCCGGGCCGCCGGCTACGACGAGATCCAGCTCGTCCCCACGTCGACCGACCTCACCCAGCTCGACGAGCTCACGGCTGCCGTGCTCTGACCGGATCTGTGGACGGATTCGTCCGCATACCGGCCACATCCGTCCACAGAACGGGTGGGGTGGGTCAGCTCAGTTCTGGTTGGCGCCGTCGAAGATCTCGCTGACGCTCTTGTCCTCGAAGACGGCGTCGATGGTCTCGGCCAGGATCTTGGCGACCGAGAGCACCTCGATCTTGTCGATCTGCTTCTCGCTCGGCAGCGGCAGGGTGTCGGTGATGATCACCTTGGAGATCACCGAGTTCTTGAAGCGGTCGATGGCCGGGCCCGACAGCACGCCGTGGGTGGCCAGCGCGTAGATGTCGGACGCGCCGCGTGCCGCCAGCAGGTCGGCGGCGGCACAGAGCGTGCCGGCCGTGTCGATCATGTCGTCGATCAGCACGCACGTGCGACCTTCGACCTCGCCCACGATCTCGTGGGCCTCCACGGTGTTCTTCACGCCCTTGACGCGGCGCTTGTGCACGATGGCGAGGTCCGCGTGGAGGGCGTTGGTGTAGCGCTCGGCCACCTTCACCCGGCCGGCGTCCGGCGAG
>JBPPMN010000220.1:0-6584 GCA_051306055.1 Acidimicrobiales bacterium
GTGCTGGGCCGGGCACAGCCTGCCGGGTGTGGTGGTGGCGCTGTCGCTGGTGTTCTTCGGCGCCCGCGTGGCGCCAGGCATCTACCAGACGCAGTGGCTGCTCACCCTCGCCTACGTCGTGCTCTTCCTCCCGCAGGCGCTGGGGGCCATCCGATCGTCGCTCCTCCAGATCAGCCCCAGCCTCGAGGAGGCCTCCCGCCTGCTCGGGCGCAGCCCGTTGCGCACCATGGTGAGCGTGGTGCTCCCGATGGCCCGCCCGGGCCTGTTGGCGGGCGGCGCCCTGGTCTTCCTCACCTGCATGAAGGAGCTGCCGGCCACGCTCCTGCTGGCCCCCACGGGGTACCCCACCCTCGCCACCCAGGTGTGGAGCGCCACCTCGGAGGCCTTCTTCGCCCGCGCCGCGCTGCCGGCGCTGGCCCTCGTGCTGCTGTCGTCGCTGCCGATGGCGGTGCTCGTTCTGCGCGAGAAGGACCGCTGAGGCCCGCCCGCCTGGGTGGGTGCAGGGGGCTGGCGGTACCCTGATAGGCGTGCTGAACGGCATCCCCGGGGCCATCGAGGTCAACGACCTCCACAAGCAGTTCGGTCGTCAGCCGGTGCTGCGCGGCGTCGACCTGCACGTGGCCGAGGGCGCGGTGGTGGCCCTGCTCGGCCCGAGCGGCTGCGGCAAGACCACCCTGCTGCGCACCATCGCCGGCCTCGAGCGGGCTGATGCCGGCACGGTCACCATCGGGGGCCGACCGATGGTGGGTCCCGGCACCGACGTGCCGCCGGAGAAGCGGCGGGTGGGCATGGTGTTCCAGGACTGGGCGCTGTTCCCGCACCTCGACGTGGGGGGCAACGTGGGCTACGGCCTGCCCCGCAAGGAGCGCACGGGCGGCCGCGTCGAAGCTGCCTTGGAGCTGGTCGGCCTGGGTGGGATGGCCAAGCGGCAGCCGGGCACGCTGTCGGGCGGCCAGCAGCAGCGGGTGGCCCTGGCCCGGGCCATCGCTCCCGAGCCCACCGTGCTCCTGCTCGACGAGCCGTTCTCCAACCTCGACACCGCACTGCGGGTGCAGGTGCGCACGGAGATCCACCACCTGCTGGTGCAGCTCGGCATCACCTCGGTGTTCGTCACCCACGACCAGGAAGAGGCCTTCGTGCTGGGCGACGAGGTGGCCGTGATGGCCGACGGCGAGATCGTGCAGCAGGCCAGCCCGGCCGAGCTCTACGCCGCGCCGGCCACCCCCTGGGTGGCGGGCTTCGTGGGCGACGCCAACCTCGTGGCGGCCACCGCCCACGCCGGTTTGGCCTCCACCCCCGTGGGCAAGGTGCCGCTGCTCACCGCCGGCACCGGGCCGGCCACGGTGCTGCTGCGGGCCGAGCAGCTCCACCTGGCGGCGGGCGGCGACGCCACCGTGGAGCTCACGGAGTTCTACGGCCACGACACCGTGTACCTCGTGCGCACGGCGGAGGGCAGCGTCGTGCGGGTCCGAGCCAGCGCCGCCCCCCTGCACCAGCGAGGCGACCACGTCACCGTCCGCTACGAAGGCCCCCCCGCCATCAGCTACCAAGAGCAGAACGACGCAACGAGCGAGGCGGAGGGTGGTGCCCTGACGCCCCAGCCGAGCACCACGTCTGGTTGATCGGGCGCAGGAGCCGAGCGACAGGCTCGTCCCTTGTCGCTGGAACGCCAACGCCACCACGACCCTGTTCGGCCGGGATGCAACGCGCGTCACGGCGGCAGCGGGTACCAAGCGGCGGTCGCAGAGCCGATCGGCTCGTCGCGGGGTGTCACTGTGTTGAAGGTCGTAGCGTCACGTCCATGGGGGAGTCGGGGAACCCAGATCCTGGGCTGGCAGGTCGAATCGGCGTCACGGAGCCCGGCGCGAGGAGAGCGGGCGTCACGTTGACAGACGATGTGGTCCTACTCAGACCTTGGAGCCGCTCCGATGCGGGCTTCCTGACTGAAGCGTCGAGAGATCCAGCGATCGAGCGCTTCAACGGCCCTGCGCCCGACTCGTTGGCAGACGCAATCTCCGTCATCGAACGCATCGAGCGCTGCTGGCGTTCGTTCGAGGTCCAGGGCGACCCAACCGGCGCCGCCTTCGCAATCACCGATGCCGTCTCAGGCGAGCCAGTCGGAATGTGTGGCATCGACCAATGGTCAGGGACGGACGTGGCCCAGTTCGGCTACTGGCTGGCAGCAGGCGCGAGAGGCCGAGGTCTTGCGACACGCGCCGTCACCCTGATGACCGGCTGGTTGTTCGAGCTCGGGGCAGCACGCGTCTTCCTTACGATTCAGTCTGCGAACGCTGCTTCGGCTGCGGTCGCACGGCGCGCAGGGTTCACTCATGAGGGGACGCTCCGTGCCGACGGCGTCTGGAAGGGGCAACGTCAAGACGTGGACGTCTTCGCTGTGCTGCCGGATGACTGGCCGCCGGCAAAGGGCCACTGACTCCCCGCACGCCCCGATCGGCGGGAAGTTCTGCTTAGCGTCGCAGCCCTGACGGTCGCCACCACGCGGCGAGCGGCAGCGGCGGTCCGAGCGTGTCCCACTCCCGCCGCTGGGACGCAACGGGTGGGAAGTCCGCTACACCGTGACCAGGATGCGGGTGGAGGCGAAGGCGCCGATGCCCACGTGGCGCCCGTTGACCTCGACGGTGGTGGTGCCGTCGGGGGATGCGGCGGTGATGGTGCCACTGCGGCCCGGCACGACGTCGGCCTCCTCCAGGTACTCCAGCAGGCCGGGGGTGAACTCCAGCTCCTCGGGGATGCGGCTGACCGTGAAGCCGCCGCCGATGCCGACCTCGCTGAGGGGCACGGAGGCGGGCGCCACGTAGGCCGCTCCGGGGATCGGGTTGCCGTGGGGGCAGGTGGTGGGGTCGCCGAGGACCCGCACGATGGCGGCCTCGACCGGCTCCGAGATGATGTGCTCCCACTTGCCGGCTTCCTGGTGGGCGTCGGCCCACGAGAGGTCGAGGATGTCGGTGAGGAAGCGCTCGGCCAGGCGGTGGCGTCGCACCACGCGCTCCGCCAGCTTCTGGCCCGCTGCGGTGAGGGTGATGCTGTTGTGGTCGATCTCGACGAGGCCCTCGCCCTCGAGGCGCTTGATCATCTCGGACACGGCGGGCCGGGACACCATCAGGCGCTCGGCGATGCGGGCCTGGATCACGTCGACGTCGTCTTCGTGGAGCTCGAAGATCGCCTCGCAGTACTCCTCGAACGCAGGGTGGAACTCAGGAGTCTGGTACTCGGCCATGGTGTTCAGGGTAGCGCCACCGTGCGTCAGGCGACCCTCACTCGTCCGCCATCTGCAGGTGGCGCAGCGCCAGCTCCGGACTGGCCTTCTCGGCCGCCTCGGGCGGCTGTCCGCACAGCAGGACCGGCACCATGCGGGTCACCTCGACCTGGCCGATAGCCGAGCCGGGAGTGCCGTCGGGGGTCATCCAGGCGAGGTCGACGACGGCCGACTGCTGGTCGGAGGCGACGGCCACCTCGACCGCGGTGACCTGGTGCTGCAGCCAGGGCCAGCCGACGAGCTCGAACACCGCACGCTCGACTGGCTGGGCCCATGCATCGAGGGCGCTGGAGCCGCGGTCGTGGGCGCGGAGGACGCCGAGGTCGGCGGTGCGGCGGACCACGCCGTCGAGGAGGTCGGGCTCCACGTAGGCCCAGGACCGTCCGTCGGGGAGGGTGATGGCGGTGGGGGCGAAGCGGTGGCCGCCGGTGTGGCTGCACCGCCAGACCCGCACGTCGCTCCAGCGGGCGGTCAGATCGACGTGCAGCAGCGTGCCCCACCGGCCGCAGCACGGGTCGCGCCGGCCGTGGGCGCACACCAGCACCTCGGGCGGAGCCGGGCCGACGGCCGTGGGCCACTCGGAGGTGTCGTCTCCCACCGCGTCGAGGAGCCGCAGCAGCAGGGCCGGGACCTCGTCGTGGGGCACCCGGTGGTCGACGCCGGTGAGGTGGTGGGTGCCCGTGCGGCGGTGGTGCACCACGCGGACCAGCCCATCGGCCTCTCCCTGGTCGGGCCGCGGCACCACCGTCATCACCCGGGCTCGCCCGTCGGCGGCGGCGGGGGCCAGGGCCTCGATGTCGCTCACGTCTCGAGGCCAGGGGAGGGGCCACTCCACCAGCAGCAGCGCGTCGAAGGGGGTGGCGCTGCCGATGGGATCGACGCCCTGCGCCTGCGTCCACGGGGAGCACCGGAAGGTGTCGTCGGCGGGGGAGGTGGTCACGCAGCGTCCAGGCTAGGGTCAGCGGCGGACCGCACCTCTTGTGCGGACCACACAACACAGCGTTCTCGCAGGGGAAGCCGGTCGAAGTCCGGCACTGACCCGCAGCCGTAGGCCACCGACAGCGTCGGTGGCGAGTCGGAATGCCTGCGTCGCGCAACAGCTCCATCGAACGTCGTGGTCTACGGATCGGGAGCTCGGAAGCGCATGGCCCCGGCCGTGGGCGGTCGGGCGTTTGTCCGTGGCCTCGACCCCACCGGAAGGCCATCCCTTGACCGTTTCCCCTCCGCTCCTCGCACGACGGGCGCTGGCCGGCCTGGCCGCGTCGGCCGTGGCCGCCGCCTCGATGCTCTCCGCCGCCGCCCTCCCTGTCGCAGCCGCCGAGCCCGACGTGGCCGTCGCCCCGGCTGCTGCCGCCCTCGACTGGTTGGCCGGCGAGGTGGTGGCCAACGACGGCATGCTCACCGTCACCTTCGGGACCGACACCTACCCCGACCCCGGGCTCACCCTCGACGCGCTGGTGGCCCTGGCCGCCGGTGGGCAGGGCAGCGGTCCGGCCATCGACGCGGCGGCGGCCTCGCTGCCCCTCGAGATGGGCGACTACATCACCGGCTTCGCCGGCGGCACCGCGCGTGCCGCAGGGGCCACAGCCAAGACGCTCTTCACGGAGGAGGTGCTCGGGCGCGACCTCAGCCCCGCCTACGACCTCGAGGCCGACCTGCGGTCGCTCATGGCCACCGACGGTGCCCACCCCGGGCGGTTCCAGGACGTGGGGGGCTTCGACGACTACTCCAACGGCCTCAGCCAGGCCCTCGGTGTGCTCGCCCTGGCCCGCACCGGCGGCGGGGTGCCCGCCGAGGCGGTCGCCTACCTGCTGGCCCAGCAGTGCTCCGACGGGTCGTTCCTCCTCTACTTCGGCGACACGGGGTCCTGCGACGATCCCGCGGGCGGCGACGCCGACGCCACCGCCTTCGCCCTGATGGCCCTGCTCGCCGCCCCGGCGTCGGCGCCGGCGACCGACGCCATCGACGACGCGGCGGCCCACCTGCTCACCCAGCAGCAGGCGTCCGGCGGGTTCTTCGGCACCGGCGCCGTGAACGCCAACACCACCGGCGTGGCCGCCGCCGCCCTGCGCGCCGCTGGCGAGACCGCTGGCGCCGATGCCGGCGCCGGCTTCCTCGCCTCCCTGCAGCACACCAGCTCCTGCGCCGACCTCGGCGCGCTGGCCTACGACGAGGCGTCCTTCGCCGGCGGGCTCACCGACCGGTCGCAGTGGTTGCGGGCCACCGCGCAGGGCGCCCTCGGCCTGGGGCTGCCCGCCTACGGTGGCATCGGCACCGTGGCCCCCGTCGCCGCCGGCCTCGACCCGGTGGCCTGCACGACCGCCCCCGGCCCGGTGGACCCGCCGCCCGTCGCTCCCGTCGACCCCACCGTCTCCCTCGCCGGCCTCACCGTGACCGTCGGCGGGCAGCTCTCCGGGACCGCCAGCGGGTTCGAGCCGGGCGAGTCGGTGACGGCCACCTTGTACTCGTCACCGCGGACGCTGGGATCCGTCGCGGCCGACGCCGACGGCCGCATCGCGTTCTCGTTCCCGGTCCCGGCCGACCTCGAGCCGGGCGTCCACCGCCTGGAGCTGGTGGGTCAGCGGTCGGGTCGCACCGTGTCGGTCGACGTGGAGGTGCTCGGCGTCAGCGCACCGGGGACGCTGCCGGCCACCGGAGCGGGGACAGGTGAGCAGGCTGCCGTTGCCGTCGCCCTGCTCGCGGCCGGCACCGCGCTCGTGCGGCGCAGCCGTCGGACCACGGCGCCCGACCCGCTGCCGGTGGCTCGGTGAGCACCACCGTGCGCCGCGCCGCGCTGGCCCTGGTGGCCGTGCTCGTCGCGCTCGGCGGCCCGATGGTCGGACCCGGCGGTGGCGCCGGAGCGACGCCGGCGCCCCTGGTGGAGGCCCCCCACGGGGGCGCCTGCACCCACCCCGACGGCGTCACCGTGGTGGTGACGTTCAGCGCCTTCGGTGGGGCCACCGAGGTGCGCTGCGCCGGATGGCCCGTGAGCTCCGGCTACGAAGCGCTCGAGCGCGTGGGGTACACGGTGACCGGCACGCAGCAGTTCCCGGGGCTGCTGTGCCGGATCAACGGCCTGCCCTCCGACGACCCCTGCCACCGCGCGCCGTCGCCCACGGCCTACTGGGGCTACTGGCACGCCCAGCGCGGCGGGTCGTGGACCTACAGCAGCGTCGGCGCGCTGTCACGACAGCCACCCGCCGGAAGCGTGGAGGGCTGGGCCTTCGGCCCCGACGCCCGGCCAGCGGTCGCTCCGCCGGCGCCCCTGCCCCCGCCGACCACCACCACGGTGCCGCGTCCGACAACC
>JBPPMN010000231.1:0-7722 GCA_051306055.1 Acidimicrobiales bacterium
ACGACAGGGTTGCCGTTCACGTTCACCGTGGTGGGCAGCTCGCCCGAGTTGGTCACGGTCACGGCCACACCACCCACGGCGCAGTCGAACTCGACCGTCGCCGCAGGCTGCTCGCAATCACGGATGCCCTCGGCGGTCTCGCCCAGCACCGTGATGTCGTAGCCGGCACCCTCGAGCACGGGGATGACCCGCTCGACGGTGGCGCCGGGACCGACTGGAACCTGCTCACCGTCGATGTTCACGGTGGCGGTCTCGGTGCCGGTGTTGGTGAGGGTCACGACCACGCCGCCCTCGGCACAGTCGAACTCGACCGTGGCGGCGGGCTTGGCGCAGTCGCGGGTCAGGGTCTGGTTCACGTAGCTCACGTCGCCCGAGGTGATCGACACGCTCACCGTGGCGTCCTCGGCCACGGGGATCAGGACCACCTTGGAGCCGTCGGAGGCAACGGTCTCGGAGGTCTCGACGCCACCGATCACGATGGTGAAGGTGGCATCGTCGTCGCCGGTGTTGCCGAGCGTGACGGCCAGGCCGCCCTCAGCGCAGACCGGGTTGGCGATGGTGGGCGCCGGCTGGTCGCAGTCGACCTCGATGTCCTCGATCAGGTCGGTGGCGGTCCCCGCATCGGAGAAGGTCACCTTGATCTCGACGTCGGTGTTCTCGTCGGCACCGGTGATGGCCACCGCGTAGTTGCCGGGCACGGCCACGTTGGAGTGGACGGGCTGGCCGTTCTTCGTGATGGTGGCCGTCACCGACTCGCCGCCGGTGTTGGTGAGCACCACGGTGGCGTCAGCGCCGCAGGTCCACTGCACGTCGGCGGCCGGAGCCGGCGGGGTGAGGCAGTCGAGCACGTCGTTGATCGGCGCCGGGGTGTTCCCATCGAAGTCGCCGGTGAAGCTCAACGTGTAGGTGGCGTTCTCCGGGATGGCGATGAACTTGGTCAGATCACCTTGAGGAGCGACGTCGTCGAAGGCCACGACCTGCGCGCCACCGCCGTTGACCGTGTAGGTCACGGTGGCGTCACCGGGGGCGTCGCCATCGTTCTCGATGGTGATCGAGATCCCGCCCTGCACGCACTCCACGATCGGGCCGAGCTCGAGGTCGGGCTCGTCGTAGTCGCAGTCGGTGGGGAGGGTGAGGGTGGCGGGGGTGCCGTTGGGAGCGCTGCTCCCGGCGCCTCGCCACTCGTTGCCGGCCAGGTTGTTGTCGACGCCCCAGCCGCCGTCGGCGTGGGCGATGACCTCGATCTGGCTGAGGGCGGTGGTGATCTGGAACTTGGCCACGAAGTCGTAGCCGTTGGTGCTGAGGAACTGGCCGCCGTCGCCGGTGGCGGCGACGCCGTCACGCTCGAACACCTGGGCGGCGATGGCACCGGCAGGAGCGCTGGCGCTGGTGCCGGGCCAGGTCACGCTGGTGGGACCCCAGTAGAGGTCGATGTCCTCGTGGATGCCGCTGTTGCCGGTCGTCCACGACTCGGCGTCGACGGTCACCACGTAGGTGCCGTCGGTGGGCCCGCAGACGACGGTGGCCGTCATCTCCGGGTGGTGGGCGGACGCCGCGGGGGCGAGGCCGACGAGGCCGGCGAAGAGGCCGAGCAGCAGCAGTGCGCCGGTGCCCGCCTTCCGCCGACCGGAGGCCCGCTGTCGTGGCGTTCGCAGGGTGCGAATGCGCATGTGGTCTAGCTCCTTGGAGAGGATCCAAGGCCCGAGCGCGAGCGCTGCCTGGGAGGCGGCGACCGATCCTTCGGACCTGGTGGTGCCGGAGCACCATCTGGCTTCGAAGGGGCCGGGTTCGCTCTGGCTCCACTCCGGCGCAGCGACCAATTCCGCCGAAGGCTCAACGCCTCCCCTGCCACCACGAGACGTGGCGACCGGGGGAACATACCACTCTGCGTGAGATCCGCAAGGGGCCAATCGGCCCATCCGCCCAAACCGCCCGTCGCCACCCCCGCTCTCAAGAAGGCTTGACCACTGCACGTGACCACGATCTGGGCCTCAAGCAGTGCTGATGACGCGAAGGGGCCGGGACCTTCCGGTCCCGGCCCGATCAGTGCTCAGGTGTCGGTGGCTGGATCAGCCGGCGCCGAGGCGGTGGCCGCCGCGGCTCGAGTCGAGCAGCACCAGGCCGAGGCCCACCAGCACCGTGCCGAGGCCGGTGAGCAGCAGCGCCGAGCTGCCGGTGCGGGGCAGCTCACGGCCGACCTGCACGCCGGCGACGGTCTCTTCGGTGGTGTCCTCCGGATCCTCCGGCGTCACCACGGTGCCCTCGACCTCGACGGTCGTGGTGGTCTCCTCCACGGTGGTGGTCGTCTCCTCCACGGTCGTGGTGGTCTCCTCCACGGTCGTGGTGGTCTCGCCCACCGTGGTGGTGGTCTCCTCGTCGCTCCAGCAGAACGACACGTGGGAGATGCCCCCACCCGTCGACTGGAGGTCGGTGTCGCTCGTCACGGGGGCGGGGTACTCGTAGAGGTTCCCACCGTTGGCCTGCTTGACGAACACCGCATCGAACGCCTGCGGATCGCCCTCGGGCAGCGTCGAGGTCCAGTCGAACTCGAAGATGCCGTCGACGACGGCGGCGTTGGCGATCTCGATCTCGAAGGTGCCGGTCGTCCCGGTCTCCAGGTCGAAGCTGGTGTAGGTGCCGTTCTCGGGCTGGGCGTCGATCTTGATGCCGTAGTCGTAGCCCAGCTGCACGCACGTCGGGTTGCCGTCCTGGCCGAACCCGCTCTCGGGGCCGATGACCTCCGGCTCCACTGCAGCGGCGCCAGCGAACCCGCTGATGCCGGTGAAGAGGGCGAGCACGCCGACCAGCACGGAGACGAAGCCCGCCGCAGCCTTCCGCCCGCTCTTGAAATAGGTCTGCTTCGTGTCCACTGTCCGCTCCTGGATCGAGCACCGGAGCGGCGAGGCGAGATCAGCCCGCCGACCGGTGCAACAAGGTGATTGCATCCGGGGGAGCCGGGTTCGCTGTGGCTCCCCGACGGCGCAGCGACCAGTTCAGCCGTCGGATCAGAGCCTCTCCTCCACCCTGGCCATCGTCACCTAGTGCGGTCGGGGTACGGCACGCGACCACGCAGCGAGGCTGATCAGGACGCTGGTGTGGTGCTCAGCGCGAGCTCGCCGTCGACGGCGTCGATCACGGCGGCGTCGCCGTCGGCCAGGTGGCCGTCGAGCAGGGCAGAGGCCAGGCGGTCGGCCACCTCGCGCTGGATGACCCGCTTGAGGGGACGGGCGCCGAAGGCCGGGTCGTACCCCTGCGTGGCGATGGCCGCCAGCGCGGCCTCGGTGACCTCGAGGGTGATGCGCCGGGCGGCCAGGCGCTCGCGCAGGTGGTCGAGCTGGATGGCCACGATCGGAGCCAGGTCGTCGGCGGTGAGCGCACGGAAGCGAACGATCTCGTCGATGCGGTTCACGAACTCGGGGCGGAAGTGGTCGATCGGCTCGCCGGGGAGGTTGGAGGTCATCACCAGTACGGCGTTGGTGAAGTCAACCGTGCGGCCCTGGCCGTCGGTGAGGCGGCCGTCGTCGAGCACCTGGAGCAGGATGTTGAAGACGTCGGGATGGGCCTTCTCGATCTCGTCGAGCAGCACCACGGAGTAGGGCCGGCGGCGCACCGCCTCGGTGAGCTGGCCGCCCTCGT
The DNA here is from genome assembly GCA_051306055.1 of Acidimicrobiales bacterium. Taxonomy (GTDB): domain Bacteria; phylum Actinomycetota; class Acidimicrobiia; order Acidimicrobiales; family VFJN01; genus VFJN01. Next base: position 3,637 of record JBPPMN010000231.1, read on the forward strand.
CGTAGCCCACGTAGCCGGGAGGGGCGCCTACGAGGCGGCTCACGGCGTGCTTCTCCATGTACTCCGACATGTCGATGCGCACCATGGCCCGCTCGTCGTCGAACAGGAAGTCGGCCAGGGTGCGGGCCAGCTCGGTCTTGCCCACGCCCGTGGGGCCGAGGAACAGGAACGAGCCGATGGGCCGGTGGGGGTCGGACAGGCCGGCTCGCGAGCGGCGGATGGCCCGGGCCACAGCGGTGACGGCCTCGTCCTGGCCGATCACCCGCTCGTGGAGGACCTCCTCCATGCGCACGAGCTTGGCCATCTCGCCCTCGAGGAGGCGGGAGACGGGCACGCCGGTCCACTTGGCGATCACCTCCGCCACGTCTTCGGCGTCGACCTCCTCCTTCAGCATCCGGGCGCCGCCCTGCAGGCCGTCGAGGGCCTCGCTGGCCGCCTCGACCTCCCGCTCGAGCTGGGGGATGCGGCCGTAGCGGATCTCGGCCGCCTTCTCGAGGTCGGTCTCGCGCTCGAGGTCGGTGCGCAGGCCCTCCAGCTCCTCCTTGAGGGCCTGGATGCGACCGATGGCCTCCTTCTCGTTGGTCCAGGAGGCGAGCATGGCGTCGCGCTGCTCGGTGAGGTCGGCCAGCTCGGCGTCGAGGGACTCGAGCCGATCGGCCGACGCGGCATCGGTCTCCTTGGCCAGGGCGACCCGCTCGATCTCGAGCTGGCGCACGCGGCGCTCCACCACGTCGATCTCGGTGGGCAGCGAGTCGATCTCGATGCGCAGCTTGGAGGCGGCCTCGTCGACGAGGTCGATGGCCTTGTCGGGCAGGAACCGACCGGTGATGTAGCGGTCGGACAGCACGGCCGCCGCCACGAGCGCAGCGTCCTGGATGCGCACCCCGTGGTGCACCTCGTAGCGCTCCTTGAGGCCGCGGAGGATGGCGATGGTGTCGTCGACCGAGGGCTGGCCCACGAACACCTGCTGGAAGCGGCGCTCGAGGGCGGCGTCCTTCTCGATGTGGGAGCGGTACTCGTCGAGGGTGGTGGCGCCGATCATGCGGAGCTGGCCACGGGCCAGCAGCGGCTTCAACATGTTGCTGGCGTCCATCGAGCCCTCGGCGGCACCGGCGCCCACCACGGTGTGGAGCTCGTCGATGAAGGTGACCACCTCGCCCTCGGCGTCGGTGATCTCCTTGAGCACGGCCTTCAGGCGCTCCTCGAACTCACCTCGGTACTTGGCCCCGGCCACCATCGAGCCGAGGTCGAGGCTGATGAGCCGCTTGTGCTTGAGGCTCTCGGGGACGTCGCCCTCCACGATGCGGCGGGCCAGGCCCTCCACGATGGCCGTCTTGCCCACACCGGGCTCGCCGATCAGCACGGGGTTGTTCTTGGTGCGGCGTGACAGCACCTGGATCACCCGGCGGATCTCCTCGTCGCGCCCGATGACGGGGTCGATCTTGCCGGCGCGGGCGTCCTCGGTGAGGTCGCGCCCGTACTTCTCGAGGGCCTGGTACTGCTCCTCAGGGTTCTGGGACGTCACCCGGTGGCTCCCGCGCACCTCGGCCATGGCGGCCAGCAGCTGCTCCCGCTCGAGGTCGAGGCGGTCGGCCAGGGCCAGCAGCAGGTGCTCGGTGGAGAGGTACTCGTCGTGCAGCTCGATGCGGGTGGCGTCGGCGGCGTCGATCACCTGGGAGAGCTCGCGCGACAGGCGGGCCTCGCTGCCGTAGGCCTTGGGCAGCTTGGCCACCGCCTCGTCGGCGGCGTTGCGGGCGCTCAGCGGGGTGCGGCCCACCCGCTGGAGGATGGGCAGCACGATGCCCTCCTCCTGGCGGAGCAGGGCGGCGAGGAGGTGGTCGGGGGTGACCTCCGGGTTGGACTCGGCCTTGGCCGACTCGACCGCCCGGTTGACGGCCTCCTGGGTCTTCTGGGTCCAGCGGTTGGGTTCGAACGCCATGCAGCCACTCTACCTATCGACTGAGAAAACCTGACACTCCCATTGTCAACTCTTTCCGCCCCGTCGGAACAGCACCACGCTCTGGTTGAGCGGCACGAGGTCGCGCCGGTACTGGCGGTGGGTGCGCTCCACGGCCGCCTCGGCGCCCTCTCGGGCCACCTCGAGCTGGCGGCGCAGCTCGGCCAGCTCGGCCTCCAGCTCCAGCACCTTCTGCACGCCGGCCAGGTTGAGCCCCTCGCTGGTGAGCTCCTGGATGCGACGGAGCTGCTCGATGTCGTCGTCGCTGTAGCGGCGGCTGCCCCCGCCGGTGCGGGCGGGGTCGACGAGGCCCTTGCGCTCGTAGATGCGCAGGGTCTGCGGGTGGAGGCCGGCCAGCTCGGCGGCGACGGAGATGACGTAGACGGCCCTCGCTCGGACGGACTCGGCCATGTGGATCAGACCCCCAGGTGCTCACGCGGGGAGGCGCCCTCGCCGGCGGCCTGGAAGGCCTCCAGCGCCTTGCGCTCCGCGCTCGACAGCTTCGACGGCACCGCCACCTCCACCGTGACCAGCAGGTCGCCGGTGCCCTTCGGCGTGACCACGCCCTTGCCCTTGGCCCGGAACGTGCGACCGGTGCGGGTGCCCGGTGGCACCCGGATGGTCACCGTCGGGCCCTGGAGCGTGGGCACCGTCAGGTCGGCCCCGAGGGCGGCCTCGGGGAAGGTGATGGGGACGGTGAGGGTGAGGTCGCGGCCCTTGCGGTTGAACAGCGGGTGCGGGGCCACCCGCACCACCACGTAGAGGTCGCCGGCCGGGCCGCCGTTGCGACCGGGGCTGCCGCGGCCCTTGAGGCGGATGCGCTGGCCCTCCTCCACGCCGGCCGGAACCCGCAGCTTCACCTCACGGGGGCGCCGCTCCACGCCCGTGGCGCGGCAGGTGGGGCACGGGTCATCGATGGTGACGCCCCGCCCACCACAGGCCGGACAGGGGGAGGAGAAGGAGAAGAGGCCCTGGTTCTCGGACGTGACGCCGCGGCCACCGCAGGAGGCGCAGCGGTGGGGGACGGTGCCCGGCTTGGCGCCCGAGCCGTTGCAGGTGCTGCACGGGGCGTCGCTGGTGAGGTGGACAGCGGTGGTGACGCCCGCCGCGGCGTCGTCGAAGGAGAGGTGGAGCTCGGCTTCGAGGTCTTGGCCCCGGTGCGGGCCACCCCCTCGGGCTCCACCGCCCGGGCCCCGCCCGCCGCGGCCGCGTCCGAACAGGTCGCCCAGCATGTCGCCGAGGTCGCCGCCGTCCTCGAAGCGGAAGCCGCCCGACCCGCCGCCGCCCGGGAACCCGGCGGCCGCCGGGCCCAGCCGGCGCACCTCGTCGTACTCGGCTCGCTTGGCGGCGTCGCCCACCACCTCGTAGGCGGCCGACACCTCCTTGAAGCGCTCCTCGGCCGAGGCATCACCCGGGTTGCCGTCGGGGTGGTACTGGCGCGACAGCTTCCGGTACGCGGTCTTGATCTCCTTGGCGCTGGCCGTCTCCGGCACGCCGAGGACCCGGTAGTAGTCCTTCTCGAACCACTCGCGCTGGGGAGCCATCAGTCGTCCACTTCTCTCGTTCGCCGGTCGATCAGTCGGTGACCTTCACCATGGCGGGGCGCAGGACCCGGCCCTGCCAGGAGTATCCGGCGCGCATCACCTCGGCCACGACGTGCTCGCCGCCGTCGCCGGGCTCGTGCACCACGGCATCAGCCACGGTGGGGTCGAACACCTCGCCCTCGGGGTGGATGCGCACCAGGCCTGCCTTCTCGAGGGCGGCCTGCAGGGCCGCCGCGATGGGCTCCACCTCGGCGGCGCCGTGGGCCAGGGCACCGTCGCAGGCATCGAGCACCGGCAGGAGCCGCTCCACGATGCCGGCGGAGGCCCGCTGCACCTCGTCGTCGACGCGGCGCTGGGCGGTCTTGCGCAGGTTGTCGAAGTCGGCCGCGGTGCGCTGGTAGGCGTCGCGGAACTGGTCTCGCTCGGCGGTGACCCGCTCGAGGTCGGCCACCAGCGTCTCGACCGACAGCTCCTCCACGGGAGCGGAGCCGGCGGGGCCGTCGTCGTGGGCCGCCTGGCCGGCGACGGGGGGGCCGTCGTCGACCAGCTCGGCCTCCACGACGACATCGTCGCCATCGGTCGGGT
>JBPPMN010000236.1:0-15680 GCA_051306055.1 Acidimicrobiales bacterium
GCGTGGGGGTGCTCATGGCCCGAAGGCTACGCGCCAGCCGTCGGGTCGGGGTCGGCCAGGCGGGACCCCCGAGCAGGCATGAGGGGGGTTGCGCAAGATACCCCCCTGGGGTATGTTGTTACAACGTAGGAGAGAGAGAGCACCATGGACAGCGCCGCAACCCTGGACAACAGCGCCGAGACCGAACCGGGCCACGGGCACCACGCCGGCGCCGACCACGGAGATGCGCACGGCGGACACGGAGACCATGTGGAGATGTTCCGGCGGCGGTTCTGGTGGAGCCTGCTGCTCACCATCCCGCTGGTGCTCACCAGCCACATGATCATGGAGTGGTTCGGCTATCGGCTCGATGTGTACGGCATCGAGTGGGTCGGACCGGTGCTCGGCACCTACGTGTACGTGTGGGGCGGCTGGCCGTTCCTGAGCGGCGGCGTCGACGAGGCTCGCCGGAGGCAGCCCGGGATGATGCTGCTGATCGCGATGGCGATCACGGTGGCCTTCGGCGCGTCGATGGCGACGTCGCTCGGAGCCTTCGACCTCGACTTCTGGTGGGAGCTGGGCGCGCTCATCTCCATCATGCTGTTGGGGCACTGGCAGGAGATGAAGGCGCTCGGCCAGGCGCAGGACGCGCTCTCGGCCCTGGCTGCCCTGCTCCCCGACGAGGCCGAGCGGGTCGCCCCCGACGGGCAGCTCGAGACGGTCCCGTCCTCCCAGCTGCAACCTGACGACGTGGTGCTGGTGCGCTCCGGTGCCCGGGTGCCGGCCGACGGCCGGATCCTGGAAGGGGCGGCCGAGCTCGACGAGTCGATGATCACCGGGGAGTCACGGCCGGTTCCCAAGGCGGTCGGCGACCCGGTGGTGGCGGGGACGGTGGCCACGGACTCCGCGGTGCGGGTCACGGTGACCGCGGTGGGTGAGGACACAGCCCTCGCCGGCATCGGACGGCTGGTCGCCGAGGCCCAAGGCTCGCGATCGCGCAGCCAGGTGCTGGCCGACCGAGCGGCCGCGCTCCTCTTCTACGTCGCCGCTGGGGCGGCGCTGGTGACCGGCGTGGCATGGAGCGTGTTCGGCGACGTCGACGAGGCGGTGGTGCGGGTCGTCACCGTGCTCGTGATCTCGTGCCCCCACGCGCTCGGTCTGGCCATCCCGCTCACCACCTCGTTGTCGGGCGCCATGGGCGCTCGGAGCGGCATCCTCATCAAGGACCGCTTGGCCCTGGAGGCCAGCCGCACGGTGGACGCGGTGCTGTTCGACAAGACCGGCACCCTCACGAAGGGCGAGCACGTGGTGATCGGTGTCGTCGCCGGTGGTGGTCGCAGCGACGACGAGGTCCTCCGCCTGGCCGGCGCCGTGGAGGCCGACAGCGAGCACCCGCTGGCCCGGGCCATCGTCACCGCCGCCCGCGAGGCGGGCCCGGTCCCGCCGGCCGACGACTTCCGCTCCATCACCGGCCAGGGTGTGGAGGCCAGCATCGACGGCCGCAGCTACGCGATGGGCGGCCCCGGCCTCCTGCGCGATCGCGGCCTCGATGAGCCGAGCGACGTGGGGGAGCGCACCAACGAGTGGCGTCACCGCGGGGCCGCTGTGCTCTACCTGCTCGAGGACGACCAGGTCGTGGGGGCCATGGGGCTGGAGGACGAGGTGCGCCCGGAGGCCCGTCAGGCGGTCGACGAGCTGCGCCGGGCCGGTCGGCGGGTGGTGATGATCACCGGGGACGCCCAACAGGTGGCCGACGCGGTGGCCGCCGACCTCGGCCTCGACGAGGTGTTCGCCGAGGTCCTCCCCGGGGACAAGGCGGCCAAGGTGGCGGAGCTCCAGGAGCGCGGCCTGAAGGTGGCCATGGTGGGCGACGGCGTGAACGACGCCCCTGCGCTGGCCCGGGCCGACGTGGGGATCGCCATCGGCGCCGGCACCGACGTGGCCATGGAGTCGGCGGGGCTGATCCTGGCCAGCTCCGATCCGCGTGCGGTCGTGTCGATCATGCGGCTGTCGCAGGCGACCTACCGGAAGTCGCTCCAGAACCTCACGTGGGCGGCGGGCTACAACGTGATCGCCATCCCGGTGGCCGCAGGGGCGCTCCACTGGGCCGGTGTGTCGCTCCCGCCGGCCCTGGCTGCCATCTTGATGAGCGTGTCCACGATCGTGGTGGCCCTCAACGCCCAGCTCCTGCGCCGCCTCGACCTCAGCACCGACTGACTCTCCGGCGAACGGGACCCAGCGCGACCCTGAGGTGGCCGTCGTCGTCCGCCGGACCGGCCACGCTCACGCAGCTCCAGGTGACACCACCCCGGTCTCGTAGGCGATCATCACCAGCTGGGCACGGTCGCGGGCGTCGAGCTTCATCAGCAGGCGGCTGATGTGCGTCTTGACCGTGGCGTGGCTCACGAACAGCGCCTCGGCGATCTCGGCGTTGGAGTGGCCCTTGGCCACGACCTCCAGGACCTCGCGCTCCCGGCTCGTCAGCTGGTGGAGCACGGCCGATGCCGCGGCGCCGGGCTCCGGCCGGCGGGCGAACTCCGCGATGAGCCGGCGGGTGATCTTCGGTGAGATCAGCGCATCGCCGGCCGCGACCACCCGCACGGCGTTGATGAGGTCGACCGGGAGGGTGTCCTTCAACAGGAACCCGCTGGCCCCGGCCCGCAGAGCCTCGTGCACGTGCTCGTCGAGGTCGAAGGTGGTGAGGATCAGCACCCGGGTGCCTTCGAGGTGCTCGTCGGCGGTGATCCGGCGCGTGGCCTCGAGCCCGTCCATGACCGGCATGCGCACGTCCATGAGGATCACGTCGGGCCGCTCGCTGGCCGCCAGCGCCACGGCCTCGGCCCCGTTGCCTGCCTCGCCGACCACCTCGATGCCGGGCTCGCCGGCCAGCAGCATGGTGAACCCGCTCCGCACCAGCGCCTGGTCGTCGGCGACCACGACGCTGATGGTCACTCGTCCCGCCCGAAGGGCAGGGTGGCGCTGACCCGGTAGCCGCCGCCCTCGGCAGGACCAGCAGACAGGGCCCCTCCCCACAGCTCGACGCGCTCCCGCATGCCGACCAGGCCGTGCCCGCCGCTGTCGGCGCTGGGCGTTGCCGCACCGCGCCCGTCGTCGGCGACCTCGACCTCGAGACCACCCTCGACGTAGCGGACGGTCACGTCGACCGTGCCAGGCCTGCCTGCGTGCTTCATCACGTTGGTGAGCGCCTCCTGCACGACGCGGTAGGCCGACAGCTCGACGCCGGCGTGGGCGCACGCGTCGGTCCCCTGGTCCGGGCAGGTGTCGGTCCCGATCAAAGTCAGCGTCACGGGAACACCCGCCTTGCGCACGTCGTCGACCAGCGTCGGGAGATCGCCGAGCCCCGGAGCGGGTCCGTCGGAGCGCTCGCCCTCGTCGTCACGCAGGACGCCGAGCAGGCGGCGCATCTCGGTGAGGGTGCCGCGCGAGGTGGCGGAGATGGCGTCGAGCGCCGCTCGGGCCTGGTCGGGCCGGTCGGTCAGCACGTGGGCGCCGACGCCGGCCTGGACGGCGATCACCGACATCGAGTGCGCCACGACGTCGTGCAGCTCCTGGGCGATCCGCAGGCGCTCCTCGGCCAGCGCCCGGGCGGCGCTCTGGCGTTCGACGTTGGCCCGCTCCTCCGCTGCGCTCACCCGGGCCTCGAGCGCGTCGCGACGAGCGCGCAGGGCCATGCCGATGACCCACCACACCGTGAAGATCGCCATGTTGCCGACGATGCCGACGGCATCGAGGCCGGGAGCGTCGCTGATGGCGATCACGATGAGCGTCCCGAAGACGATGCCGAGGCCGATGCCGGCCCGCCGAGGGGTGTCGTAGGCGGCGACCGAGTAGGTGAGGAGCATCACGGTGAGCGGCAGGGTGCCCTCCGGCCAGTTCGCCACGATGTGGGCCAGGATCCCTGCGCTCGCCACCGCCAGCGCGGCCAGCGGCCGCCGCCGGCGCACGGCGATGGGCGCCGCCACGAGGAAGGCCGTGAGCACAGAGATCACGGTCGGCTCCACCATCGCGTCGTCGAGCTCCTGGGAGAAGACGGTGCCGACGCCGGCCAGCAGCAGTGCGACGGCCATCACCGCGTCGACCTTCCGCTGGTCGAGGGATCGCATCCGCTCCAGCTGCTCTTCGATCCAGCTCACCACCCGTCGACCGTACGTGACCCGTCGGGGCGGTGCATCAGCCCTGCGACCGACCCCCGGTCATCCCCGAGACGTACGCCGCCCGGCCCCTCTGGAACGGCCCGGGAGCCGATGATCCCGGGCCTCGCGTCGCACATGGTGATCCCCGACAACCCCGTCTCAGGAGATCACCGCCATGACCACAGTCCTCACCGCCCCCGTTGGATCCACGACCAGCCACGATGTGAGCGGAGCCCAGCCCGCGGCCCGTGCCGTCGGTGCCACGAAGACCTACGGCAAGGGTGAGAGCTCGATCCGCGCCCTCGACAGCATCGACGTCGAGTTCACCGCCGGCCAGTTCACCGCCATCATGGGCCCGTCGGGCTCCGGCAAGTCGACCCTGATGCACGCCCTCGCCGGGCTCGACGACCTCACCGACGGCCAGGTGTTCATCGGCGACGTCGAGGTGACCGGCCTCAACGACCGCAAGCTCACCCAGCTGCGCCGTGATCGCCTCGGGTTCGTCTTCCAGGCGTTCAACCTGGTGGCGACCCTGAGCGCGATCGAGAACATCACCCTCCCGATGGACCTCGCCGGCCGCAAGGCCGACGAGCAGTGGCTCGACCGGGTGGTCTCGACCGTCGGCCTCGCCGACCGGCTGCGGCACCGTCCGAGCGAGCTCTCGGGCGGCCAGCAACAGCGAGTCGCCGTGGCCCGTGCCCTCGCCGGGCGGCCCGAGATCGTCTTCGCCGACGAGCCCACCGGGAACCTCGACAGCCGCACAGGAGCCGAGATCCTCGCCTTCATGCGGCTGGCCGTGCGCGAGCTCGGCCAGACCATCGTCATGGTCACCCACGATCCCGTCGCAGCGTCCTACGCCGACCGGGTCGTCTTCCTCGCCGACGGTCGCATCGTCGACGAGCTGCTCGACCCCACCCCTGAGTCCGTCCTGGACCGCATGAAGAGCTTCGGAAGGTAGATGGCCATGTTCAACCTCACACGCAAGGGCCTGTGGGCCCACAAGGTGCGCTTCGTGCTCACCGGCCTCGCCGTCGTCCTCGGCGTGGCCTTCATGGCGGGGACGATGATCCTCACCGACACCATGGGCAAGACGTTCGATGGCCTGTTCGCCACCAGCAACGAGGGCATCGATGTGGTCGTGCACCGCGCCGCCGCCGTCGAGGGCGAGTTCGTCGACGTGCAGGAGCGGGTCGACGCCGGCATCGTCGACCGGATCAGGTCGATCGACGGTGTCGACGACGCAGCTGGCTCCATCGAGGGACTCGCCCAGATCGTCGCCGCCGACGGCACCGCCACCAAGACCGATGGCATCGGCGGGACGATGGGTGTCGCCTGGATCGACGACGACCGGCTCAACCCGTTCCAGCTGTCGAGCGGACGTGCCCCCAGCGGCCCCTCAGAGATCATCCTCGACCAGGCGACGGTGGAGGCAGAGGGCTGGGCCCTCGGCGACACGGTCGGCGTCCTGGCCAAGGACGCCACCACCCCGATGACCATCGTCGGCACCGCCACCTTCGGCGACGTGAAGGGGATCCCGGGCTTCACGGTGATCGCCACCGACGATGCGACGGCACAGGAGATGTTCGCCCAGCCGGGTGCCTACGACGCCATCGTGGTGGCCGGCGACGGCAGCGTCACCGCAGCCGAGCTGGCCTCCCGGATCGAGGCCGAGATCGGCTCGCCGGACCTCGAGGTCGTCACAGGTGAGGCCGACACCGCGGACAAGCAGGCCGCCTTCAAGAAGGACATGAGCTTCTTCAACACGTTCCTCATGGCCTTCGCCTACATCGCCCTGTTCGTGGGGATGTTCATCATCTACAACACCTTCTCGATCATCATCGCCCAGCGCATGCGGGAGATGGCGATGCTCCGGGCGATCGGTGCCAGCCGCCGCCAGGTGCTCCGAGCGGTGCTCCTCGAATCGGCCATCGTCGGTGCGGTGTCCTCCGCCATCGGCCTGGGCGCAGGGGTGCTGATGTCCTTCGGCCTGCGTCGCCTCCTGGAGGCGGTCGGGCTCGAGATCCCGAGTGGCGACCTCGTGATCAGCAGTGGGACGGTCACCACGGCCTTCGTCGTCGGCATCGCCGTGACGATGCTGGCCTCGGTCGGTCCGGCGGTGCGGGCCAGCCGCATCGCTCCGATCGCCGCGCTGCGCGACACCGCGGTCGAGAGCACCGTCACCTCCCTCCGGCGCACCCTGGTCGGCCTGGCCATCCTCGGTGCGGGGGTCGCTGGCTTCGCAGCCGGTATCGTCGGCTCTGGAACGGGAGCGGTGCAGCTGCTCGGCCTGGGCGTGCTCACGACCGTCTTCGGGGTCTTCGTCCTCGGGCCGGTCATCGCCCGCCCGGCGATGCACGTGCTCGGTGTGCCCACGAAGGTGTCTGGCGCGACGGGGCACCTGGCCCGGGAGAACGCCAAGCGCAACCCGCGGCGCTCTGCGGCGACGGCGTCGGCGCTGATGATCGGCGTGGCCCTGGTCGGGTTCATCACGATCCTGGCCAGCTCGACGAAGGCGTCGACCGCTGCCGCGGTCGACGCCTCGCTCCGGGCCGACTACGTGGTCGACTCCGGGTCGTGGGGCGGCGACGGCGGCTTCGGGCCCTCCCTCCAGGAGGACCTCTGGGCCCTCCCCGAGGTCGAGCTCGTGTCACCGCTGCGCTCCGTCCCGGTCACCGTCGAGGGCGGCACCGCACAGGTCACCGCGTTCGACACCGCCATCATCGAGGACCTCGTGGAGTTCGACGTCACCGCTGGTGCTGTGGAGGACATCCACGGCGATGGCCTCGGCCTCGCCGTCGATCGGGCCACCGAGCTCGGCGTCGGCATCGGCGACCGCGTCACCGTGGGCTTCTCGGCCACCGGTGACCAGGAGATGACCGTCCGAGCGCTGTTCGACGGCGACCTGCTCGCCGCCGGCGGCATGGACCACGTCGTCGGGCTCGACACCTACGAGGCCAACGTCACCGACGTGTTCGACCAGCAGCTCTACGTGATGACGCACGACGACGTCGACGCCGCCACGTCCAAGGCCGCCATCGAGGGTGTGCTCGAGCAGTGGCCGAACGCCGAGCTGCAGGACCAGGCCGGCTTCAAGGAGTCGATCACCGAAGAGATCGACATGATGCTGAACCTGATCTACGGGCTGCTCGCCTTGGCCGTGGTGATTGCCCTCATCGGCATCGCCAACACGCTGGCCCTCTCGGTCCACGAGCGGACTCGTGAGGTCGGGCTGCTCCGCGCCGTCGGCATGACCCGTCGCCAACTGCGCACGGCGATCCGGTGGGAGTCGGTCCTCATCTCACTCCTCGGCACCGCCCTCGGCTTCGTCCTCGGGATCGGTGGGGCGTGGGGTATCACCAAGGCGCTCAGCAGCGAGGGTGTCACCACGTTCGTGGTGCCCGGTCCGCAACTCGCGATCATCGTCGGCCTCGCCGTGTTCGCCGGCGTCCTGGCGGCGCTCGGGCCGGCGCGTCGTGCCGCCCGACTCAACGTCCTGGAGGCCATCGCCACGACGTGACCCCCCATCGCACCGAACAGCTCAGGCCCGGACCGGGACCGCCCGATGCGGCAACCGGTCCGGGCCTCGGCGCGCGTCACTGCACGCGTCAGGTCACCGAGGCGCTCGTGTTGCTTGGGAACGCTGCCCTGGCTGTAGGGCCGCGGCAACGACGGGTCTCGCGACCGGGTCGGCCCGGGGGCCATATCGTTGCGCGGGTGGTCGAACAGGAACCGCAGAGGCGGGTGAGCTGGATGCCTGGTGTCGCCCTGGCCGCTGCGTTCGTCGTGACCATCGCCTGGGCGGTCGCGCAGGACGACGGCGGTGGCGGCGGGGACGACGAAGATGCGAAGGCGGTGGTGGTGGTCCCGACCTCCATCTCCTCCGAGGGCGTCGCCCTCCCTGCACGCGAGGAGCTGCCCGAGGCCACGCTCACCGTCCACGACGACGGCTGCGGCGTGATCCGCTCGGAGCTGTCGCCAGAACCAGACAACCTCACCTGGGTGGTGAAGGACCTCGACGGGTTCCAGGTGCTCGGCCGGAACGCCCTCGGCGAGACGCAGTACCGCTACTTCCAACCCGGCACCTACACCGTCGTCCTGGAGGCGTGGGAGGTCGACCGCTACGTCGAGATCAGCAAGACCGTCCGCATCAGCTGCTAGGTGAGGCTGCGCGACCAGGTCGGATGTCCATCGTGATCATCACAGCGTGCGTGTCGAACGCTCCTCTGCTCGGCGCCCCAGCGGCGCCGTCACCTCGATGTACGCACGGGCCCAGCGGACGCCCAAGGGGGTTGCCCTGCTTCTCGGGGTGGTGCTGCCACCCACTCGGGTGACGGCGGTGGACACCGACCGCACCGCCGCTTGGACTACTCGGTGCGAAGGGTGGGCCCCACACGCAGCGAGGCGGCGCGGCGGGACGGCCAGATGGCGAGCAGGTTGGCGACGAGCAGCGCCACCGGCCCCACGAGCACGAGCGCCCAGATCGTCAGCGGGGGCACGTGGGCGACCGGCGTGCTCTCCGCCATGGTCTCCCAGAGCGTGCGGCCCGCCGCCAGCCCCAGCGGCACCCCGAACGCGACCCCGACGAGCGCGAGCACGGTGGCCTGCACCAGCACGGTGGCCCGGCTCTGGGCGCGCGTAGCGCCCACCGCCCGCAGGACCGCGAGGTCGTGCCGCCGCCGCCGGACGGCTGTCGCCAGTGCGTGGCCGACAGCGCCCACCGCCAGCAGCGCCAAGAACCCGGCCAGCAGCAGGGGCAGACGCTGGATCTGCTGCAGCTCCCCCAGCCGGACGGGAGGCGTCGGGGGCCCCACCAGCTCGGCGGCGGCGTCGGGTGGTGCGCCGATCACCTCGGCCACGGCGCTCCCCAACCGGACCTGCGCGGCGTCCACGTCGGCGCCGTCTTGCAGGACGATCGGGATGGTCCGGAACTTGAACCCGTCGATGAGCTCGTCGTAGGTGTCCTCACGGATCCACGCCCCGCTGTCGTAGGCGTTGTGCAGGCCCTCGGGCACGAAGGCGATGCCGGACACCTCGTACATCCCCGTCGAGCGGGAGCCGCTCAGCTCGATGCGATCCCCCACCTCGGCGCCGAGCTCGGTGGCGGTCTGCGCCGACACGGCCACCTCCTGTCGCTCCGCCGGCAGCTCACCCTCCAGCACAACGATCGGTAGCGGCTCGTCCACCGGGGCGATGGCGAAGGCGGCCAGATCGACGACCCCCGACTCGAGCACGCCTTGGCGCGAGTCGTTGACGGCGAGCACCTCGGGGTCGGCAGCCAGGACCTCGAGGACCTCGTCGGCGGGGACGAAGCTCTCGTTGCCGAACCCGACGAAGACCTCCAGGTCGGCGACCTGTCCGAAGCGCTCGGGCTGCGCGATGGCGTCGTTGATGCCCGCGGCGAAGGTGAGCGCCCCCACCACGCCCAGCACCCCCACCACAGAGCCCAGCACGGCGGGCACCACGGGGAGAGCCTGCGACCCGCGCCCCCGGTCGAGGGCGAAGCTCGCGCCGACGGTGACCGGCACCGGCGCGCCGGCCCGCGCGAGGAGGTCAGGGATGGCGGCCCGGCGCCGCTCGGGCCGCTGTTCGGCCCGCGAAGCGGCCCACGACGCCGCCACTGCGCCGAGGGCGACGAGGATCGGGACGAGCACCAACCCGGTCCCGAGCACCACGAGGTCGGCATGCGGTCCGGGAGAGGGTTCCAAGGGTGCTGCGGTGCCGGTGGGGAAGCGTGACGACGCCAGGAAGGCACCCAACGCTCCGACGATCGCCCCCAGCGCTGCCGCCACGGTGGGGGCGATGGCGGCGGCCGCACGGATGTGGCGGGGCGACATGCCCACTGCACCCAGGATCCGGAGGTCCTGCGTGGTCGCAGCGACATAGCGCACCAACGACTGCCCGACGATGAACACCGCGGCCACGAGGGCGGCGGCGGCGAAGCCGAGCAGGGCGTTGGCTTCGAAGACGGTGACGTCGCGGATGTGCTGGGTCTCCTCGGCACCGTTCAGGAACTCGATGTCGCGCCGTCCGGTGAGCTCGGTGAGCTCCTGGCGGAACTGGGGGATGCCGGCGGCTCCGTCCTCCAGCCGGACGAGGGCGTTCACGCTGCCGGACCCCGAGGTGCCGATGAAGCTCTCCTCGTGCTCGGCGAGGAGCGCCGTCGACGGGATGAACCGGCCCTGCGGAGACGCCCCGGAGTCGCTGAACCACGCTGAGCGGACCACGCCCACGATCGTGGTCTCGATCCGCGGCCCCGCCGGAGGGGTCTCCTCGCCGGTGAGGGAGAAGGCGTCGGCCTGCTCTCCGGTGAAGAGCCGCACGGTCACGCGGTCGCCCACGCCGAGGCCCCAGCGCTCCTCGAAGGCCGCCGTGATCATGCCCTCGTCGACCCGCGACGGGTCGGCCATCCGCCCCTCCAGGACCACCGGCCGTTCGACGGCGACCATGGCTGGCGCGCCGTAGGGGAAGTCGACCACCTCCTCGGCCTCGAACCCCTCGAGCTCGAAGTCGGCCACGGCGAACCGGCCGACTGCTTCCACCGACGCGAGCTCGGCCACGGCGTCCCAGTCGAAGCCGGGTTCGTTCGGGAGGGCGGCGACCGTGGCCGGCTTCGTCTGCCCGACCAGCCGCTCGACGGCCGTGCTGCCACGACGAGCACCGGCCGTGGCGGTGAGGACGACGCCGGTCGTCACCGCTACGAGAAGGGCAAGCACCAGCAGGGAGCGAGCGCGGTGCCGCAGGTCGAGCCGCACCCATGCCCAGACAGCGCTCATCCCGCGACCTCCACTCGGTGAACGTACGGTTGGTCGCGGGGCGACGGAAGGGCGCTACCGCCCCTCCGTGGGGTGGTGCAACCACTCCTGCGCTCCGTTGGCCTGGCCGTCCGACCTCCGGCCTCTAGGCTCACGCCGTGCCGATCCGGGTGGTGCTGGCCGAGGACAACACCCTCCTGCGCGAGGGGATCGCACAGCTCCTGCAGCGTGCTGACGACATCGATCTGGTCGGCACCGCCGCCGACCGTCCGGAGCTCGAGGCGCTCGTGGAGGCCACCGACCCCGACCTGGTCGTCACCGACATCCGGATGCCGCCGAGCGGCACCGACGAGGGGATCCAGATCGCGGCCAAGCTCCGTGCGGAGCGCCCCCACGTCGGGGTGGTGGTGCTGAGCCAGTACGCCGAACCGGCCTACGCGTTGGCGTTGCTCGACGGCGGATCCGAAGGTCGTGCCTACCTGCTCAAGGAGCGGGTCAGCGAGGTGGACGAGCTGCTGGTCGCCATCCGAGAGGTGGCCGCCGGTGGATCCGTCATCGACTCCAAGGTCGTGGAGTCGCTCGTCGCCTCGAAGCGCCGCCCTGCGAGCGACGTCGATCGGCTGACGCCGCGCGAGCGGGAGATCCTCGGCGAGATGGCACAGGGCAAGAGCAACGCCGCCATCGCCGCGGCGCTGGTGCTCTCCACCCGAGCGGTCGAGAAGCACACGAACTCCATCTTCTCGAAGCTGGGGCTGTCCGAGGAGGTCGACCTGAACCGACGGGTGAAGGCCGTCCTCCTCTACCTCGCTGACGGAGGCGGGGGAGGGTAGCCACACCTTCCCCCACCTGGCCCCACCCTGGGAGGCAGCGCCGTGCCCGGTGAAGATGACGACGACATGGTGCTCGCAGCCGACGTGGTGTCCGTGCTGGTCGTCGACGATCAGCTGCCCTTCCGCCTCGCGGCGCGGGCGGTGCTCAAGCGAGCCGACGGCTTCGAGCTGGTCGGGGAGGCCGCTGACGGCGACGAGGCGGTCGAGCGCACCCAGGAGCTCCAGCCGAGCCTCGTGCTTATGGACATCAACATGCCGACCATGAACGGGATCGAGGCCACGCGACGGATCCTCGCCGCCCAGCCCGACACCATCGTGTTCCTCTGCTCCACCTATCAGCGCGCCGACCTGCCGCCCGAGGCCGAGTCGTCGGGGTTCGCGGCCTACGTGAACAAGGAGGAGCTGGCCGCCGGACTGCTCCGCCAGCTCTGGGACGACTGCGGCAGCGGCTAGTGCCCTTGCTGGGGCTCCCAGCGGGTCGGCCACCCGACGGCCGGCCGCCGTGCTCACCGCGGGATGGTCCCGACGATGGTGGCGCCCTGCCCGGGGGCTGAGCTCCACTCGACCGTGCCGCCGATGGCACCCAGGCGGTCGCTCATGTTCACGAAGCCGTGGCCGGCGGTGGCGCGACCGACGTCGAACCCGGGACCGTCGTCGCGCACCTCGAACCTCAGGTGGTCGGCCGCCTCCACCACCGTGAGCTGTACGTTCGCCTCCGGCGCGTGCTTGGCCGAGTTCTGGAGGGCCTCGAGGCAGCAGAAGTAGACGGCCGCCTCCACCTCGCTCGGGTGGCGCCCCACGCCGTCGACGGACAGCGTCACGCCGAGCGGGCTGCGGTTGGCGGCCGCCCGCAAGGCTTCGGCCAGGCCGCTGTCCATGAGCAGCGGTGGGTAGATGCCGTGGGCGAGGTCGCGCAGCTCCTGGATGGTGTCCTTCACGGCATCGCCGAGCGCATCCAGCAGCTCGGCGGCCGCCTCCGGATCGTCGGCGAGGATGTCCTTGGCCAGTCGCAGGTTCACGGCCAGCGCCACGAGGTGCTGCTGGGCGCCGTCGTGGAGGTTCCGCTCGATCTTGCGCCGTTCGGCGTCGCCGGTGGCGACGATGCGGGCCCGGGAGCTGCGCAGGTCCTCGTTGGCCTGCTTGAGGTTCTCGAGGCTCTCCTGGAGAGCGGAGTCGAGCTGCACGTTGTGCAGGGCCAGGCCGACCTGCCGGGCCAGCTCGGCCAGCACCCGGTCGTCCTCCTCGGTGAACTGGTCCCCGTCGGCGGCGCGCTCCATCACGAGGAGCCCGAGCAGCTCGCCCGAGTGCGCGGCCGGCGCGACGCGCAGCTGCGGGCTGCCGCGGCCCTCCAGCAGCGAGGGGAGCCACACCTCCAACCATGCGTTGCCGGTGACGCCGGCACGCGCGATGACCGGTTGCTCCTCCGGGCCCAGGTGGAGCGGCGTCGCCGATCGGTCGGGCACGGCGACCGCCAGCTCGAGGCGGTCCGTTCCGCCGGTCCAGATCTCGGCGCGCTGGAGCACCAGCACCTTCCGGAGCGACTCGGCCAGCTGGAGGAGCAGCTCGTCCATCGGGATGGAGCGGCTCATCCGGCTGCCCCAGGTGCGCAGCACCTCATCCGGCGGGTGGCGCTCGCCGTAGACGAGGCGGTTGGCGCTCTCGGCCAGTCGCGAGCGGGCGGGCACGTAGGCGACGGCGGCCACCGCGGCGGCCAGCATCGACAGCACGAGGAGGTTCCGCTCGGCGTCCGCCGGCGTGCGGCCCAGGCCGGCGACCACCACCAGGTAGACGGCCACCACGACTGCGGTGAGCCCGGTGGCCGACACGGTGTGCACGAGCACACGGTCGACTCGGCGGGAGATCCGGGGGCTGGCCCCGGCGGCCAAGGCCAGGGGGATCAGCACGGTGGCGCCGGCGGCCACCTCTCCTGCGTGCTCCGGCCAGCGCAGGAGCAGCCGGAGGGCGGCGACGACGAGCCCCACCTCCGCCACGACGGCGATGGCACAACCCAGGAGCTGCAGCCGCTGGCGGGCCAGCCCGGTCGAGCGCAGGTACACCTGGTGCGCCGGGAGCAGCCCCACGAGCAGGGCGCCGACGGTGGCCGCCGCCACCGTGGGAGCGGAGGGCGCGCGTCCTCCGACCGCGAGTGCCAGCCCCGCGAGGAGCGCGATGGCGTAGCCCGCGAGGACCAGGTTTCGACGAGCGGTTCGCACGATCGAGCCGTCGGGCACCACGAGCTGGAGGTGCAGGGCCACGGCCGGGATGAGCGCGGCGGCCAGCACGTGCACTCGGGCCAGGTCGTCCGATCCGGTGGTGGCAGCACAGACCCCTCCGACCACCGCCGCGAGGCCGACCACCGCGGCGAGCCGAGGGGCACGGCGCGCCGCCAGCACCAGCGCAGCCACGCTCCACGCCGACACCAGGGAGGCGCGCACCCAGGAGCCGGCGACGGCAGCGTCGCCGGCGAGGCTCAGCCCGGCCAGCACCAGCCCCGCCAGCGCGGCGCCGAACCCGCCGATGCGCCAGCCGGCGGCGCGCAACGGCATCACATCAGCTCGGTCGAGCGGTGGGGCGGCGGCGGACACCGACATCAGGTACCGGTGCCCCTCAGCCTCGTGCCTGGGTGCCGGTCCCGGCCTCGACCAACCTGCCGTCCCTCATCCGGGTGATGCGCTCGGCGGCAGCCGCCACGCTGTCGTCGTGGGTCACCATCAGGATGGTCTGACCGCCCTGGTGGAGGCGACGGAACAGCTCGATGACCTCACGACCTCCGTCGGAGTCGAGGGCGCCAGTGGGCTCGTCGGCCAGCAGCAGCGTCGGCTCGTTGGCCAGAGCCCGAGCGATCGCCAGCCGCTGCCGCTGTCCGCCCGACAGCGCCCCAGGGGCGGCCTTGGCCTTGTCGGAGAGCCCCAGCAGATCGAGCAGGTCGCGCCCTCGTGTCTCGGCCGGCTTGCGCTTGAGGCCGGCCACCATCGCCGGAAGGGCCACGTTCTCGAGCACGCTCATGCCCTCGAGCAGGTTGAAGAACTGGAACACGATCCCGACGTGGCGCCGTCGCATCCGGGCCAGCTCGTCCTCGGTCTTGCTCGTGACCTCCTCGCCTGCCAGCACGATCGTGCCCTCGTCGGCCTGGTCGAGGCCGGCGACGAGGTTCAGCAGCGTCGACTTCCCGCAGCCCGACGGACCCATGATGGCCACGAACTCCCCGCGGACCATCTGGAAGTCGGTGCCTCGCAGGGCGCGGACGGGAGCGTTCTCGGCCTCGAAGGTGCGGCGCACGCCGCGCACGTCGAGCACGGTCTGGCGCTCGCGCCGGCCGTCGGTGGGGTGGGCCTCGGTGACCGTCATGGCTGGCTCCAGCTCTCTCGCTCGATCCGGTAGGTGCTCACGGGTGTGGTCCGGCCGCGCACAAGCTCCGGCGCGATCGCTGTCGCCGTCGGTCGTTCGGTCAGTCCCTCCCACGTGGCTTCGCTGAGGATGGTCTGGCCACCTGGCCGGGCCATCTCCTGCAGACGCTGCGCCAGGTTCACCGTGTCGCCCACGAGCGTGTACTCCAGCCGTTCTTCGGATCCCAGGAGTGCGGCCGCCGCCTTGCCGGAGGACAGCCCGATGCCGAGGAGGAACTCCTCCCTCGCCGTACCTTCCCACGACTCGTTGAGGGTGTGCTGGGCCCGGTGCATGGCACGAGCTGCGGCCAGGCCCCGGTCGGCGTGATCGGTCTGCGGGAAGGGGGCGCCGAAGACCGCCATGACGGCGTCGCCGACGAACTGCATGACCGTGCCACCGGCGCCGATGATCGCCCGGTTCATCGCCGCACGGTGCTCGTTGAGCTGGGCGGCCAGCTTGGTCGGGGTCGTCCGCTCAGCGATCGAGGAGTAGCTGCGGATGTCGGACATGAGCACCGTCACCTCGAGCTCCTCCGACTCGCCGATGTGACGGCCCTCCTGACGCAGCTTCTCGGCGAG
>JBPPMN010000271.1:0-3805 GCA_051306055.1 Acidimicrobiales bacterium
AGGAGGTCGTCGGCCCCGGCCCGCTCGGCCACCGCCACCGCGGTGGACGACAGGTCGCCGCCGACATCGGCGAGGGTCTGGGCGTTGCGCAGGTTGGGGGCGATGCCCGGCACCACCTCACCGAGGCGCACGATCGGGTTGTCCAGCGCCCGGGCGGCGTCGGCGAAGGCCACGTCGGCCTTCTCGAACTGGGCCTGGGCGCCCTCGAGGTCGCCGGCCCGGGCGATGTCGAGCCCGGCGGTGGCCGCCTCCCGTCCGGTCAGCATCGAACGGCGGGCATCGAGCACCAGGAACCCAGCCACGGCCGCCAGACCGCCCAGCACCACCACGGCCGCTAGGGCGACGGCGGCCGAGCGGCCGGGGTGGCGCTCCTCGCCCTGGGCGAGGGGGCGGGGCGTGAGCAGGCCCACGATGGCGAGGACGGCGGTGGGGAGGGCACCGAGCGCCAGCGCAGGCAGCAGGTCGAGGGCGTCGGCGGCCAGGCGCTCGGCGGCCACGGCGGCACAGATGGCCACCAGCGCCAGCGACGGTGCCGCCGGCAGCCCCCGCCGCCGGAGCCGCCGATCCCAGCCCCGGATCACCGCGGCTGCCGCGATGGGCAGGAGGGCCAGGACCGGGACCAGCAGGCTGCGGGGCGCGGTGACGTCCGGGGACAGCTCGATGGCGACGGCGGCCAGCGGCACCGCCAGCACGGTGGGGCCGACGGCGCCGATGCGCACCGTGGCGGGTGGCCACGCGTGGGCCAGCAGCCCGAGGGATGCGCCGACGAGTGCAGCCGCCACCGGCGCGAGGTCGTCCGCCCGCTCGGTGACGACCAGGAAGGCCGCCGCGGCCGGCCCCACCAGCACCAGCGACGCCCCGTCGGCCCGCTCCACCGAACGAAGGCCGCGCACCAGCACCAGCACGCCCACGGCCGTGAGCGCGGCGTCGGCCCCGGCGGTGCCCGTCAGCTCGGCCGAGATGCCGAAGACCGGCAGTGTGACGGCGGCCAGCACCTGGCCCACGGCGACCAGCCACGGTGGCCCCTGCCCCCGCTCCGCTCGCCAGCCCGACGCCACCGCCAACGCAGCGGCCACGACCGCCGCCTGCACGATCGGCTCGCCTGGCCCAGCGAGCAGCGACCCGGCCACCACCGCAACGGCGAGAACCAGCCCGCCGTGGGTCGGTCGCCGCTGCGAGCGCGACCGGCGCGTCTGCGAGGAGCGCTCGAACCAGCCGGCCTTGAAGGCTCGACGTTGCATCCGGGGGACGGCGACGAAGCCCACGATGCTCGAGGCTGCGAGCGCCACCAACCAACGGATCACGACGGCCGACCCTACGGCCTCGGCCCGCTGCCCCCCAGCGCACCTTGGCTACCGTCCTGCCGTGGCGACCCAACGAGGCACCGGGCGATCCGGGGCGGTGGGCGACCGAGGCGGAGCACGGCTGTCGGTCGATCCGAATCGACTGGCCACGGCGGCGACCGCCGCCGGCATGGCGGCCACCGTCGTGGTCACCTGGCCGCTGTGGCGCTCACGCGGCGAGCCGCCCAACCTGCCGGCCGTCGACGCTCTCGCCCGCGCTCCCTGGGGGCCGGTGCTGCTGGCCCTGTGCGCAGCGGCACTGGTGCGGCCCCGGATCGCCGGGCCGCTGCTCGCGATCGTGACCGTCGCCGCCATCGCCGGCGACCAGCTCCGGCTGCAGCCCGAGGTGCTGTCCCTGGCGCTCCTGCTCGTGCTGCTGCCGTTCGAGCAGGGCCGGACCGTCGCCCGCTGGCACCTGGCGTCGCTGTGGCTCTGGGCTGGCCTCAACAAGGCGCTTGGACTCGGGTGGCCCGAGGGCGATGCCCGCTACATCGCCGATGCGCTCGGCTCGATCGACCTTCGCCCGGCGATCGTGGTGGTCGTCCCGGCCGTCGAGGTCGCCCTGGGCCTCAGCGTGCTGGTGCGCCGGGCCCACCAATGGACCGCCATCGGGGGCGCCGCCCTCCACCTCGGCATCTTCCTGACCCTCTCCCCTGCCCTCGGCGACGCCAACATCGCCGTCTGGCCGTGGAACCTCGCCCTGGCGGTGATCGCGTCGCTGCTCTTCTGGTCGAATCCGCCTGCGGGGCGAGGGCCGGTCACGACCGCCGCCGCCGCGGTGCTGCTCCTGTGCCCGGCGCTCTTCTATGTCGGCTCGGCCGACGCATACGCCACCCACCACGTCTACTCCGGGGCGACCGCATCGGCGGTGGTGTGCGACGCGTCGGGCTGCCGGCGGCTCGGGCCGGAGGTGCGGGAGCCGCTCGAGGTGCCGATCCCGCCCGAGCCACGGCTGTTCCGGGCCCTCTTCCTGGAGACCTGCGAGCCGGGCTCGACCCTGCAGATCACCGGCATCCGCACGCGGCTGACGGGAACGCCGACGGTCACCGAGGTGCCGTGCTCGCCATCCGATCGAGGAGCTCCCTGAGCGCGGGCAGGGCCTCCTGACGGGTCCCCTTCACGGCCGAGGCCGCCCGAGCGACGGCCAGCGCGGCGTCGAGGGCCAGATGGGGACGGGAGCTGGCACAGACGGTGTTGGCGAGGAGCTCGAGCACCGTGTCGGCCGAGCGGATCTCCTCCAAGTGGGGCTCCGCGACGGCATCGTGGTGGACGACGGCCACCAGCCCCACCAGCACCGGCTCACTCGCCACCACGAGGTCGTGCAGGGCGGTGGTGCCGTCCGCGAGGCGTTGGCGGACCTGGCGGGGCCATCCGGTGACGAGCCCGGTGGCCGGATCGACCAGGGCGTACTCGTCGCTCAGCACCGAGGCTCCCGCCTCGGCGGCGGCCAGGCACAGGCTGCTCTTGCCCGCCCGTGACGGGCCAGGGACCAGCAAGGCGCGGCCTCCAGCCACGAGGACAGCGGAGTGGACCGCCACCAGATCTGCCAGGCGCTCGGCCGCGAACAGCGCCAGCTCCGACTCGACCCGCTCCCAGCGGGATCCGACGGGTACCTCGTCGATCGTCATCTGGACCACGCCGTCGACCACCTGGAGCTCGGCGTGGCTGACCGGTCCATCGCCAGGGGCTGCGGCGCGCTCGAGGCCGCGGGGCGGCCACACCGCAGCCAGGTCGCCCTGCAGCGTTGTGGGAGCGTTGATGACGATCGACGAGCCGTCGTCGGCCACCCCCGTCACCTCCACCCGGTCGGGCTCCGCCACCATCGGGCCAAGGTAGAGCGCAAATCGGATTCGTGTTGCGAACAGGACGACTGCGGTAGGGTTTCCACTCGATTGCTTCGCGGGCGGCAATAACGGGAGAGACAGCGTGCGGTTGAGCACACGCGCAGGGCTTCGCATCGAAGCCGTCGACGATGACGTCGTCGTGCTGGACGATGCATCTGGCGAGGTCCACCGGCTGTCCGACGACGCCGCTGAGGCCCTCCGCATCGCCGATCAGGGCGTCGCTCCGTCGGCCGTCCCCGAGCGCCTGGCGCCCGCCATGCAGCAGCTCATCGACTCCGGCCTCGTCGAGCCCGGAGGCTGGACCCGCCGCAAGATGCTCATCATGGGCGGCACCGGCCTCGGCGTAGCCGCCGCCGGCATCCACTCCATGACCCTCCCTGCCGCAGCCCAGACCGGCTCGGCCGAGGTGTGCCCCCTTCCCGCACCAGACGGCCAGCCGACAAGCTCGCCAGCCGTGTACACCACCCCCGGCGCCTTCTCGTTCCAAGTCCCATTCGGCGTCACCGAACTCACAGTGGAGGTATGGGGCGGCGGCGGCGGAGGCCGACCGGCTGGGAGCAACAGCGGCGGAGCGGGTGGAGGTGGCGGGGGTTATGCGCGCTACACGTTCACCGGACT
>JBPPMN010000282.1:0-12726 GCA_051306055.1 Acidimicrobiales bacterium
CGGTGATCAGGCTGTCCTCCACGGTGACCGGTCCGCCCCAGGCGATGCCGGCTCCCTGACCGCCACCGGGCGTGCCACCGGTGATCGTGATGTTGCGCACGGTGAGCGCACCGACGGGGTTGAAGGCGCTGAGCACCCGCGACCCGTCGGCGCCCGTGAGGGTGAAGCCATCGCCCTCGATCACGAGGGGCTCGGCCCCGAGCGGCCGGGTGGGCTCCGGAGGGAGCGTGAGGTCAGCCGTGAGGGTGATCTCGGTGACCGACCCGTCCTCGAAGGCGGTGACGAACTCCCCTGCGGTGCCGACGTCGACGGCCCCGGCAGGGGTGGCCAGCAGGACGGGGAGGCCGAGCAGCGCCAAGAGGGGCACCACCAGCACGGAGCGAGGTCGCAGCGAGGACATGCCGAGCGTTGTACGACGGAGCGGACCCGGTGTCGTGAGTCATGATCACCCACGCGCCGCCTGGCCGCGCCCGGCAGACTGCGTCGCCATGGCGGACCGTGAGCTGTCGCCCCTCTCCCGCACCGGGGTCGCCCAGCGCGCCGTCGATCGGCTCGAGGGCACCGTGAGCCCGCGCCTCGTCGACGCCTTGTGCGACTCCAGCGACGGGCTGCCCGACCTCGTCGACGCGGTGATCGAGGCCGGGCGGAGTGACGGGAGCCTGCGACGCCATGCCGGCGTGTGGGGCCTGGCCGGCGAGGTGCCGGTCCCGCACGCTGTGGTCGAGCGCGCCGAGGCCCTCCTCGACGGCCTCTCCACCAGCGGGCGCCGGGTGGCCGAGTCGCTGGCCCTGTGCCAGCCGCTCCCCCTGGCGGTGCTCGAGACCACCGCGGTCGCCGGGGCCCTCGACGAGCTCGACGAACGGGGGCTGCTCGAGATCGGTCCACCTCCGCTGCACCGCAGCCGCCTGACCAGTCCGCTCGTGGCGGCCCACCTCCGCCGGACGTGCCCGCCCCTTCGGGGCATCCGGCACCGGCGTGCCGTGCTCGAAGTGCTGGACGGCCCGGAACGCCACCACACCAGCACCGCGGCCGACGACGCCCGCTTGGTGGTGCTCCGGCTCGACGCGGGCGTACCGCTGCCGCCGGAGGAGGCCCTGGCCTGGGCGGGCCGAGCGCGCGCTCTGGGGCTGGCCGACACCGCCATGGCGCTGGCCGAGCACGCAGGGCGCACGGCCGAGCTGCGGGAGCCGGCCACGCTGGTGCGGGCCGAGGCGATGATGCAGGCCGGACGGAACCACGAGGCCGAGACCATCCTCCTGGAGCTCGGCCCGCCGGTGGACCCCGACCTCCGTGCCGTCTGGGTGATGGCGCGGGTGGTGAACCTCTTCTACGACCTGGGCCGGGCCGACGAGGCCCTCGCTCTCCTGGCCGACGGCATCGAGCAGCTCCCCTGCTCCTGGCGGGCCGAGCTCGAGGCCTTCCGCGGCACCCTCCTCGTGTTCCTCGGCCGGCCCCGAGAGGCTCTGGCCACGGTCGAGTCCCGGCTCGGCGAAGCCCCCGACCGGGCGCTGGCCCAGGCCTGCGTCACCGCGGCGCCGGCGCTCCTCGTGCTCGGTCGCTTCGAGGAGGCCGCCGAGGTGGCGCAGCGGGGCGCCCGCGCTCGGCGGGGGCTGGGCGACCAGCCGCTGCTGGCCGAGGAGGGCATCCACGTGGTGGCCCGGGCCATGGCCCTCACCTCGGCTGGTCACCTCGGTGAGGCCGATGCCCTCACCGCCCTCGAGGCAGCGCGGGCCCTGGAGCTCGGCGACGACGACGCGCGGCTCTGGGCCGGGATCGGGCGTGGACGGGTGCAGCTCGACCAGGGCTACCTCACCGGGGCCGCCGCCGCCTTCCGGGAGACGGCCGCGCTGGCCGCCGAGCGGGGAAGCCGCCACCACGGCCTCTGGGCCCATGCGGGGCTCGTGCAGGCACTGGCCCAGAGCCGGTCGGTCGACCTGCCAGCGGCGGAGGCGGAGCTGCGCCACCTCGCGTTCGAACCGATCGAGATGATGGCCTGCGAGCGGCACCGGGCGCTGGGCTGGGCCGCAGCTGCCAGGGGCGACCTCGGCGAGGCGGCGGCTTGCTTCGAGCGGGCCGTCGATGAGGCGGCCGAGGAGCCAGGGCTGCAGCTCATGGCGCTCCACGACCTGGTGCGCATCGGGGACACCAGCAGCGTGCCGCGGCTCGTGGATGTGGCGGAGGGCGCGCAGGGGCCGCTCCCGAGCGCCCGTCGCGCCCACGCCCTCGCCCTGGCCGACGAGGATCCTGCGGCACTGGTGGCGGCGGCGACCTCCCTGCGGGCGCTCGGCGCCCACCTCCTCGCCGCCGAAGCAGCCGCGCAGGGGGCGGTGGCCTGGCGGAGGGTGGGCGACGCGCGCAGCGCACGCGCCGCGGGCGAGGCGGCGGCGGCCTCGCTGCGCCGCTGCCAGCAGCCCGCCACCCCCGCCCTGGCGATGCACCCGGGCGTCGAGCTCCTCTCCCCTCGCGAGCGGCAGATCGCTCTGCTGGCGGCCGCCGGCCTGGCCGACAAGGAGATCGCCGCCCAGCTCGGCATCTCCAGCCGCACCGTGGGCAACCTGCTGGCTCGGGCCTACCGCAAGCTCGCCGTCGATCGGCGGGGCGCGCTCAAGGAGGTCTTCGAGTTCTGATCCGGCCTGATTCCAGCAACCACCCACCGCGGGGGTAGCGTCCCTGGAAGACAGATCGAACCGGCTCGTGGAGGCTGATCGAGCGATGGCGACGACCATGGAGCGACCCGGATCCGGTCCGGTGCACCCCCGACCCAAGCGCAAGGCCCCGTGGCCCGTCGCCTTCTACCGGTCCGCGGTGGGCAAGAAGTGGGTGATGGCCGTCACCGGCATCATGCTCATGGGCTACGTGTTCGCTCACGCCCTGGGTAACCTCAAGGTCTACGCCGGCGCCTACGACCTCAACCACTACGGCGAGTTCCTGCGGGAGCTCCTGGTGCCCATCGCCCCCCGCACGGTCACGCTGTGGCTGATGCGGATCGGCCTCACGGCCGCCTTCGTGCTCCACATCCACGCCGCCTACTCGCTCACCCGCATGAACCAGCGCTCCAACGCCGGCGGCTACCAGCAGAGCCGCGACTGGCAGGCCGCCACCGCCGCCAGCCGTTCGATGCGCTGGACCGGGATCATCGTCGGCCTGTTCATCCTCTTCCACCTGGCCGACCTCACGTGGGGCACGGTGAACCCCGACTTCGTGCGCGGCGACGCCTACCGCAACCTGGTGGCCAGCTTCGAGCGGGTCCCGGTGGCGATCATCTACATCGTCGCCAACATCGCCCTCGCCATCCACCTCTTCCACGGCGCCTGGTCGATGTTCCAGAGCCTCGGGCTCAACAACCCGCGGTGGAACGCCTGGCGCAAGGGCTTCGCCATCGGGTTCTCCGGCTTCGTCGCCGTGGTGAACCTCTCGTTCCCGATCGGCGTGCTCACCGGGGTGATCAGCGCCGACGACCAGGCCGAGTGCGTCGTCGACGGCGACGTGATCGTCAGCTGCACCGAGTACGAGGAAGCCGAGGAGGCCACCCCATGATCGGGGAGCTCAACAGCAACGTCCCGCCGGGGCCCATTGCCGACAAGTGGACCCAGCACAAGTTCGACATGAAGCTGGTGGCGCCCAGCAACCGCCGCAAGTTCGAGGTGATCGTGGTGGGCTCCGGCCTGGCCGGCGCCTCGGCCGCCGCCACGCTCGGCGAGCAGGGCTACAAGGTGAAGCTCTTCACCTTCCACGACAGCCCCCGCCGCGCCCACTCGATCGCCGCCCAGGGCGGCATCAACGCGGCCAAGAACTACAAGGGCGACGGCGACTCCGTGCAGCGCCTCTTCTACGACACCGTGAAGGGCGGCGACTTCCGCAGCCGCGAGGCCAACGTGCACCGCCTGGCCGAGGTATCGGTCGACATCATCGACCAGATGGTGGCCCAGGGCGTCCCCTTCGCCCGCGAGTACGGCGGCCTCCTCGACAACCGATCCTTCGGCGGCGCGCAGGTGTCGCGCACCTTCTACGCCCGAGGCCAGACCGGCCAGCAGCTCCTGCTCGGCGCCTACCAGCAGATGATGAAGCAGGTGCAGCTGGGCACCGTCGAGATGCACACCCGCTCCGAGATGCTCGACCTCGTGGTGAAGGACGGCGTGGCCTCCGGCGTGATCGTGCGCGACCTCGTCACCGGCGACGTCACCCGCCACTCCGCCCACGCCGTGCTGCTGTGCACCGGCGGCTACGGCAACGTCTTCTACCTGTCCACCAACGCCATGTACTCCAACGTCACGGCGGGCTGGCGGGCCCACCGGCGGGGCGCGCTGTTCGCCAACCCGTGCTTCACCCAGATCCACCCCACCTGCATCCCGGCCAGCGACGAGTTCCAGTCGAAGCTCACGCTGATGTCGGAGTCGCTGCGCAACGACGGCCGCATCTGGGTGCCCAAGAACCCCGACGAGACCCGCCGGGCCGATCAGATCCCCGAGGAGGAGCGCGACTACTTCCTCGAGCGGAAGTACCCGAGCTTCGGCAACCTCGTGCCGCGCGACGTCGCCTCCCGCAACGCCAAGACCATGGTCGACGAGGGCAAGGGCGTCGGCCCGCTCAAGAACGGCGTGTACCTCGACTTCGCCGAGGCCATCTCCCGGGTGGGCGCATCGACCATCCGCGAGCGCTACGGGAACCTGTTCGACATGTACCAGCGCATCACCGACGAGGACCCGATGGTGGTCCCGATGCGCATCTACCCGGCCGTCCACTACACGATGGGTGGCCTCTGGGTCGACTACCACCTGATGTCGAACGTGCCCGGCCTGTTCGTGCTGGGCGAGGCCAACTTCTCCGACCACGGCGCCAACCGCCTGGGCGCATCCGCGCTGATGCAGGGCCTGGCCGACGGCTACTTCGTGATCAGCTACACGCTGGCCAACTACCTGGCCGACCTGCTCGGCACCAACCCCCTCCCGGTCGAGGATCCCGCCTTCGCCGAGGCCGAGACCACGGTGAACGACCAGGTGAAGCGGTTGCTGTCGGTGGGCGGC
This sequence comes from Acidimicrobiales bacterium, assembly GCA_051306055.1. Classification (GTDB taxonomy): domain Bacteria; phylum Actinomycetota; class Acidimicrobiia; order Acidimicrobiales; family VFJN01; genus VFJN01. The sequence continues at coordinate 5,025 of JBPPMN010000282.1, forward strand.
ACCCGATCGGTCGACCACTACCACCGCGAGCTCGGCAAGATCATGTGGGACTACTGCGGCATGGCCCGCAACAAGACCGGCCTCGAGAAGGCGTTGTCGGAGATCCCGGCCCTCAAGGCCGAGTTCTGGAAGGACGTGCGCATCCTCGGCGATGGGCCCATGAACCAGAGCCTCGAGCGGGCCGGCCGGGTGGCCGACTTCTTCGAGCTCGGCGAGCTGATGGTGCGCGACGCCCTCGACCGCGAGGAGTCCTGCGGCGGCCACTTCCGCGAGGAGAGCCAGACCGACGAGGGCGAGGCGCTCCGCAAGGACGACGAGTACTCGCACGTGTCGGCCTGGGAGTGGGGCGGTGAGGGCGGCACGCCCACCCGGCACAAGGAGCCGCTCGCCTTCGACAACGTCCACCTGACCCAGCGCTCGTACAAGTAGAGGACCCACGACCCATGCACGTGAAGCTCCACGTCTGGCGCCAGGCCGGCCCCGATGCCCCCGGCACCATGGAGACCTACGAGACCCCCGACATCTCCGAGGAGATGAGCTTCCTCGAGATGCTCGATGTGGTGAACGAGCAGCTCAACGCCGACGGCAAGGAGCCCATCGCCTTCGAGCACGACTGCCGCGAGGGCATCTGCGGCAGCTGCGGGATGATGATCAACGGCCAGGCCCACGGTCCGCAGAAGGGCACGGCCACCTGTCAGCTCCACATGCGCAAGTTCGCTGACGGCGACGACATCTACATCGAGCCGTGGCGGGCCAAGGCCTTCCCGGTGCTCCGCGACCTCATCGTCGACCGCACCCCGCTCGACCAGATCGTCGAGGCCGGCGGCTACATCTCCGCCCCCACCGGCTCGGCGCCCGACGCCAACCTCATGCCGGTGCCGAAGGAGGCGGCCGAAGCCGCCATGGACGCGGCCGCCTGCATCGGCTGCGGCGCCTGCGTGGCCGCCTGCCCCAACAGTGCCGCACAGCTGTTCACCTCGGCCAAGATCAGCCACCTCAACCTGCTGCCCCAGGGCCAGGCCGAGCGCTACCAGCGCACGGTGAACATGGTCGACACCATGGAGGAGTTCTTCGGCTCCTGCACCAACCACGGTGAGTGCCAGGAGGCGTGCCCGAAGGAGATCTCGATCGACTTCATCGCCTACATGAACCGCGACTACGTGAAGGCCCAGCTGAAGAACCGCAAGCTCCTCGCCCAGGACTGATCGCCAGAACTGGGGGTGGGGTGGGGCCACCTCGTATCCTCCTCTGGTGCTGAAGATCCCCCTCCAGATCATCCGCGGCTTCTGCATGGGCGCGGCCGACGTCGTGCCGGGCGTGTCGGGCGGCACCGTGGCCCTCGTGCTGGGCATCTACGCCCGGCTCATCGAAGCGGTGCGCGACGGAGCCCGCGCCCTCGGCCGGCTGGCCAGGCTCGACGTCCCTGGCGCCCTGGCTGCGCTGCGGGCCGTCGACTGGCTCTTCCTGCTGCCCCTGCTGGGCGGCATCGGCATCGCCATCCTGAGCCTGTCCCACACCATCGAGCGACTCCTCGACGAGGAGCCGGTGCGCATGGCGGGTGCGTTCCTCGGCCTCGTCCTGGGCTCGATCGTGGTGACAGCCCGCCTCGTGAAGCGCGACCGCGCCCGCTACGTCACTCTGGCCGGCGCCGCCATCGTCACCTTCCTCGTGCTCGGCCTGCGCTCGGGTCCGGCTGACGACCCCGCCCTGTACTTCGTGTTCGGGGCCGGCGCCATCGCCATCTGCGCCATGATCCTGCCCGGCGTGTCCGGGTCGTTCCTGCTGCTGATGATGGGGATGTACGACTACGTGCTGGGTGCGGTCAACGAGCGCGACCTGGTGGTGGTGGCGGTCTTCGGCGTGGGCGCCGTCCTCGGCCTGGCGGGCTTCTCCTCGGTGCTGCACTGGGCGCTGCACCGCCACACCGACACGGTGATGGCCGCCCTGGTGGGCCTCATGATCGGTTCGCTGCGGGTGCTGTGGCCGTGGCCGGAGGGCACCGCCGGTACCTCCGTGGAGCTCCCCAGCGACGACGTGGTGGTCCCCGTCCTCCTGGCGCTGGCCGGCGCCGGGCTGGTGATCGTGGTGGCCCAGATCGCCGCGGTGCGCGAGCAGCGGGCCGAGGTCGACCGCGCCGGCGTCGAAGCCGGCTGAGCACACCAGGACGCCGACCCATGACGGCGGTGACCGTGCGGTGGGCGGCACCCAGCGCGCCGGCGACCACCGAGCGGCTGCTCACCGCGGAGGAGCGCGACCGACTCGATCGATTCGCTCGGTCCGATGATCGCGATCGCTTCCGGAGTGCGCACGTGCTCGCCCGCACCGTGGTGGCGGAGCGGCTGGGGATCGAGGTGTCCGATGTCAGCCTCGGCGCTGAGTGCACCACCTGCGGCGGGCCGCACGGTCAGCCGGTGATCGCCGAGCCGGCTGCGCCCGGGCTCCACCTCAGCCTGGCCCACGCCGGCCAGCTGGTGGTGGTGGCCCTGGCGGGACAGCCGGTGGGGGTCGACGTGGAGCCTTCCGGTGCCGCCTCGCTCGACGTGGCCTCGCTGGCGCTCTCGCCGAGGGAGCACCAGCACCTGCTCCAGCTGCCGGAGGCGCGCCAAGCGGACGTGCTCACCCGGTGGTGGGTGCGCAAGGAGGCGGTGGTGAAGGCGGCGGGCCTCGGGCTCACCGTGGACCTCGGCACGGTGGAGGTCACACCGCCCCCAGGCGCGCCTCGGCCGGTGCGCTGGGCCGGCCACCCTGGCCGCTACCGGCTCGCCGAGGTCGACGTGGGCGCTGGGCACACGGCTGCGGTGGCCACAGCCGGACGGCGGCGGCCGTCCATCGACGGGCGACTCGTGGACCTCAGCTCGATGGGCTGAGCGGCGGCAGCTCGACCTCATCGAGCCAGCGCCGCACCAGCGCCACCCCGGCGTCGCCCACGGTCGATGCGACGTGGTCGACGAACGCCTCGGTGGTCACGGTGCCGTGCTGGTGGCGGCCCACCCACGAGCGCAGGAGAGCGAAGAACGGCTCGTCACCAGCCAGCAGCCGCAGTGCGTGCACGGTGAGGGCGCCCCGCTTGTAGAGGCGGTCGTCGAACATGAGGGCCGGACCGGGATCGCCGATGGCCAGGTCCTGCGGCAGGCCGGAGAGGCGAGCGTGGGCTGCGGTGGCCTGCTCGTGTGCGCTCGGCCCGCCGGAAGCCTCCGACCACACCCACTCCGCGTAGCAAGCGAACCCCTCGTTGAGCCAGATGTCCTGCCACCGAGCCAACCCCACGCTGTTGCCGAACCACTGGTGCGAGAGCTCGTGCGCCACGAGGCGCTCGTGGTCGGCATCCAGGTGGTTGGCACCGAACACCGAGATCCCCTGCGCCTCGAGCGGGATCTCGAGCGGGTCGTCGGTGATGACCACCGTGTAGGCGCCGAAGGGGTAGGGCCCGAAGCGCTCCACGAACAGGTCGAGCATCGCGCCCTGCTGCGCGAAGGCTCGCTCGGCGGCTGCCAGCAGGTGGCCGGGGACCACGGTGCGGATCGGGACCGGACCGTCGACCGCCGTGAGCTCCACGTAGCGGCCGATCTGCACCGTTGCGAGGTAGGTCGCCATCGGCTCGGGCTGGTCGTAGACCCACGTGGTGCGACTGCCACGCGCCCGTCGGGCCTCCAACCGGCCGTTGGCGACCACGTGGTAGCTCGACCCGGTGGTGATCCGGAACCGGAACGGGGCCTTGCGGCTCGGGTGGTCGTCGCAGGGGAACCACGTGGCGGCACCGCTGGGCTCGCTGGCCACGATCACCCCATCGGTGAGCTCCTCCCAGCCGAGCTCCCCCCAGGTGGTGCGCACCGGGCACGGGTTGCCGACGTACCGGATGCCCACGGTGAAGGCGTCCCCGTCGGTCAGCGGAGCGGCCGGGTCGATGTGCAGCTTGGCGCCGCGGTGCTGCCAGCGAGCGGGCCGGTCGTTGATCGTCACCTTGGTGACCCGCAGCCCCACCAGGTCGAGCGAGAACCGGATGAGGTCCTGCGCCGCCACCGCAGTGATCCTCGCCCGGCCCTCCAGGTGGTTGCTGGGCACGGCGTAGTCGAGCTCGAGGTCGTAGCCGGTCACCTCGTACCCGCCGTTGCCCCGCTCGGGCACGTAGGCATCGGACGCCGTGGTGGCACCGTGGGTCGTGGGCGTCGACGACGTCACGACCGCGTCGCCTCGACCGCCCACGGCGCGATGGGGTTGCCGGCCCAGCGGGTGCGGGCGGGCACGTGCTCGCCGCGCATCACCAGCGAGCTCGGTCCCACCGTGGCGTCGGCGCCGATGGACGCACCCGGAAGGATCACCCCGTGGGGTCCCATGGTGGCGCCGTGGTCGAGCCAGACCGAGCTCATGCTCATCACCCGATCATGGAACAGATGGGTCTGCAGCACGCAGCCTCGGTTCACGCTCACGCCATCGCCGAGCCGCACGAGATCGGCCTCGGGGAGCCAGTACGTCTCGCACCACACCCCGCGACCGATCCGAGCCCCGAGGCTGCGCAGCCACAGGGACAGCACCGGAGTGCCGGCGGCGGCGTTGGCGAACCACGGTGCGGCCACCATCTCCACGAACGTGTCGACCACCTCGTTGCGCCACACGAACGGGCTCCACAACGGGTGCTCCGTCTCGCCGATGCGCCCCACCACCAGCCACTTCGCCGCCGTGGTCACCAGGGCAGCGACCGCGCCCGCACCGAGCAGCACCACGCCGCTGCCCGCCGCGGTCCACCACGGACCCCAGGCCTGCAGCATGGCCTCCAGAGCCACCACCACCGCCACCGCGATGGCGACCGTGCAGGCCACCGGCACAAAGCGGCACAGCTCCACCACGGCCCGAGCGACCCGCAACCGGGGAGGCGGGTCGAAGGTGCGCCGCTGGTCGCTGCTCAGCGCCTGGCGGCGCAGCTTCACCGGCGGGCTCCCCAGCCAGGAGCTCCCGGCCTTCGACTTCTTGGGGGCCGCCGACAGCACCGCCACCAGCCCGTTCTTCGGCACCGACCGGCCGCCGGCCGCCATCCCGGAGTTCCCCAGGAAGGCCCGCTTGCCCACCTTCGCGCGCGCGATGCGGAGCCACCCGCCGCCCAGCTCGTAGGACGCGATCATCGTGTCGTCGGCGAGGAAGGCGCCGTCGCCGATGGTGGTCATCTTGGGCAGCAGCAGCACCGTCGATGCCTCCACCCCGGAACCCACCTGGGCGCCGAGGGCTCGAAGCCAGATCGGTGTGAGCAGGCTGGCGTAGAGCGGGAACAGGTAGGTGCGGGCCGCATCGAGGAGGCGCTCGGTGGCCCACACCTGCCAGCCCACCCGGCTCCGCACGGCGTAGGTGCCCTCCCGCACGCCGAGGCCGAGGAGCCTGACCCCCGCCAGGGTGAGCAGGGCCAACGTGGCGAAGCCGACCAGTGCGGCGAGCGGCACGGCGCGGAAGGCGGCGGTGGCGGCGCTCCCGAGGGTGGCTGCGTCGCCCACGGCCCAGCCGATCACGAGCGCACCGGCCCCGGCGGCGGCGAGCGGCACCAGCGACATCACCGCCGACGCTGCGCCGTAGGCCACCGCCCAGCGGGTGTTGCGGGGCGGACGCTCGGCCGGCCAGGTGGCCTTGGCCTTGCCCACCCTCCGGGCGGGCGACCCCGACCAGCGCTCCTTGCCCGGCACCCGTCCGGTCACCGCAGAGCCGGCGGCGACCTCGGCCCGCCGCCCCACCCGAGCCCCGGGCAGCAACGTGCTGCGCGAGCCGATGGTGGCCTCGGCCCCCACGTGCACGCGACCGATGACCACCTCGTCGCCGTCGAGCCAGTAGCCGGCCAGGTCCACCTCGGGTTCGATCGACGCGCCGTCGCCCACCGTGAGGAGGCCGGTGACCGGCGGCAGCGTGTGGAGGTCGACCCCCCGACCCACCGTCGCACCAAGCGCCCGGGCGTAGTAGGTGATCCACGGGGCGCCGGCCAGGTTGGCCGCGCCGGCTGCGTCGGCCAGCTGTTCGGCGGCCCACAGCCGCACGTGGACGCGGCCGCCGCGTGGGTAGGTGCCGGGCCCGACCCCGCGCAGGAGGAGGCGGGCCCCACCGGCGGCGATGGCCATCCGCCCCAGCGGGGTGATGAGCGCCAGCCAGCCCAGCGCCACCCACCACCACGACACCGTGGTGACCCACGGCAGGTCGGTGGACCGAGCCAGGAGCCCGTTGAGCGTCAGCACCCACACCAGCGCCCGGAGCCCCACCACCGTGCGCAGCAGGAGGGTGAGGACGGTCTGGAGCCCCTGGGTGGGCCGGGGCGTGCGGCGCACCCAGGCCCGCTCGTCGGGTTGCTCTACTGACCGCAGGCCTTCGAGCCAGGCGGCCTGAGCGCCGAGCCGGGGGTAGCCGTAGACATCGGCCACCGTGGCCTGCGGGTGCTGGAGCCGCAAGGCCGACACCAGCTGGGCGGCAGCCAGGCTCCCCCCGCCCAGCTCGAAGAAGTCGGCGTCGGGATCCGTGATCTGGGCCCCGAGCACCTGGCCCCACTGCTCGGCCAGCCAGGCGGAGGTGCCGTCGAGCTCGGGCGCCGTGTCGTCGGCGACCTCAACGAGCGGCCACGGCAGCGCGGCGCGGTCGACCTTGCCCGAGGTGCGGACGGGGATCGAGTCGACCAGCGCCAGGCGGGGGACCAGCGCGGCGGGCAGGGAGGAGCGCAGCAGCTGGGCCAGCCCGGTGAGGTCCGGCGGCTGCCCGGGCGCCTCGGCCGCCAGGTAGCCCACCAGCACCTGGTGCCCGGATGCGGTGGCCTGGACCGCCGCCGCGGCGGCGCCCACGCCGGGCAGGTCCAGGAGCGCCGCATCGACCTCGCCGAGCTCGATGCGGCGGCCGCCCAGCTTCACCTGGTCGTCGGCCCGGCCCACGAACAGCAGCCCGGCGGGATCGAGCTCCACGAGGTCGCCGCTGCGGTAGGCCCGGTCCCAGCCCAACGAGGGCATCGGCGCGAACCGCTCCGCGTCCTTGACCGGGTCGAGGTACCGGGCCAGGCCCACGCCGCCGATGATCAGCTCCCCGGTCTCTCCCGGGGCCACCGGTGCGCCCGCCGCATCCACCACGGCCAGGTCCCAGCCCGCCAGCGGGAGGCCGATGCGCACGGGGCCGTCCCCGTCGAGCAGCGCTCCACAGGCGACGACCGTCGCCTCCGTCGGGCCGTAGGTGTTCCACACCTCGCGGCCGGGGCCCACCACCCGCTCCACGAGGTTGGCCGGGCAGGCCTCGCCGCCGAAGATGAGCAGGCGCACCTGGTCCAGGGCGTCGGCCGGCCACAGCCCGGCGAGCGTGGGCACCGTGGAGACCACGGTGATCCCCTGCGTGATCAGCCACGGTCCGAGGTCCATGCCCGAGCGCACCAGCGAGCGGGGGGCGGGCACCAGGCAGGCGCCGTGCCGCCAGGCCAGCCACATCTCCTCACACGAGGCGTCGAAGGCCACCGAGAGGCCGGCCAGCACGCGGTCACCCGGCCCCAGCGGATCGGCCGTCAGGAACAGCTGCGCCTCCGCGTCGACGAAGGCGGCCGCCGACCGATGCGTGACGGCCACGCCCTTGGGCACCCCGGTGGACCCGGACGTGAAGATGATCCAGGCGTCGTCCTCGGGCGCCGTCCGGCCCTGCCCCCGGGCCGTACGGCGCGGGACCTCGGGCTCCTCGGTGCTTCCTCCCTCGCGCACCAACGCACGGA
>JBPPMN010000293.1:0-24624 GCA_051306055.1 Acidimicrobiales bacterium
CTCCGGGCTCGCAAGAAGTAGGCCAACCACGGCCGCAAGCCCTACCGCGGCCGCCACTCCGAAGCGCCGGCCCTGAGCGCCGTCCCGCCGCCCCCGCCCACCCGGGTCGACAACCTCGTCGAGACCCTCCACGGGCTCGAGGTGGCCGACCCGTACCGCTGGCTGGAGGACGGCTCCTCGCCTGAGGTCAAGGCCTGGACCACCGCCCAGAACCAGCGCACCCGCACCGCCCTCGACGCCGTCCCGGCCCGGGGGCGGTTCCGCGCCCGCCTGGCCGAGCTCACCCAGGCCGGCACCAGCGGCGGACCCTCGGTGCGCGGCGACCGGCTCTTCACCGTCGACCGCTGGGGCGACCGCGACCGGGCCGCCCTCGTGGTCCGCCCCGTCGGCGCACCCGTCGACGGGCCCGGCCGGGTGCTGCTCGACCCCGCCGACGCCAGCGGCGAGATCACCTCGGCCATCGACTGGTACCAGCCGTCGCCCGACGGCGCCCTGGTGGCCTTCGGCACCTCCACTGGGGGCGACGAGCGCTCCACCCTGCGCGTCCTCGACGTCGCCACCGGCTCGCTGCTGGCCGACGAGCTGCCCCACACGCGCGCCGCCTCGGTGGCCTGGCTCCCCGATGCGTCCGGCTTCGCATACACCCGCTACCCCGACCCCACCGAGGTGGGCGACGACGAGGCCGGCTACCACCGCACCGTGTGGTGGCACCACCTCGGCCACGGTCCTGCCGAGGATCAGCCTTGCTTCACCGACCTGCCCGACAAGGAGGCCTGGCCCGAGGTGTCGCTGTCGGGCGACGGCCGTTGGCTCCTCGTGCACGTGGAGCGGGGCTGGAGCCAGACGGATGTGCACCTGCTCGACCGCACCACCGACCGCTGGACCACCGTGATCGAAGGCGCGACCGAGGCCACCACCTGGCTGCGCGTCGACGTCGACCGGGAGCGGCTGATCGGCGTCACCACCCTCGACGCTCCGAAGGGGCGCCTGGTGGCCGGCCCGCTGGCCGAGCCTGACGCTGAGCGCTGGGTCGATCTGGTGCCCGAGGCCGATGACGTGCTGGCCGGGTTCGCCGCCTGTGGCGACCACCTCCTCCTCCATCGCACGCGGGCCGGCGTGTCGTCGCTCCACCACCACGACCCGACCGGACGCCACCTCGGCACCGTCGAGGACGTAACCGGCGGGCTCTCGGCGGTGACGGCGCTGGCCTCGCACCCGAGCAGCCCCGGCCTCGTCGCCGTCGGCCACACGTCGTTCGCTCAGCCCGACAGCGTCACGGCCTGGCGCCCCGAGGCTGCGCCGGTGCCGCTCACCCGCCTGCCCGGGCCGGCCATCGAGCCCACCGAGGTGGCGCAGGTGCGCTACGCGTCGACCGATGGCACGGCCGTGCCGATGCTGCTCGTGCACGGCACCGCCACCGCCATCGATGCTGGCACCCCCACGCTGCTCACCGGCTACGGCGGCTTCAACATCACCGAGACCCCCGCGTGGAGCCCGTTCCTGGCCGCGTGGTGCGAGCTGGGCGGCCAGGTGGCCATCCCGGGCCTGCGGGGCGGGGGCGAGGAGGGCGAGGCGTGGCACCAGGCCGGCATGCGGGCCAACAAGCCGCAGGTGTTCGCCGACTTCGAGGCGGCGGCCGACTGGCTGGTGGCCGAGGGCCGCACCTCACGGGATCGGCTGGCCATCCGCGGCGGCTCCAACGGCGGGCTGCTGGTGGCGGCCTGCATGACCCGTCGGCCCGACCTGTTCGCGGCCGTGGTGTGCGATGTGCCGCTCACCGACATGGTGCGCTTCCCCCGGTTCCTCATCGCCCGGCTCTGGATCCCCGAGTACGGCGACCCCGACGTGCCCGAGGACCTGGCCTGGCTCCACGCCTACTCGCCGTACCACCAGGTGGTCGACGGCAGCTGCTACCCCGCCACGCTGGTCACCACGGGAGAGGAGGACAGCCGGGTCGACCCGTGCCACGCCCGGAAGCTGGCCGCCCGCCTCCAGGCCGCCACCAGCTGCGGCGACGCCAACCCGGTGCTGCTGCGCGTCGAGTCGGCCGCCGGCCACGGCCAGGGCAAGCCCGCCACCAAGCAGATCGAGGAGCGAGCCGACGTCCTCGCCTTCCTCGCCACCCACCTCCACCTCGACCCCGCCCGCTGACGGGGTCCACCGGGGCAGCCATCGAACCCGTGCTGCGCCGTCAGTCAGACCCTGACCGGCCAGCACAGGCAGCACCCGCCTCGGCGCCACCAGCGAATCCGTGCTGCGCCGTCAGCCAGATCCTGACTGGCCAGCACAGGCTGCTGGGGACGCCGCCACCCGTCCGCAGCCTGGGTTACCCAGCCACGAAAACCGCCGATATCCACCACAGGTTGCAGGACCTCCGGCTCCCGTTCTGAGCCTGTGTTCCTCAGCCACGAAACGCGCCGAACTCGAACACGAGCTGCGGGGGTGGAGCGTCCTCCGGGCACGGCCCCAGGCTCAGCGCAGGGTGGTGCCGAGGGCTGATCGGGCGGCGTGGAGGCCGGCCATGCCGTGAACGCCGCCGCCGGGCGGGGTCGAGGCCGAGCAGAGGAAGAACCTGGGGTTGGGGGTGGCGTAGGGGTCGCGGGCGACCACGGGGCGCATGAGCAGCTGGAGGCCGCCGTGGGAGCCGCCGGCGATGTCGCCGCCCACGTAGCTGGAGTTGTGGGTCTCGTACCAGGCGCTGTCGGCCCGGTGGCGGGCCAGCACCACGTCGCGGAACCCGGGGGCGAAGCGCTCGATCTGGTCCTCGATGGCGTCGGTCATGTCGAGCGACGAGCGGGCCGGCACATGGCAGTAGGCCCACAGGGTGTGCTTCCCCTCGGGCGCCCGGCTGGGGTCGGCCAGGCTGGGCTGGGCGACCAGCACGAACGGCCGGCGGGGATGGCGCCCCACGTGCACCGCCAGCTCGGCCTCGGCCACCTCCTCGAGGGTGCCCCCGAGGTGCAGCGAGCCGGTCCGGCGGGCATCGGGGTTGGTCCACGGCACCGGCTCGGAGAGGGCGTAGTCGAGCTTGAACACGCCGGGCCCGTGGCGGAATCGACCGAGCCGGGCTCGGTAGCCGGCCGGGAGGTCGTCGCCGCAGATGCCGACCACCTGGCCAGGGGTGAGGTCGAACAGCACGGCGCGCGAGGGCGGGATGTCGTCGAGGGAGCGCACCCGGTGGCCGGTCTCGACGGCCACCCCCAGCTCAGCCAGCCGGGCGCCCATGGCCTCGGCCAGGCGCTGCGAGCCGCCTCGCACGGCCGGCCATCCGGCCACGTGCCCGCTGGCCAGCAGCATCAGGCCCATGGCGGTGGTGAAGGGCCGCGACAGCGGCAGGAAGGCGTGAGCGGCGGCGCCGCCGAACAGCGCGCGCGCCTCGTCGGTGGCGAAGGCTCGTCCGGCCCAGGTGGCGGGGAGGATCCCGCGGAGCCCGAAGGCCGCCAGGGTGAGGGGGTGGCGGGGCAGCCGCAGGATCGGGCCCAGCACCGCCGGCGCCAGGTCGTCCCAACGCCGCACGATGGCGCCCACGTGACGGTCCCACGACCCGCCGTCGACACCGAGGCCGGCCACCGTCTCCGCCAGCGACCGGTGCAGCACGCCGGCACGACCGTCGTCGAGCGGGTGGACGTGGGCCACCTCGGAGTGCACCAGCTCGAGGCCGTGGCGCTCCAGGCCGGCGCCGGCGAAGAAGGGCGACACCGCGGCCAGGGGGTGGATGGCAGAGCACACGTCGTGGACGAAGCCCGGCAGGGTGAGCTCCGCGCTGCGGGTGCCGCCGCCGATCTCGTCCTCCGCCTCGAGCACCAGCACCGACCGGCCGGCCTCTGCGCAGGTGATGGCGGCCGCCAGCCCGTTGGGACCAGCCCCGACCACCACGACGTCGACCATGCCCCCACCCTACGGAGGCGGGCGAGGCAGGGCGCTACGGTGCCGCGCGTGGCTGTGACGATCGACGAGATCCTGGTGGGCGACCCCCCGGAGGCGTGGGCGGCGGCCGGCTTCTCCGTCGACGACGACGGCACCTGCCGCATCGGCACCGTCCGCGTCCGGCTGGTCGGTCGCGACGGCGGCAAGCGCATCCTGGGCTGGTCGCTGCGCGACGCTCCTGCCGCCCGGTTGGCCGACGGCAGCCTCGACGGCCTCCCCACCAGCGGCTCCGACCAGCCCCCGGCAGAGCCGGCCCGCCACCCCAACGGCGCCACCTACATCGATCACGTGGTGCTGCTGTCGCCCGACCTGGCCCGCACCACCGCCGCCCTCGAGGCCATCGGCGTGGGCCAGCGCGGCGAGCGCGACACCGACACCTACGGCGCCCCGATGCGCCAGGTCTTCTTCCGCCTCGGCGAGGTGATCCTCGAGCTGGTCGGCCAGCCCGAGACCGCCGGCGAGGGCGACCCCGGCTTCTTCGGCCTGGCCATCACGGTGGCCGACCTCGATGCCACCGCAGCGCAGCTCGGCGACCACCTCGGCGCCATCAAGGAGGCGGTGCAGGAGGGGCGACGGATCGCCACGCTGCGCCACCGGGAGCTCGGCATGTCGGTGGCCACCGCGCTGATGTCACCCGAACCCCGTCCCTAGCCTCGAAACCCGAGGTTCCAGCGGCGCTGAGCCGTGAAGACCACGGCTCAGCGCGGCAAGAAGATCGGGGTCAGGCGACGACGTCGAGGGGCGCCTGGCGCAGCAGGTCGTTGGTGCCGGCGCGCAGGACGCTGCCGCAGGCGGTGCAGGTCACGGCCAGGGCCGCGCCCCGGCTGGTGTGGTGGGCGTGGACCGACCGCAAGCCTCGCAGCTCACGGCGGCCGCAGGTGGGGCAGTCGCTGAGGATCATGTCGTCATCGTGCGCCTCCGGGATCAGTAGCGCCAGCGATGATCCCTTGACCAAACGATCAGCAGGGCTGATGATCAGCTCATGGCCGCTGCACCCCCCGCCTCTTGGTCGTCGCTCGAGCTGCGCCACCTCGCCGCCCTGGTGGCGGTGGCCGAGGTCGGCACGTTCGGACGGGCGGCGACGGCGCTGGGCTACACCCAGTCTGCGGTGAGCCAGCAGGTGGCCGCCCTCGAGAAGGCCGTGGGCGCCCCGGTGTTCGACCGGCCCGGCGGGCCGCGGCCCGTGCGGCTCACCCCGGTGGGCCAGGTGCTGCTCGACCACGCCCGCACGGTGTTGGGCACGCTGCGCGCCGCGGCCGCCGACGTCGAGGCGCTCACCAGCGGCGAGCGGGGCCAGCTGCGCGTGGGCACCATCCAGAGCGTCGGCACCCAGGTGCTGCCCCGCCTCCTCACCCACCTGCGAGCAGAGCGGCCCGGCATGGAGATCGTCCTCCAGGAGAACCACGACCCCAACGTGCTCCTGGGGCTGGTCGAGTCGCAGGACCTCGACATCACGTTCTGCTCCCACGCCATGGGCGACGATGCCACCTTCGAGCACCGGCTCGTGCTCGAGGACCCCTTCGTGCTGCTGGCGCCGGCCACCCCGGAGTGGATCGGACGGAGCACCATCAGCCTCGAGGAGATCGTGGAGCTCCCGCTCATCGGCAACCGCAACCCGGCCTGCTCGGCCGCACCCCTGCTGGCTCTCGAGGAGCCCGGGGCCAACTTCGTGTTCCACTCCGACGACAACTCCACCATCCAGGGCTGCGTCGCCGCCGGCCTGGGCGTGTCGCTGTCGCCGCTGCTCACCATCGACCTCGACGACCCCACCACCACCATCGTCACCGTCGACCCCCCCATCGCGCCGCGGCTGGTCGGCATCGCCTGGGCCCGCGACCGTCGGCCGTCCGCCCTGCTCGATGCCTTCGTGGCCGCCACCGAGGTGGTGTGCCAGGAGGTGGCCGCCGCCTGGGCGGCCGAAGCGGCCGCCTGAGGACGCAGCGCGGCGGCTGTAGGGTCGCCCCGGGATGCTGGACCACGTCTTCACCGATGCCATCGGCGCGCTGCGCGACACCTTCGAGAAGGCGTTCCTCGAGCGGCAAGCCTTCGAGGAGCGCTTCCAGGTCGACGTGCTGCTGGGCGACACCACGTGGGAGACCTCCTACGGGCTGCCCGGCGAGGGCCTCCCGCCCCGGGTGCAGGCCGACATCACCCTCGACTGGCCCACTTGGGCCCAGACGGCCTACCGCTCCTGGTACATCGGCGAGCCCACCGACGAGGCCCCGCGCATCGAGATCGAGATCGTCATGCGCATCCAGCGCCTGGCCTCCATGCCCGAGGTGAAGCCCGTGCTGGCCGTCCTCCCCGAGCACAGCCCACCGATCGGAGCCGAGCGCCTCGAGCGCTCCAACCCCACGGTGGAGATCGCCTTCGACGGCGACCTCGAAGCCGAGGACTGGGCCTTGGAGATCAGCTACGAGGGCAGCTACGAGCTCGACGAGGCCACCCTGGCCGACGGCTCGATCCTCGACGACCACTTCTCCGCCATGGGCGGCTGGATCGCCTCCACCCTCGTGCGCCTCGGCGACCTCCAGCTCGACTTCCTGCCCGCCGACGAAGAGGGGTGACCGTGACCGAGTCCGACATCGTGCTGGTGGAGGTGGACGGCCCGGTGGCCACCGTCACCCTCAACCGGCCCGACGCCCGCAACGCCCTGAACCGTGAGCTGCGCGAGGCGCTCCCCACCCGGCTCCGAGAGCTCGACGAGCGAGCCGACGTGGCTGCCATCGTGCTCACCGGCGCCGATCCGGCCTTCTGCGCCGGCCTCGACCTGAAGGAGCTGGCCGGCGGAGGTGACGCCCTGCGCGAGACCGGAGCGGCGGGCGGGACGGGTCGGCGACGCCGTGGCCCGTTCCCCGAGATGGACACGCCGGTGATCGGCGCCATCAACGGGGTGGCCATCACCGGCGGGTTCGAGGTGGCGCTGGCCTGCGACTTCCTGGTGGCATCGGATCGGGCTCGCTTCGCCGACACCCACGCCCGCGTGGGGATCATGCCGGGGTGGGGCCTCACCGTGCTGCTGCCGGAGGCAGTCGGGTTCCGGCGGGCCAAGGAGCTGTCCACCACGGGCAACTTCCTCGACGCCCCCACCGCGCTGGCCTGGGGGCTGGTCAACCACGTGGTGGCCCACGACGAGCTCCTCCCGTTCGCGCAGGCGCTGGCCGCCGACATCGCCACCAACGACGAGCGGGCGGTGCGCCGCATGCTCCAGACCTACGACGAGGGCGCCCTCGTCGACGGGGCGGCGGCCTGGGAGCTCGAGAGCGAGGTGGCCGGAGCCTGGCAGGGCGCCGGGCTCGATCCCGCCACCCTCGAGGCCAACCGCCAGGCCGTCGTGGCCCGCGGACGCACCCAGCTCTGAGCCGCCACCGGCCCGTACCGGGGCACACCGGCGACCCCGGAACCGGATCGCCGTCCGGAGCCTGGAAATCGGCCGGGGATCGCTGACGCGGCGCGCTGGGACGCCTACTGTGAGCGGTGGACCCGTCGCGGTGGGTCCGGCGGACACTCCAAGGCGGAGGCCATGGCCACGACCTCGACGATCGAGCTCTGCACAAGGTGCGGCTACGAGATCCCCGGCGCCGCCGAGGGGTGCCCGGGCTGCACGCCCAGCGGGCCACCCCCCTCTCGAGCGGCTCGGCAGGTGGCGGGCCTCGACCTCCCCACCCGCTCGGTGCATCGGCTCCCCGCCACGCGTCCCCGCCGTGAGCGACGCACCCGGCGACCACTCGGCCGAGCTCGGGCGGCTCGCGGCCTGGCCGCCGCCACCTCCACGCTCGTCCTGCTGGCCGTCGGCGCGGCCGGCGCGAGCTGGCTGCTCGGCCGGCAGGCCCTTGCCCACCGACTGCCCGAGTCGCTGGCCGCCACCTTCGGCAGCGCCTCGGTGATCCTGGCCGTCGCGGCCGCAACGGGGGCGGCCCTCACCGTCCTGGCCGCCGTTGTGTGGTCGCTGCGCTGGGCCTGGCATCGGGCCACCCGCCGCGACACCACGGTGATCGACCTCCGCGACCGCTGACCCTCAGAACCACTTGCCCGGCAGGGCCGCGGGCCGCTGGTCGAGCACCGCCATCACCTCCGCGGCGTCGGTGACCACCGAGTAGGCCGACCGGCTCTCCGGCTTGGCGAAGCGCTCGCGGTAGAGGTGCTCGAACAGCTCCAGCAGCGGCTGCCAGAAGCCGTCCACGTCGGCCAGCACGATCGGCTTCTCGTGGAAGCCGAGGAGCCGGGCGGTGAGCTGCTCGAGTAGCTCCTCCAAGGTGCCGAAGCCTCCGGGTAGGGCCACGAAGGCGTCGGCCCGCTCGGCCATGGCCGCCTTGCGGGCGAGCATGTCGGGCGTGACGATGAGCTCGTCGGCGGCGTGGTCGGCGATCTCGACGGCCAGCAGCGACTCGGGGATCACCCCCACGGTGCGCCCACCGGCCAGCCGGGCGGCTCGCGACACCTCGCCCATGAGGCCCACCGTGGCCCCGCCCCACACCAGCACGTCACCCCGCTCGGCCAGCGCCTGGCCCACCGCTCGGGCGACGGCCACGTGGGCGTCGTCGACCGCAGCCGACGACGAGCAGTACACGCAGACGTGACGGGGGCGGGGCGACATCGGCCGGACCCTACGACGCCACGCCGCGACGGCGGTAGCGTGATCTGATGCGGCACTCCCCCAGCATCGACGAGCTCCGCCAGGCCCCCAAGGTGCTGCTCCACGACCACCTCGACGGCGGCCTGCGCCCGTCCACCGTGATCGAGCTCGCCGCTGAGCACGGCTACCACGACCTGCCCACCACCGACGAGGCCGAGCTGGCCGCCTGGTTCACCGCCGGCGCCGCCCGCCAAGACCTCGTGCTCTACCTCGAGACGTTCGCACACACGGTGGGCGTGATGCAGACCAAGGACGCGCTCATCCGCGTGGCCCAGGAGTGCGCCGAAGACCTGGCCGCCGACGGCATCGTCTACGCCGAGGTGCGCTTCGCCCCCGAGCTCCACCTCGACGGCGGGCTCGCTCTCGACGAGGTGGTCGACGCCGTGCAGGAGGGCTTCCGCCTGGGCACCGCGGGGACCCGCCTCACGATGGGCACCATCGTCACGGCCATGCGCCACGCCGCCCACTCCACCGAGATCGCCGAGCTCGCCGTGCGCCACCGCGACGCCGGCGTCGTCGGCTTCGACATCGCCGGCAGCGAGGCCGGCCACCCGCCCACCCGCCACCTCGACGCCTTCCGCCACGTGGCGGCGGAGAACTTCCACATCACCATCCACGCGGGCGAGGCCTTCGGCCTGCCGTCGATCTGGGAGGCGGTGCAGCTGTGCGGCGCCGAGCGGCTGGGGCACGGCGTGCGCATCGTCGACGACATCACCGTCGGCCCCGACGGCCGGGCCAGCCTCGGCCGCCTGGCCAGCTTCATCCGCGACCGGCGGGTGCCGTTGGAGATGTGCCCCACCTCCAACGTGAACACCGGCGTGTGCGACTCCATCGCCGAGCACCCCATCGGCCTGCTGGCCCGCCTCCGCTTCCGGGTGACGGTCAACACCGACAACCGGCTCATGAGCGGCGTCTCGCTCACCTCGGAGATGGCGGCCCTCGTGGAGGCCTTCGGCTACGGCTGGACCGAGATCGAGTGGCTCACGCTCAACGCCATGAAGAGCTCGTTCTGGCCCTTCGACCAGCGGCTCAAGATCATCAACGAGCAGATCAAGCCGGCCTACGCCACCCTCCGAGCCGCCGGCATCTGACCAGGGCGAACACCTTGCGGCGCTGAGCCGTCGTCTTCACGGTTGAGCGACGCAAGATCCTCGGGGATCGGGGTCAGAGGCCGTCGAGGATGGCTCTGGAGGCGGAGCAGCCGATGCGGGTGGCGCCGGCCTCCACCATCGCCACCGCGGTGGCGGCGTCGCGGATGCCGCCGCTGGCCTTGATGCCGAGGCGACCGCCGACGGTGGCCGCCATCAGCGTGACCGCCTCGACCGATGCACCACCCGTGGGGTGGAACCCGGTGCTGGTCTTCACGTAGTCGGCGCCGGCCGCCTCGGCCGCCTGGCAGGCGGCGACGATCTCGTCGTCGGTGAGGGCCGCCGTCTCCAGGATGACCTTGAGGGCCACCGAGCTGGGCGCGGCGGCTCGCACGGCGCCGATGTCGGCGCCCACCGCCGCCCACTCCCCTGCCTTGGCCAGGCCGAGGTTCACCACCATGTCGAGCTCGGTGGCCCCGGCGTCGACGGCCACCTCCGCCTCGTGGGCCTTCACCGCAGGCTGGTGGGCACCGCTCGGGAAGCCGATCACCGTGGCCACCCCGATCCCCGGGCCTAGCGCGACGGGGAGCGGCAGGTGGGAGGGCGACACGCACACCGCGGCCACCCCCAGCGCGGTGGCCTCCTCGCAGAGGCTCACCACCTGGGCGGTGGTGGCCTCAGGGGCGAGGAGGGTGTGGTCGAGCATGGCGGCGAGCGTGGTGCGGTCCATCGGCTGCCATCATGCCTGCATGCAGGTCACCGTGGTCGATCATCCCCTCGCCGCCCAGCTCCTCACCCGTCTCCGCGACGAGCGGACGGATCGGGCTGGCTTCCGTCGCGCCATGGACGACCTGTCGGGGATCCTGGTCTACGAGGCCAGCCGAGACATCGAGGTCGAGCAGATCGAGGTCACCACGCCGATGGGCCCCACCACCGGCACCCACGTGGCCCGACCGCCGCTGGTGGTGCCGGTGCTGCGGGCCGGCCTCGGCATGCTGGGCGGCGTGCTGCGCCACCTGCCCGAGACCGACACCGGCTTCATCGGGGTCGCCCGCAACGAGGCCACCTTCGCCCCTGAGCCCTACATGAACTCCGTGCCCGACGAGCTGGGCGGTCGTCCGGTGCTGGTGCTCGACCCGATGCTGGCCACCGGCGGCTCGCTCGAGCACAGCTGCCGCATCCTCGCCGAGCGCGGAGCGGGTCCGCTCACGGCGGTGTGCGTGCTGGCGGCGCCGGAGGGGGTGGCGCGGCTGGAGGCATCGGGGCTGGTGGCTCACGTGGTGACGGCCTCGATCGACGAGCACCTCAACGAGCAGGCCTACATCGTGCCCGGCCTCGGCGACGCCGGCGACCGCCTCTTCGGCACCGCCTGACCGCGAGGCCTCAGACGCGCAGGCCGACGTCGGCCAGCACCGCCACCACCGAGTCGAGCACCTCGTCGACCGCCGCCGACGCAGCCGCCCGCGCCTCGCCCACGGCGGCGCCGTCGGCGACGGGCTCCACCACCTCGACGTAGCACTTGAGCTTGGGCTCCGTGCCGCTCGGCCGCACCACCAGCCGGGCGCCGTCGAGCGTCCAGATGAGCACGTCGGACGGCGGCAGGCGGTCGCCCAGCAGCAGGTCCTCCACGTCGAGGACGGCGCGGGAGCCGACGGCCACGGGCGGGGTGGCGCGCACGGCGGCCATGGCGGCGGTGACCCGCTCCAGCCAGTCATCGCCCTCCAGTCGCAGGGAGCGCTGCCGGGTGACGTGGGCGCCGTGACGGCGGGCGATGTCGTCGAGCCGCTCCACCAAGGTGCTCCCCTCGGCCCGCAGGGCGGCACTCAGCTCGGCCGCCACCAGGGCCGCAGTGATGCCGTCCTTGTCGCGCACGAGGCCACCGACGCAGTAGCCCAGCGCCTCCTCGTAGCCGAAGGCGAACCGCTGCCCGGCGGCCGGCGCCCGCACCACCCACTTGAAGCCGGTCAGGGCCTCGGCGTAGGCCACCCCGGCCTCGGCGGCCAGCTTCGACAGGAGCCGCGACGACACCACCGTGGTGGCCACCACGTCGTCGGGCCCGAGCGAGCGGGTGCGCAGCAGGTGGTCGGCCAGCAGTCCGCCGAGCTCGTCGCCGGTGAGGGCCCGCCAGCCGCCGACCACCGACGGGTCGGGGACGGCGACCGCAAGGCGATCGGCGTCGGGGTCGTTGGCCAGCACGAGGTCGGCCCCCACCGCCACCGCACGCGCCAGGGCCAGGTCGAGCGCACCGGGCTCCTCCGGGTTCGGGAAGGCCACCGTGGGGAAGTCGGGGTCGGGTTCCACCTGCTCGACCACGTCGTAGGGCAGCGGGAACCCGGCCACCGAGAAGGCGGCTCGGATGGTCTCGGCCCCCACCCCGTGCATCGCCGTGTACACGCTGGCGACCTCGCGGGGACCGTCGAGCAGCAAGGCCCGAGCCCCGACCAGGTAGGCGTCGAGCAGGTCCTCGCCCACCACCTCGATCCCCTCGCTCCGCAGTGGCAGGTCGGCCAGCCGGCCCACCGCATCGATGTGGGCCGAGATGGCCTCGTCGACGGGCGGGACGATCTGGGCGCCGTCGCCCAGGTAGAGCTTGTAGCCGTTGTCCTGCGGAGGGTTGTGGCTGGCCGTGATCATCACGCCGGCCACCGCGCCGACGTGGCGCACCGCGAACGCCGTGACCGGGGTGGGCAGGGGCCGGGGCAGCAGGCACACCTCGAAGCCGGCGCCGGCCAGCACCGCAGCGGTGTCGTCGGCGAACCGACGGCTGCCGTGGCGGGCGTCGAGGCCGACCACCACGCGCCCGACGAGCCCCTCCGCACGGAGCCAGGCGGCCACGCCCGCGGTGGCCCGCCGGACGAGCGCCCGGTTCATGCGGTTGGGGCCCGCCCCGAGCGCCCCGCGGAGGCCCGCGGTGCCGAACTGGAGGCGATCACCGAAGCGAGACTGCAGCCCCGCCTCATCCTGAGCGGCGAGCAGGGCGTCGACCTCGGCCCGGGTGGCCGGATCGGGGTCGTCGTCGCGCCAGGCCCGCGCCTGCTCCGAGAGGGCGGCGGGCAGCGTCACAGGCGGTCGACGACCTCTGCCAGCAGCGAGCCCATGGCCTCGGCGGCCACGCGCCCGGCCTCCAGCACGTCAGCGTGGTCGAGGTTGCCCCCGCCCAGCCCGGCGGCGAGGTTGGTGACCAACGACAGCCCGAGCACCTCGGCGCCCACGTGGCGGGCCGCGATCGCCTCGTGCACGGTCGACATGCCCACCAGGTCGGCACCGAGCGTCTGCAGCATGCGGATCTCGGCCGGGGTCTCGTAGTGGGGCCCTGGGAGCCCGGCGTAGACGCCCTCCTCGAGCGAGGGGTCGACGGCGCGGGCGAGGTCACGCAGGCGGGGCGAGTAGGCCTCGGTGAGGTCGGCGAAGCGGGGCAGGCCCAGCTCGTCGGGGGCCGCCGGGCCGCTGAGGGGCGAGCGGGCGGTGAGGTTGAGGTGGTCGGCGATGAGCACGGGCTGGCCCACCCGCATGCCCGGGCGCAGCCCGCCGGCGGCGTTGGTGAGCACCACGGTGCCGCAACCCGTCCGGACCGACGTGCGGACGCCGTGCACGACGGCGTGGAGCTCGTGGCCCTCGTAGGCGTGGACCCGGCCCAGGAGGGCCAGGATGCGCCGGCCGCCCTCGGCCTCGATCGACCGCAGCACACCGCTGTGGCCGGCCACGCCGACGCTGGGGAAGCCCGGAAGCTCGGCCACCGGCAGCTCCGCGGTGACCTCGCCGAACCGGTCGGCGGCCGGCGTCCAACCCGAGCCGAGCACCACCAGCACGTCGTGGCGCTCGACCCCTGTACGGGCCTCGATGGCGGCGGCGGCCTCGGTGACGAGGGCCCAGGGATCGGGAGCGGTCACAGGTCGAGGGTGATCGCGAGCTGGGCGAGGGACAGGCCGGGGCGGGCGCCGGTGTGGCCGAGCACGGCCGAAGCCGCCGCCGAGCCCAGCCTCCCGCAGCTGGCCACGCTCCGGCCGTGGGTGAAGCCGAACAGGAACCCGGCGGCGTAGAGGTCGCCGGCGCCGGTGGTGTCGACGACCTTCGCCGGGTGGGCCTCGATGTCGACCACCTCGTCGCCCCGGGCCACCACCGATCCCCGGTCGCCCCGGGTGATGGCCACCACCTCCACGTCGGCCCGGGCCGCCGCCAAGGCGTCGTCGAAGGTGTCGACCTGGTAGAGCGAGAGCGCCTCGGCCTCGTTGGCGAAGAGGATGTCGACCTGGTCGGCGACGAGGTTGCGCCACTCGTCGCGGTGGCGCTCCACGCAGAAGGTGTCGGAGAGGGTGAGCGCCACCCGCCGCCCGGCGTCGTGGGCCACGCGACTGGCCTTCCAGTAGGCCTCCTTGGCCTCGGGCCGGTCGAAGAGGTAGCCCTCGAGGAAGGTCACCTGGGCTCGGGCGATGAGGTCGCCGTCGACGTGCTCCGGGCCGAGGAACTCCGACGAGCCGAGGTAGGTGTTCATGGTGCGCTGGGCATCAGGCGTCACCACGATGAGGCAGCGACCGGTGGGCGGCCCGTCCTGGGCCGGGGTCGCACGGAAGAGCACACCGGTGGCCCGCATGTCGTGGGCGAACACCGCGCCGAGCTGGTCGTCGAACACCCGCCCGATGTAGGCCGCCTTGCCCCCGAAGCTGGCGATGCCGGAGATGGTGTTGGCGGCCGAGCCGCCGGACATCTCGATGCCCTCGCCCATGGCGGCGTAGAGCGCCTCGGCCCGATCGGTGTCGACGAGGGTCATCGACCCCCGCACGAGGCCGTTGGCCTCGATGAAGGAGTCGTCTTCGTGGGTCAGCACGTCGACGAGGGCGTTGCCGATGCCCACGACGTCGAGCTCGGGAGGAGCGCCAGCGTCAGTCACGACGATCGAGGGTACAGGGCCGGGCCCGGGGCGCCCGTACCCCTGCGGCGGCCGTCCTGGAGGGACGATGGACGGCCGCCGATCGGGGTGGGACGGGTCCGGCCCGAGGACCGCTAGTCCAGCGGATCAGCCTCGAGGTCCCGCTCGATGACGAGCGGGTCGATGAGGGTGGTTGCGCCCTCGACCGGGGTGGCCGGTCCAGGGCCCGCGTGGACCACGGGGTACTCGGGTGCGGGTTCCGGCACCGGTTCGGCCTCCTCGGCGGGGGCAGCCTCCACCACGACCTCGATGAGCACCGGGGTGGCAGCGGGGGCGAGCGGAAGCAGGGCCGGCGACCGCACCACGTCGGGGCCGGCCACGACGGCGGCGCGCTCCGCAGCGGGTGCTGCGGGGGCGCCGGTCGAACCGGCTCCTGGTGTGGTGAAGACGATCATGGCTCCGACTCCGACCCCCATGGCGAGGAGGCCACCACGGACTGCGTGGTGGATGTGCATTGGGTAGCTCCCGTTCAGTCGTTGACCCCTCTCGGGATCGCAGTGTGAACAGGCCGGTCGCGCTACTGGCTCCCCGTGTGGTCTAAGCGCCCGATTCTTCTCCGTGCCCGGGCACCCTCGCCCGGGTCGGTGGGGTCCTCACGGATCGACACCTCCCGTGCCTCCCGTGTCCGCTCCGGTCTCCCGGCGCATCGCGGTCAGCACCAGGTTGATCGGCACACAAGGGGTACAGACTTGAGCACCACGGCGGCACCGGTAGCCTGCCGCCGTGGCCAACGAGAACCCGCACCGCCTGCCGCGCGAGGTCATCCCTCGCCGGTACGACCTCACCCTCACCCCCGACCTCGCCGAGGCCACCTTCGCCGGGGAGGTCCACATCGCCGTCCACGTGGTGGAACCCACCGCCACGGTCGTGCTCAACGCCATCGAGCTCGAGGTCGACGAGGCCTGGATCACCGTCGGCGACCGGCGCCTCGAGGCCAGCGTCGCCCTCGACGAGGAGGCCGAACGGGCATCGCTGACGTTCCCCGAGGAGCTCCCGGCGGGCGAGGCCCTGGTGTCGCTGCGCTTCCGGGGGATGCTCAACGACAAGCTCCGGGGCTTCTACCGGTCGACCTTCACCGACGACGCGGGCAACGAACGCATCATCGCCACCACGCAGTTCGAGGCCACCGACGCCCGCCGGGCCTTCCCGTGCTGGGACGAGCCCGCCCTCAAGGCCACCTTCGCCATCACCCTGGTGGTCGACGACGACCTCACCGCCGTGTCGAACGCCGGGCTGCTGAGCGACGAGGTCGTCGACGGCGAGCGCCGCGTCACCTTCGCCGAGACGATCCCGATGTCCACCTACCTGGTGGCGTTCATCGTGGGACCGCTGGAGATCACCGACCCGGTCGACGTCGACGGCACGCCGCTGCGCCTCCTGGCGCCACCGGGCAAGCTCCACCTCACGCCCTTCGGCCTCGAGGTGGCCGAGTACTCGCTGCGCTACCTGGCCGACTACTTCGCCCTCCCCTACCCGGGCGACTCGATGGACCTCGTGGCCATCCCCGACTTCGCCTTCGGGGCCATGGAGAACCTGGGGTGCGTCACCTTCCGGGAGACCCTCCTGCTCGCCGACCCGCAGCAAGCCACGCAGGGCGAGCTCCAGAACGTGGTCGACGTGATCGCCCACGAGCTGGCCCACATGTGGTTCGGCGACCTGGTCACCATGAAGTGGTGGAACGGCATCTGGCTCAACGAGGCCTTCGCCACCTTCATGGAGCTGAAGGTCACCGATGCCTTCCGTCCCGAGTGGGAGCGGTGGGTGAGCTTCGGGCTGGCCCGGTCCGCCGCCTTCGACACCGACTCGCTGGCCTCCACACGGCCCATCGAGTACCCGGTGGTGTCGCCGGCCGACGCGGAGGGCATGTTCGACGTCCTCACCTACGAGAAGGGCGCTGCGGTCGTGCGGATGCTCGAGCAGTACCTGCGCGAAGACCGCTTCCGAGAGGGCATCCGCCACTACATGCGGGCCCACGAGTACGGCAACACCGAGACCACCGACCTGTGGGATGCCATCGAGGAGGCCTCCGGCGAACCGGTGCGCCGGATCATGGACTCCTGGATCTTCCAGGGCGGCTACCCGATCGTCTACGTGGACCTGGTCGACGGCGGCAACGTGCTGCGGCTGTCGCAGGAGCGCTTCCGGTTCCTGGCCGACGACGCCGACCCCGCCCTGTGGGCCATCCCGCTCCAGCTGCGCTACGAGCTGGCCGACGGCGAGGTGGTCACCACCCGTGCCCTGCTCGACGGCGAGGAGCTCCGCATCGAGCTCCCGTCCGCGGCGCGCTGGGTGGTGGCCAACGCACAGGGCCACGGCTTCTACCGGGTCCACCTGTCGCCCCCGCTGCGCTCGGCCCTCGTCGACCGGGCCCACGCCACGCTGTCCGACATCGAGCGCTACGGCCTCGTCGACGACGCCTGGGCCGCCGTGCTGTCGGGCGCCTCGTCGACGGAGGAGTACCTCGATCTGGCCGACGGGTTCACCGACGAGACCGACGTGTCGGTGTGGCGCCGGCTGCTCAACGGCGTGGAGCAGATCGAGCGCCTGCGCGAGGGCGCAGGGCGCGAGGCGCTCCAGCAGCGGGTGCGGACGCTGGTGGCCCCGGCCCTCGAGCGCTGCGGCTGGGACGATCGCGCCACCGACCGCGATCGAGACCGCGAGCTGCGCGGGCTCCTGATCGCCACCATGGTGGTGCTCGGAGCCGACGACGACGCCAGGGCGCGGGCAACCGAGCTGTTCGAGCGCTACTGCGTCGACCCGGCCACCGTGGAGGCCAACGTCGCCGCCGCGGTGGTGAAGGCGGTCGCCGTGGGCGCAGGCCCGGCCGAGGTCGACCTCTTCCTCGACCGGTTCCGCAGCGCGGCCACGCCCCAGGAGACGCTCCGCTTCCTCTACGCCCTGTCCGACGTGCGCGACCCCGAGCAGATGGACCGCGTGCTCGACCTGGCCATGAGCCCGGCGGTGCGCACGCAGAACGCCCCCTTCCTCATCGCCGCCTGCATCTCCAACCGCGACAACGGCCCGAAGGCCTGGAAGCTCGTGCACGAGCGCTGGGACGAGATGAACGAGCGCTTCCCCTCGAACAGCATCGTGCGCATGCTCTCGGGCATCCGTTCGGTGAGCGATCCCGCCCTGGCCGCCGACATCGAGGCCTTCACGGTCGAGCACCCCGTGCCCCAGGCCAAGCAGACGCTCCTGCAGCACCTCGAGCGCATGCGGGTGTCGGTGGAGCTGCGCCGGCGGGAGGAGGAGCGGCTCGGCTCCGGCTGAGCCCGTGCCCTTGTCCGCCGCCCCCCTTCCCAGCCCGCCGCCGTCGTCCGCCACCGGGCTGACCTCGGCGGCCGTCGCCGAGCGCCGCCGGCAGGGCCTGGTCAACGTCACCACCGACCCCAACAAGCGCACGGTCGGCAGCATCGTGGCCGCCAACGTGCTCACCCGGTTCAACGCCATCCTCGGCTCGCTGCTGGCCGTCGTGCTGGTGATCGGCGCCTACCGCGACGCCCTGTTCGGGATCGTGCTCGTCACCAACGCCGTCGTGGGCATCGTGCAGGAGCTGCGGGCGAAGCGCACCCTCGATCGTCTCGGCGTGGTGGCGGCCCCCAAGGTGGCCGTGCTGCGCGACGGGACCCTCTCGGAGGTGGCCACCACCGAGGTGGTGCTCGGCGACCTCGTCGAGGTGCAGGCCGGCGACCAGGTGGTGGTCGATGGCACCGTGGTCTCGGCCGATGGCCTCGAGGTCGACGAGTCGCTCCTCACCGGCGAGGCCGACCCCATCGACCGCCACCCGGGCGACCCGGTGCTCTCCGGCAGCTTCGTGGTGGCCGGCCATGGGCGCTTCGAAGCCACCGCGGTGGGCGACGACGCCTACGCGGCCCGCCTGGCCACCGAGGCCCGGCGCTTCGCCCTCACCCACTCGGAGCTGCGGGCGGGCACCGACCAGATCCTGCGGGTCGGCACCTTCTTCCTGGTGCCCACCGCCGTGCTGCTGGTGATCACGCAGCTGCGCACGAGCGGTTCGGTCTTCGATGCACTTCGGGGCTCGGTGGCCGGCGTGGGCGCCATCATCCCCGAGGGCCTGGTGCTGCTCACCAGCGTGGCCTTCGCCGTGGGCGTCATCCGCCTGGCCAGGCGCCAGGCGCTGGTGCAGGAGCTGGCCGCGGTCGAGACCCTGGCCCGGGTCGACGTGGTCTGCGTCGACAAGACGGGCACCCTCACCGAGGGGGGCCTCACCGCTGGAGCGGTGGAGCGGGTCGACGACGCCCTCAGCGACGCCGAGGTGCTGGCCGGGATCGGCGCGCTGGTGGCGGCGGAGGATCGCCCCAACCCCAGCCTGGCGGCCCTCGGCCCCTTGAGCGACGCCCCGGGGTGGACCCGCACCGCCGCGGTCCCCTTCTCCTCGGCCCGGAAGTGGAGCGGCGCCACCTTCGAGGGGGCGGGTACCTGGTTGCTGGGCGCCCCCGACGTGCTGCTGCCCGCCGACGACCCGGTGCGGGCGCGAGCCGAGGAGCTGGCCGGAGGCGGCTCCCGGGTGCTGCTGGTGGCCCGCAGCCCCCACGCGCTGGGCGGCGAGTCGCTGCCCGACCACCGGCGGCCGGCTGCCCTCGTGTGCCTCGAGGAGCAGGTGCGGCTCGAAGCGCGCGACACCGTCGCCTTCTTCCACCGCCAGGGCGTGGCCGTGAAGGTGATCTCCGGTGACCACCCCGTCACCGTCGGCAACGTGGCCCGCAAGGTGGGCATCCGCGGGGCCGACTCGGCGGTCGACGCCCGCGACCTCCCCGACGACGACGACGTCGACGACCTGGCCGACGTCCTCGAGTCGAACGCCGTGTTCGGGCGGGTGCAGCCCCACCAGAAGCGGGCCATGGTGAAGGCGCTGCAGTCGCGTGGCCACGTGGTGGCCATGACCGGCGACGGCGTGAACGACGTGCTGGCGCTGAAGGACGCCGACATCGGCGTGGCCATGGGTTCCGGGAGCGGTGCGTCCCGCTCCGTTGCGCAGCTGGTGCTGCTCGACGACTCGTTCGCCACGCTGCCCGAGGTGGTGGCCGAAGGTCGCCGGGTGATCGGCAACATCGAGCGGGTGGCCAACCTCTTCGTCACCAAGTCGGTCTACGCACTGCTGCTGTCGATCTCGGTGGGGGTGGCCCAGCTGCCGTTCCCGTTCTTCCCCCGGCACCTCACGATCATCTCGAGCCTCACCATCGGCATCCCGGGCTTCTTCCTGGCCCTCGCTCCCAACGACCAGCGCGCCCGACCCGGCTTCGTCGGGCGGGTGGCCCGCTTCGCCATCCCCGCAGGAGCGGTGGCCGCCGCCGCCACCTTCGGCGGGTACTACCTGGCGCGGAGCGAAGCCGGCGTGACCCTCACCGCCGAGCGCACCACAGCCGTCATCGTGCTCTTCCTGGTGGCCGGCTGGGTGCTCATGATCTTGGCTCGACCCCTCACCCGGGGGCGCCTGGCGCTGCTGGCCGGCATGGTGGCGGCCTTCATCACCTCCATGAGCGTGCCGGGGCTGCGCGAGTTCTTCGAGCTGCGCCTGCCGTCGACCGTCGTGGTGTTCGCCGCCATCGGCATCGCCGCGCTGGCCATCGGCCTGCTCGAGGCGGGTTGGCAGGTGGTGGAGTGGCAGCGCCGGCGCATGGAGGCCCGCGAGGCGGCCGAAGCCGAAGACCTGCAGGCCGACCAGCTCAGGCCAGGCTGAGGACCAGGCCGACCTGTCCGAGGTGGTAGGTGACCATGATGGCCACCCGGGCGTGCGGCACCTTCTCCTTGAAGCGGTCCCAGGCGATGATGGCGTCGCTCACGTAGAACGAGACCGCGCCCGCGATCCCGACCCACCGGCCCACGCCGACGGCGCTGGCCACCATGGCGGAGATCACGAACATGTAGGCCACCACCGGCCCGGCCAGGCCCGGGTCGGGCCCCGACCGCACGCTGCGCAGGATCAGGGTGCCCAGCACCGCGATGGCCGCCATCACCACCACGATCCCCACCAGGAACCGAGGGGCGGTCACGCCGTCGACGTGCAGGCCCACCACGTAGGCGATGTGACCGAGGAGGAAGGCGGCCAGGCCGAACACGAACAGGTCGCGCGGCACCATGAGGAGCACGTCGCCGAGGAGGCACAGCACCAGCGCCACCACGAACCAGGCCCGTACGGCGTCGCCCGATGCGCCGAGGGCGTCGCTCGGGTCGAGGGCCAGCGTGACGCCGATCAGGAGCAGCATCGTGAGCGGCTTGCACACGTACTCGAGCGGTCGGTTGTCCCGCGACACCGCGATCCAGTCGACGACCGCCACGGTGAGGGCCAGGGCCAGCAGGAGGAAGGCGGCGCCCGTCACAGGCGGCCGCCGCCCGAGGTGTCACCTGAGCGAGGGAACAGCCGTGGCCACTCGATGCGTGGACAGCGGTCGACCACCACGTCGAGGCCGGCCACCCGGGCCCGCTCGGCGGCGGCGAGGTCGATCACGCCGAGCTGCATCCACACAGCCGAGACGCCGCGTGACACGGCCTCGTCGACGTGCGGGCCCACCAGCTCCGTTCGACGGAACAGGTCGACGACGTCGACCGGCACGTCGGCGGGGATCTCCTCGAGGGTCGGGTAGCAGGGCTGGTCGAGGATCGTGGTGCAGGCCGGGTTCACCGGGATCACCCGCTTCCCCTGGGCCAGGAGGAACGCGGCCACGCCGTAGCTGGGCCGGTCGGGGTCGGGCGAGCAGCCCACCACGGCCCACGTCTCCATCGACAGGACCCGGCGCACCACGTCGTCGTCACCGGAGGGGGCCACGGCTCCAGCCTGGCACGGCACGGCTCACGCCGACTCCGAGGCCACCGCGAGGGCGTCGTCCCAGGTGGCCCGCTCCTCGACCAGTGACCGCCAGCGCATGACCTTGGCCGGCTGGTTCATGCCCAGCACGCCCACGATGCGTGCCCCTCGCCCGTAGAAGGCCACGAAGCGCCGATCCTCGACGCTTCCCGAGACCACCTCGACGACGTCGTCGGCGGCGGCGCGGCCGGCCAGCTGGATCTTGCGGTCGTACTGGTCGGACCAGAACCACGGGACGGGCTCGTAGGGCTGGCCGCCACCCGGGCCGGCCAGGAG
Source organism: Acidimicrobiales bacterium (assembly GCA_051306055.1). GTDB lineage: Bacteria > Actinomycetota > Acidimicrobiia > Acidimicrobiales > VFJN01 > VFJN01. The sequence continues at coordinate 21,681 of JBPPMN010000293.1, forward strand.
GGTGCGGGCCGCGTGGGTGCCCATCTCGATGGCGTTGTCCCAGTGCTCTACGCGCATCACCTCGTCGAAGCGCCGGTTGGGCCAGCGGGCGACGTCGCCGGCGGCCACCACGCCGGGGGCCGCCTCACAGGTGGCGTCACACAGCACGCCGTCGTCGAGGGTGAGACCAGAGCCCTCCAGCCAACCGACGTTGGGGCTCACCCCGATGCCCACCACCACGAGGTCGACCTCGAGCACGGCGCCGTCGGTGAGGCGAACGCGCTCCACCCGCTCCCCGCCCTCGATGCGGACCACGCCCACCCCGAGGCGCACGTCGACGCCGTGCTCGCGGTGCAGGTCGGCCACCACCGCGCCCATCTGCGGGCCGAGGCCGCGCTCGAGGGGGACGGGAAGGGCCTCGATCAGGCTCACCTCGATGCCGAGGCCGCGGCACGTGGCCGCCACCTCGGCTCCGATGAACCCCGCCCCCACCACGGCCACCCGCTGCAGGCCGGCAGAGACGGCGGAGCGGACGGCCAGGCAGTCGTCGAGGGTGCGCAGCGTGTGCACGCCGTCGAGGTGGTCGGTGCCCGGGAGCCGCTTCGGGGTGGCGCCGGTGGCGATCACCAGGCCGTCGAACCGGAGCCGCTCACCGCCGGCCAGGGCCACGGTGCGATCGGCCAGGTCGAGGCCGGTGGCCGGGGCGCCGAGGCGCCACTCGAGGCCGAGGTCGTCGAGAGGGCCCGAGGCCGGCACGAGGGCGATGGCCTCCGGAGCGGTGGTGCCGGCCAGCACCTGCTTCGAGAGCGGGGGCCGGTCGTAGGGCCGGTGGAGCTCGTCGCCCACCATGGTGATCGTGCCGGTGTGGCCCCGAGCGCGCAGCTCCTCCGCGGCTCGCAGCCCCGCCAGCGACGCACCGACGACGACGATGTCGGTGAGCTCCGCCCCCTGCCCGCTCACGTGGCTGGTGCCTCAGCCTTCGATGGAGATCGCTTGCTTCGGGCAGCGCCGAGCGGCCTCCTCGACCTTGCCGCGCAGCTCCTCGGGCGGCTCCTCCTGGAGCACGTAGAGGAAGTCGTCGTCGCGCACCTCGAACACCTCGGGGGCGGCGGCCATGCACAGGGCGTTGCTCTCACAGAGGTCGAAGTCGACGACGACGCGCATTGGTTGCTCTCCTCCAGGACGACCGGTTCGGCTCGAGCGAACCTGCTCGGGCCCGCTCCTCGGAACCTACTCTGCTCGTCGCATGCCCCTGACCTCCGACACCCTCCGCCTCGCCGAGGCCCGGCGGATCGCCCTGCACGCGCAGGGCTTCGGCGATCGACGACCGTCGGGGCGCGTCGACCGACGCCACTTCCGCCGGGTGCTCGAGCGGGTCGGTGTGGTGCAGATCGACTCCGTCAACGTGCTCACCCGCTCCCACGAGCTCCCGTTCCTCGCTCGCCTCGGCACCTATCCACGTTCGGCCTTGTCGGCGTGGCTGTGGGGCAGCGGCGAGGTGTTCGAGTACTGGGGCCACGAGGCGTCGCTGCTCCCCGTCGACCTGCACCCGCTGCTGCGCTGGCGGATGCAGCGCGACGAGGGCCACGCCTGGGGCGGCGTGCACAGCTTCCTGCGCACCCATCCCGGCCTGGCGGAGGAGGTCCTGGCCGCGGTGGCCGAGCGCGGGCCGGTGGCCCTGGGCCAGCTCGACCACCTCGGCGAGGCCGTGCAGCGCCAGAAGGCGGCGACCGGCGACATGTGGAACTGGACGCCGGCCAAGAAGGCCGTCGAGTGGCTGTTCTGGAACGGCCAGGTGTCGGCGCTGCGCAACCCGCAGACCTTCGAGCGCCGCTACGTCCTCCCCGATCGCGTGGTGCCGGCCGACGTGCTGGCGGCCCCCACACCCCCCGACGACGATGCCCGCAAGGAGCTCCTCCTGCGGGCGGCCCGCAGCCACGGCGTGGGGACGGTGCGCTGCCTCGGCGACTACCACCGGCTCAACCTGGTGCAGGCCAAGCGGCTCGTCGCCGAGCTGGTGGCCGACGGCGCGCTGCGCCAGGTGGAGGTCGAGGGCTGGCGCCGCCCCGCCTACCTCCACCCCGAGGCCGTGCTGCCCCGGTGGGTGCGGACCTCCGCGCTGCTGTCGCCGTTCGACTCGCTGGTGTGGGAGCGGACCCGCACCGAGGCCCTCTTCGGCTTCCGCTACCGCATCGAGATCTACACACCGGCGACCAAGCGGGTGCACGGCTACTACGTGCTCCCCTTCCTCAACGACGGCCGCCTCGTGGCCAGGGTCGACCTCAAGGCCGATCGACAGGCAGGCGCCCTCCTGGTCAGAGGCAGCTACGCCGAACCGACCTTCGAGCCCGACGAGGACCTCCGACCCCTGGTGGACCGCCTCCAGGAGCTGGCCACCTTCCTCGGACTCGACCGGGTGGTCGTCGACCCTCGAGGTGACCTGTCACGCACCCTCTCCCAGGCGATGGGCTGACAAGGAGTAGCGTCTCGCCGACGCCCGGAACGGGACCGGCGCGCAACCATGGAGACCACGTGGAACGAACCTTCAAGACCATGATCGGTGCGACCGCAGTCGCCGGGATGCTCAGCCTGAGCGGCTTCTCGCTCCCGGCCAGCCTGGCCGGCGAGCCACCGCCCACCGCGGCGCAGATGCAGGCGATCCCGTCCGAGGGCCTCGAGCCGGGCGACAGCTTCGTCGTGAGCAACCTGGAGGGCTCGGAGTGCGAGGGCGGCGAGGTCACCGGCGACACCGGCGGCATCCGGCCCGGACAGTGGGTGGCCACCATGGAGGTCAACGGCGACTGGTCGGTCACCATCGGCATCCCGGAGAACGGCCCGCCCACGGCCAGCGGTGAGGACACCCCGTTCCCTCCCGGCGACTACGAGATCCACGCCTTCTGCGACCTCATCGTGGCACCCAACGGCTTCGGAGCCGGGGGGCAGGTGCAGGGCTTCGAGTACGAGC
>JBPPMN010000297.1:0-13670 GCA_051306055.1 Acidimicrobiales bacterium
GGCGACAGCCCGACCCCCCCGCCCGCCGAGTAGCAGTCGGTGGCTAGCATCCAGCGGGCGGCCACGCGCGGCAGCCCGCTGGCCCGCTGGCAGGCCGAGCACGTCGCCGAGCTGCTCACCGCCGCCGATCCAGCGGTCCACGTCGAGCTGGTGGTGGTCGACACCCAGGGCGACCGCCGCCTCGACGTGCCGATCTGGGAGCTGGGCGGCAAGGGCGTGTTCGCCAAGGAGGTGCAGGCGGCCGTGCTCGACGGCCGGGCCGACCTCGCCGTCCACTCGGCCAAGGACCTGCCGTCGGTGAGCCCGCCGGGCCTGGTGATCGCCTGCGTGCCGGAGCGGGGCGACGTGCGCGACGCCCTGGTCGGGGCCACCCTCGCCGACCTGCCACCGAGCGCCGAGGTGGCCACCGGCTCGCTGCGCCGCCAAGCCCAGCTGGCCGCGGCCCGGCCCGACCTCCGCTTCGTGGGCCTGCGCGGCAACATGCAGACGCGCCTGGCCAAGGCGGCCGACCACGGCGCCATCGTGGTGGCCGCCACCGCCCTCGACCGCCTCGGCCTGGCCGGCCACATCGCAGAGCGCCTGCCCATCGACCTCGTGCTCCCTCAGGTGGGGCAGGGCGCGCTGGCGGTCGAGTGCCGGGCCGACGACGTCGCCTTGCAGGCCCTGCTGGCGGCCGTCGAGCACGGCGACACCCGTCGCTGCGTCGACGCCGAGCGGGCGTTCCTGGCCGAGCTGGGCGGAGACTGCTCCCTCCCGGCCGCGGCCCACGCCACCCTGGCCGCCGACGGCGCCCTGTCGATCGAGGGCCGCCTCGCCGCCGTCGACGGCTCCACGGTCCTGCGTCACGTCGGCACCGACGGCGCCGCGGTGGCCCGCCACCTCCTCGACCATGGCGGCCGTCAGCTCCTCGCCCGCTGACCGTCAGATCGCCGCAAGAAGCGAGGTGGCGCGCTAGAGGAGGCCGGTGAGGCCCCAGGTGAGGAAGACGACCGCACCGCCTTCGATCACGGTGGGCGCGTGGCGGTGGGTCAGCACCCGCTCGATGCTGGCCGCGTCCTGTCGCAACATCCGCCAGTCGGGCTCGGGGGTCTCGTTGCGCAGCTGCCACAGCTCGTGCTGGCGCAGCCGGGCGGCCGCCCACAGGAACTGGCCGCCTGCGGCCACGCCGATCAGCACCCGAGCCATGCAGCATCCTGCCAGCCCCGGCCGCGTACCGTGGGGCGATGAGCGGAGCAGGCTCGGTCCGTCCGACCCTCGTGCGCCCCCGTGATCTGCTCCCCGCCGTGCTCCTGGTGGGAGCGCTCGGCGGCCTGGCGGCGGCCTGCAGCGACGAGGGAGGTCGGGAGGAGGTGCCGTGGCGGCTCACCGCAGAGCCCGACGGGCGGAGGATCGAGCTCCGGGCTGAGTTCGGCGGCAGCTCCTGCACCGAGTTCGACGGCTGGGCCGTCGACGAGACCGAGGCCCAGGTGGAGGTCCGAGCGGTGATCGTGCGCGACACGGGCGACTGCACCGACGACCTGGTGGTCGAGCCGCACACGGTGGAGCTCGACGAGCCGCTGGGCGACCGGCCCCTGCACGGCTGCGAACCGGGCAACGACCTCGACACCGATTGCCTCGAGGTGGCACCCGGCTGATCTCGGCTGGCCCGGCCCGCGCTACGTGCGATCGGCGAGCAACGGAGCGCCGTCCTCAGCCGCCACACCCGCAGCGTTCGCGGTGTAGCTGATGGCGTGGTACCAGCCGCAGAGCATCGTCAAGTCGAGCAGCTGTGGCTCCGTGAGCTCCGCCGCGACCCGTGCCCACAGGTCGTCGCCGATCGTGGCGTCGTCGTGGAGGGCGTCGACGGCGTCGACGAGGAGGCGGTCCCGTTCGTCGTCCCAGCACGGGTCGCTGGAGGTGCCCTGGGCCAGCGAGGTCACCTGGTCGGCGGTGAGGCCGACCCGGTCGGCGAAGAAGGCCACGTGCACGCCCCACTCGTACGAGCACCGGCAGCGAGCGCACGTCCGGTCGATGACGATCTCGCGGTCGCGCATCGAGAGGGACAGGCGTCGGCTGAGCTCGTAGCTGCCCCATCCCGCCATCGCCTCGGCCATCGGCTGGTTGCGGACGAAGGTGCGGAAGAGGCCGATGGGTGGCACGCCGGGAGGCATCATCGCCGCCAGGCGGCGGGCCACCGGCGGGTCGTAGGGCTCGGTGACGGGGTGGATGCGGATCACGGGACCTCCTGGTAGTTTCGAGTTCCGAAACGGACACCGCCACCCTACGTATCGAAATCCGAAACAGCAAGGAGCCCGTCGTGCCGAGCCGCCGCACCCCCCGCCCCGGTGGTCCTGTCCGTGGCTCCACCACGGGTCGGCCCCTGATGGCCGCCCTCGACCTCCTCGGTCGCCGGTGGAGCCTGCGCATCCTCTGGGAGCTCCGAGACGGGCCCATCGGTGCGCGCGCCCTGCTGGCCCGCTGCGAGGGCCTGTCGTCGAGCGTCCTCTACGACCGGCTCCGGGAGCTGGCGGACGCCGGGCTGGTCGGCCGCCGGGAGGAGGCCTACGAGCTGACCCCGCTGGGGACCGCGCTCGGAGGTGCCCTGGAGCCGCTCGACACCTGGGCCCGCCGGTGGGCTGCCGACCGCCCATGAGGGCGGGCGGACCAGTCGACGCCCCCTACGATCGAGCCCGATGACCGTGTACCTGGTGGGCGCCGGCCCCGGTGACCCTGGCCTGCTCACGGTGCGGGCCGCCGAGGTGCTGGCGCGAGCCGACGTGGTGGTCTACGACCGCCTGTCGGTGCAGGCGTTGCTCGACCTGGCCCCGCTCGATGCCGAGCGCATCTCGGTGGCCAAGGCACCGGGCCAGGTCACCCTGGCCCAAGAAGAGATCAACGCCCTCCTGGTGGCCAAGGCGGCCGCCCACACCACCGTCGTGCGCCTCAAGGGCGGCGACCCGTTCGTGTTCGCCCGTGGAGGCGAGGAGGCAGCTGCACTGGCCGCCGCCGGCGTCGACTTCGAGGTGGTGCCCGGCATCACCTCGGCCATCGCCGTGCCTGCCTACGCCGGGATCCCCGTCACGCTGCGCCACAGCTCCACCTCCTTCACCGTGGTGACCGGCCACGAGGATCCTTCGGTGGGCGAAGACGGTTCCGTCGACTGGCAGGCCGTGGCCCGCGTGGGCGGCACCGTCGTGATCCTCATGGGCGTCGCCCGCATCAGCGCCATCGCCGAGCAGCTCATGGCCGGAGGTTTGGCGGCCGACACCCCGACCGCCGCCGTGCACTGGGGCACCCGCCCTGAGCAGCACACCGTGCGCGCCACGCTCGGCACCATCGCCGAGCAGCCGCTGGCCTCGCCGTCGGTGATCGTGGTGGGTGAGGTGGCGGCCGTCGACCTCTCGTGGTTCGAGCGGCGGCCGCTCTTCGGGCGCAGGGTGGTGGTCACCCGCACCCGTCAGCAGGCCTCGCAGCTCTCCGCCGCCCTGCACCGTGCCGGCGCGGAGCCGATCGAGGTGCCGGTGATCGACATCACCGACCCCGTCGACGGCGGCGCTGCGCTGCGGGCGGCCGCCATGCACCTGGGCTCCTTCGCCTGGGTGGTGCTGACCTCGCCCAACGGCGCGCGCCGGCTGCTGGCCGCCCTCGCCGAGGAGGAGCTCGACGCACGCGCCTTCGGCTCCGCGCGGGTGGCTGCCATCGGTCCCGGCACGGCCCGGGCGCTGGCCGACGGCGGGATCACCGCCGACCTGGTGCCCGACCGCTTCGTGGCGGAATCGCTCCTCGAGGCCCTCGGCCCGCCCCCTCCCGGCGGCGGCCGGGTGCTGCTGGCCCGGGCCGAGGTGGCGCGGGAGATCCTGCCCGACGGGCTGCGGGCGCTCGGCTGGGAGGTCGACGTCGTCGACGCCTACCGCACGGTGGCCGCCGCCATCACCGACGAGCAGCGGGCCGCGGTGGCCGCCGCCGACATCATCACCTTCACGTCGTCGTCGACAGTGGAGCGCACCCTGGAGGCCATCGGCGCCGGGGCGCTGCCCCCGGTGGTCGCCTGCATCGGCCCCGTCACCGCCGCCACCGCCCGCCAGCACGGCCTGCAGGTCGACATCGAGGCCGCCGTCCACACCATCGACGGCCTCGTCGCTGCCCTCGTCACCGAGGCGTCGTCGCGTTGAGCCGCGCCGCGCCGGCGCCCGCCGCGGTGGTGTTCGACTTCGACGGGCTGGTCATCGACAGCGAGTGGGCCATCTACGAGTCGGCGCGCACCGCCTTCAGGGCGCACGGCCACGATCTCACCGTGGCCGCCTGGGCGACGGTGGTGGGCATCAACGACCGCCACGACGAGTCGTGGTGGCCCCGCCTGTGCGAGGCGTCCGGCGTGTCGGGCTTCGAGCGCGAGCGCTTCGACGCCGCCTACGAGGCCGAAGAGCCGCGCGAGCGCCTGCGGGCGGCCATGCTCGAGCTGCCTGCGCTGCCGGGCGTGGCCGACCTGGTGGCCGAGCTCACCGCCGCCGGGATCGCGCTGGGCGTGGCCTCCTCCTCGTCGCGCGGCTGGCTCGAGCGGAACCTCGAGCGGCTCGGGTTGATCGAGCGCTTCGGCACCCTGGTGGGCGCCGACGTGGTGGGCGGGATCGGCAAGCCGGCGCCCGACGTCTACCTCCGTGCATGCGCCGACCTCGGGGCCGACCCCGCCCGGAGCGTGGCCATCGAGGACTCGGCCCACGGAGTCACCGCGGCCAAGGCGGCCGGCATGCCGGCGGTGGCGGTGCCCAGCCAGATCACCCGGTTCAACGACTTCCACCACGCCGACCTCGTGGTGGGCTCGGTGGCCGAGCTCGACCTCGACACGCTGGCCTCGCTCCTCTAGGAGGCTGGTCCTCGCCCCGCCTGTCGCCGGTAGCCTGCCTGGCGATGGCCTTCCCCCAGCGCCGCCTCCGCCGCCTGCGCCGCACCCCCGCCCTGCGCCGCCTGGTGGCCGAGCACCACGTCACCGTCGACGACCTCGTGGCGCCGCTGTTCGTGCGCGAGGGCATCGACGAGCCGCAGCCCATCGCCAGCCTCCCCGGCGTGGTGCAGCACACCCGCGAGTCGTTGCGCAAGGAGGTGGCCGAGCTGGCCGACCTCGGCATCCCCGGCGTGGTCCTCTTCGGCGTGCCCGCCACCAAGGACGCCGAGGGCTCCGGCGCCTGGGACCCCGAGGGCATCGTGCAGCTGGCCCTGGCCGACCTCCGCGCCGAGGTGGGCGACGCCATGGTGCTCATCGCCGACCTCTGCGTCGACGAGTACACCGACCACGGCCACTGCGGGATCGTCACCGCTGATGGCGAGGTCGACAACGACGCCACCCTGCGCCTCTACGAGCAGGCCGCGGTGGCCCAGGCCCGGGCGGGAGCCGACATCACGGCACCCTCGGGGATGATGGACGGGCAGGTGGCTGCCATCCGTGCCGCCCTCGACGCCGACGGCCACCCCCACACCGCGATCCTGGCCTATGCGGCCAAGTACGCCTCTGCCCTCTATGGGCCCTTCCGCGACGCAGTCGACGTGGCGATCGCCGACGGCGGCGACCGCAAGGGCTACCAGCAAGACCCCCGCAATGCCCGCGAGGCCCTGGCTGAGCTCCGCGCCGACGTGGCCGAGGGCGCCGACATGATCATGGTGAAGCCGGCGCTGGCCTACCTCGACGTGATCGCGGCGGCCCGGGCCGACACCGACCTGCCTGTGGCCGCCTACCACGTGTCGGGCGAGTACTCGATGATCAAGGCGGCGGCCGAACGAGGCTGGATCGACGGCGACGCCGTGGCCCTCGAGCACCTCACCGCCATCAAGCGAGCCGGCGCGGATGTCATCCTCACCTACCTCGCCCGCGAGGTGGCCGAGCGGCTGCAGGGCACCCGATGACCACCAACCAGGAGCTCTTCGACCGGGCCCAGCGCGTGATCCCCGGTGGTGTGAACAGCCCGGTGCGGGCCTTCCAGAGCGTCGGCGGCACGCCCTACTTCGTGGCCCGGGCCGAGGGTGCGCACGTGTGGGACGTGGAGGGCCGGCAGTACCTCGACCTCGTGCAGTCCTACGGCGCCATCATCGCCGGCCACGCCCATCCCGTGATCGTGGAGGCCGTGCAGCGGGCGGCCGTCGACGGCACGTCCTACGGCGCCCCCACCGAGCGCGAGGTGCTCCTGGCCGAGGCCATCGCCGAGCGGGTGCCGTCGATCGAGATGGTGCGCCTCGTGTCCAGCGGCACCGAGGCCACCATGTCGGCGGTGCGGGTGGCGCGGGGGTTCACGGGTCGTCGCAAGGTGGTGAAGTTCGCTGGCAACTACCACGGTCACGGCGACCTCCTCCTGGCCGAAGCGGGCAGCGGCCTGGCCGCCCTCGGGCTCCCCGGCTCGGCCGGCGTCACAGCCGCGGCGGTGGCCGACACCGTGGTGGCGCCCTTCAACGTCGTGCCGCCCCTCGACGACGACACCGCCTGCGTGATCGTGGAGCCGGTCGCCGCCAACATGGGACTGGTCCCTGCCGCCGACGGCTTCCTGGCCGGGCTGCGAGCCGAGTGCGACCGAGTGGGCGCCCTGCTGATCTTCGACGAGGTCAACACCGGCTTCCGGGTCGCCCGCGGCGGCGCCCAGCAGCTCAGCGGCATCACGCCCGACCTCACCACCTTCGGCAAGGTGATCGGCGGCGGCCTCAACATCGGTGCCTACGGCGGCCGCCGCGACGTGATGGCCCAGGTGGCCCCCCTCGGCCCCGTGTACCAGGCCGGCACGCTGTCGGGGAACCCGCTGGCCACCGCGGCCGGTCTGGCCGCGCTGTCGCTGCTCGACGACACCGCCTACGAGCGGCTGGCGACCGGCGCCGAGCGCCTGGCCGGCCACCTGGTCGACTCGCTGGCCGCCGCCGGCATCCCTGCCGTGGTGCCCCGGGTCGAGAGCCTGGTCGGCCTCCACTTCGGGGCCGACGCCCCCACCGACTACCCGAGCGCCCAGCGCACCGACACCGAGCGCTACGCCGCCTTCTTCCACGCCCTGCTCAGCCGGGGCGTGGCCATGGCCCCTGGCGCCTACGAGGTCATGTTCCCCGGCCTCGCCCACACCGACGCCGTGATCGACGAGATCGGCGCTGTCGCCAAGGCCGCCGCCCTCGCCATCGCATGATCGCCCGACCCATCGGGTACCGGAGTCCGACATGACCACCTACACCGAAGCCGGGACCGCGGCGCTGGCCGACCTCACCGAGCGCCAGGCTGTGCGCCGCCTCGTCGAGGGCGACCACACCCTCTGGCGCGACGACCCCACCGAGCTGGCCGACCGCCTGGGCTGGATCCCGGTGGTGCAGGAGGTGCTCGACGACCTCCCCGCGCTCACCGAGCGCTGCGACCGCCTGGTCGACGGCGTCGACGACGTGCTCCTCATGGGCATGGGCGGCTCGAGCCTCTTCCCCGAGGTGCTCACCCGCACCTTCGAGCCGGCCGCCGGCCGCCCCCGGCTCCACGTGCTCGACACCACCGACCCCGCCGCCGTGGCCCGCCTGGCCGTCACCTGCCCACCCGAGCGCACCCTGCACGTAGCGGCCTCGAAGTCGGGCTCCACCATCGAGACGCGCAGCCACCTCGAGTGGGCGTGGATGCGCGCCGGAGGCGACGCCCCCTTCGCCGTCATCACCGACCCCCGCTCCGAGCTGGGCGGCATCGCCCACGACCGCGGCTTCCTCGAGGTGTTCGAGAACCGCAGCGACATCGGTGGGCGCTACTCCGCCCTCTCCCTCTTCGGTGTGGTGCCGGCCCTCCTCATGGGCCTCGACGTGGGGGCGCTCCTGCGGGGTGGCCTGGCCGCCCTGGCCGACAGCGGGCCCGATGTCGACCCCGCCGGCAACCCGGCCCTCCAGCTGGCCGCCGCCATGGCCGCTGGGGTGCGGATCGGGCGCGACAAGCTCACCGTGGTGCTGACCCCCGAGGTGGCCACCGCCGGGCTGTGGCTGGAGCAGCTGCTGGCCGAGTCGCTGGGCAAGGACGGCACCGGCGTGGTGCCCGTGGTGGGGGAGCCGGTCGGCGCCCCCGACGTGTACGGCGACGACCGCCTCTTCGTGTCCACGGAGCCGCTCGACGAGCTGGCCGCCGCCGGCCACCCCGTGGTGCCCATCGGCCTCACCGCCGACGCGCACTCCCTGGGCCACTTCGTGATGTCCTGGGAGCTGGCCACCGCCCTGGCCGGTGCCGCTCTCGGTGTCCAGCCCTTCGACCAGCCCGACGTGGCTGCCGCGAAGGCAGCCACCAACGAGGTGCTGGAGTCGGGCGACGCCAGCGTCACCGATGTGGCGCTGGCGTCGCTCCTCGACCAGGTCCAGCCCGGCGACCACCTGGCCCTGCAGGCCTTCGTCGACCCCGGCAGCGCGGCGGCGGAGCAGATCGAGGCGGCGCGCGTCGTCCTGCGCGACCGTCACCGGGTGGCCACGTCGCTGGGGTTCGGTCCGCGGTTCCTGCACTCCACCGGCCAGCTCCACAAGGGCGGGCCCGACGCCATCGTGTGCGCCCAGGTGGTGGGCGACGATCCCGAGGAGGTCGACATCCCCGGCCGCGACTTCGGCTTCGGCCACCTCAAGCAGGCACAGGCCACCGGCGACCTCCGCACCCTGCAGGAGCGCAACGTCCGAGCGGGGCGGGTGGCGCTCGCCGAGCTCGTCGCCCTCCTCCACGACGGTGAGGTGACGGCATGAGGCTGGGCATGGTGGGCCTCGGCAAGATGGGCGGCAACATGGCCGAGCGCCTCCGCTCCCACGGCCACGAGGTGGTGGGCTACGACGTGTTCAGCGACGCCACCGACGTCGCCACCCTCGAGGAGCTGGTGGCGGCTCTGCCGGCCCCCCGCCTGGTGTGGGTGATGGTGCCGGCCGGCGATCCCACGGAGGACACGGTGAACAGCCTGGGCGGGCTGCTGGCCGCCGGCGACGTGGTGGTGGAGGGAGGCAACTCCAACTTCCACGACAGCCAGCGGCGGGCCGCGGCCCTGGCCGAGCTCGGCATCGGCTTCGTCGACGCCGGCACCAGCGGCGGGGTGTGGGGGCTCACCGAGGGCTACTGCCTCATGGTGGGCGGCGAGGACGAGCACGTGGCCGTGGCCCAGCCGGCCTTCGACGCCCTGGCACCAGAGGGGGGCTTCGTGCACACGGGCGGCCCTGGCACCGGGCACTTCACCAAGATGGTCCACAACGGCATCGAGTACGGCCTCATGCAGGCCTACGCCGAGGGCTACGAGCTGCTGGCCCGCTCCGGGCTCGACATCGACGCGCAGGGCGCGCTGTCGGCCTGGCGCGAGGGGAGCGTGGTGCGCTCCTGGCTGCTCGACCTCCTCGTGCGGGCACTGGAGCAGCGCCCCGACCTCGAGGGCCTGGCCCCGGTGGCTCAGGACTCCGGCGAGGGCCGCTGGACCGTGCAGGAGGCCATCGAGCGTGGCGTCGCCACCCCGGTGATCAGCGCCGCCCTCTACGCGCGCTTCGTGAGCCAGGACGACGAGCGCATCTCCATGAAGGCCATCGCCGCGCTGCGGGAGCAGTTCGGTGGCCATGCCGTGCTCCCCGAGACCGCATCCGGCGAAGGTGCCCCAGAGATCGCCGACACTGACGAGGCCGCCACGTGAGCAGCTCCACCCTCCCGTCCGACGCCCTGGTGCTCTTCGGCGCCACCGGCGACCTGGCCAAGAAGAAGATCTTCCCGGCCGTCTACGAGATGGTCGGCGACGAGCACCAGCACCACGGGGTGCCGATCGTGGGCTTCGCGTCGAGCGAGTGGGACGACGACCGCCTCCGTCAGCACGCCCGGGAGGCCATCGAGGCCAAGGGTGAGGTCGACGAGGCAGCGTGGGACGACCTGGCTGGTCGCACGTCCTACGTGCAGGGCGACTACCGCGACCCGGAGAGCTTCGCCGCCCTGGCCGACAGGCTGCGCGACCTCGGTGTGGAGCGGCCGCTGTTCTACCTGGCCATCCCGCCCGAGCTGTTCGACGACGTGATCGTCGGCCTGCAGAGCCAGCAGCTCAACGAGGGCGCGCGGGTGGTGGTGGAGAAGCCCTTCGGGCGCGACCGCCGCTCCGCCGAGGAGCTCAACGAGATCCTGCACCGGGCCTTCCCCGAGAGCCACGTGTTCCGCATCGACCACTTCCTCGGCAAGGAGTCGGTGGAGAACCTGCTGGTGTTCCGCTTCGCCAACTCGATGCTCGAGCCGCTGTGGAACCGCAACTACATCTCCAACATCCAGATCACGATGGCCGAGGACTTCGGGGTGGAGGGTCGCGGCCGGTTCTACGAGTCGGTCGGGGCGCTGCGCGACGTCGTGCAGAACCACCTGTTGCAGGTGGTGGCGCTGCTGGCCATGGAGCCTCCGGCCGGGGCCGACGCCGCCGCCCTGCGCGACGAGCGCAGCAAGCTGTTCCGCCAGATCCGCACCGTGGAGCCGGCCCAGGTCGTGCGCGGGCAGTACCGCGGCTACACCGACGAGGAGGGCGTGGCCGCCGGCTCCGACGTGGAGACCTTCGTGGCCATGCACCTCGAGATCGACTCGTGGCGCTGGGCCGGTGTGCCGTGGCTGATCCGCACCGGCAAGAACCTGCCCGTCACCGGCACCGAGGCCGTGGTGGAGTTCAACGCCCCACCCCGGCTGCTCTTCACGAAGCCCGGGGCGCAACCACCGCACCCCAACCACCTCCGGTTCAAGCTCGGCCGCGACGACGGCGTGCTGCTCCACCTGCAGACGAAGTCGCCCGGCGACGACCTGGCCAGCCGTCCTGTCGACCTCGAGGTGAGCTTCGACGAGGTGTTCGGCGAGCGCCAGGAGGCCTATCACCGACTCCTGGAGGACGCCATGGTGGGCGACGAGCGTCGCTTCGGCCGGGCCGACGCCCTCGACGAGCAGTGGCGCATCTTCGAGCAAGCGCTGGCCCAGCCCCACCCAGTGAGCCTCTACCACCGCGGCACGTGGGGGCCCAGCGCCGCCGAGACGCTGGCCGCCGGGGTGGGTGGCTGGCACGAACCCCTGTAGTTCGACGAGGCTGCCCCGGTGCTGGCCGCCATCCCCTACACCACGTTCCCCACCATCGCCCTCGGCCCGCTGGAGCTGCGGACGTTCGGGTTCGTCGTCGCCATCGGGGTCCTGATCGGCGCCTGGCTGGCGGCCCGCTACGCCGAGGAGCACGGCGTCGATCGCGACAGCACCTACAGCCTGGCCATGCGCATGGTGCTGGCCGGGGTGATCGGCTCGCGGATCACCTGGGTGGCCTCGCACCTCGACGACCTCGACTCGCCCTGGGAGGCCTTCGCCATCTGGCAGGGCGGGTTGCAGTTCTCCGGCGGGTTCATCTTCGCCGTCATCGCCGGCTATCCCGTCTACCGCCACTGGAGTCGCCTCACCCGCTGGCACAGCCTCGACGGCTACGCCTTCGGTCTGGCCGCCGGCCTGGGGATCGGGCGCATCGCCTGCTACTCCGTCGGTGAGCACTTCGGCCGCCAGACCTCGTTCTTCCTGGGCGTGCGCTACGACGGTGGCGAGGTCCGCGAGAACAGCCTGGGCGACGTGCCCCTCACCGAGGGGATGGTGTTCCACCACACGGCGCTCTACGAGCTGCTCTACATGGCCGTGATCTTCGCCGTCATCGGCTACGTGCTCTACGGCCGCAAGCCCCGCCCGGCGCCCGGCCTGGCCATGGCCCTGTTCACCGGCCTCTACGGCATCAGCCGCTTCCTGTCCGACACCCTCCGCGTCAACGACGAGCGGGTGCTCGGCCTCACGGGCGCGCAGTTCATGTGCCTGGCCCTGCTGCCCACCAGCGCCTGGATCTACTTCCGCGTGCGCAAGGTGCTGGCGCAGGACATCGCCGACGGTGAGGTCCCCGGCCTCGTTCGACCCGAGCCCGTCGCCGAGCCGGCCACCAGCACCGACGACCCCTCCTGAGGCCGCCGAAACCCCACACCCCAAAAGCGCGGCGACGGCGGCCCGGTGCCGCAGAAGGCCGTCCCCGACTGAGGCCCGTGCAGCGACCGGCGCAGAGCGCACCCCAGCGCACAACCCTCACCGGCCCGGTGCCGCAGAAGGCGTCCCCGACTGAGGCTCGTGCAGCGACCGGCGCGGAGCGCACCCCAGCGCACAACCCTGCCGTGGCGCACGACGCACCTCGCACCCGACGGCCCTCGTCGCGTCCTTGCCCTTGGCCAGACGGCACGGGGAAGCGCATGATCCGTGCGATCCGGTCGCTCCCGGCAGCCACGTTGCGCGGTCGTCCTTGTGCGCAGGGTCGTGGACCCGTACGGTTCCGTCGGTGAGCACGGAGCACAGGGGCGGCTGGTTCCGCCGGCGGTTCGGCGACCTGGCGTCGCCGCTCGGCATCCCCGCGTTCCGCACCGTCTGGGCCGCTGACGTCATCTCGCTGCTCGGCGACTGGGCCGCTCGCCTCGCCCTCGCCTACCTCGTGCACGAGCGCACGGGCTCGGCCGGATGGGCGGCCGCCGTCACCGCGGTGTCGCTGGCCGGGTTCGTGGGCATCGGCCAGGTGCTGGCCACCTTCGCCGACCGCTACGGGCGGGTCACGGTGATGCTGGTGGCCGACGTCGTGCGGGCGGCCGTGTTCGGCGCCATGTTGATCTCGATGCCGATCGGCGCGCTCCTGGTGCTGGCCTTCATCGCCGGCCTGGCCACCCCGCCCTTCGAGGCGGCGCGCGCCGCCGCGCTGCCCGACCTCGTACCCGAGAAGACCTACGGCAACGCGCTGGCCCTGGCCGGCATCTCCGTGCAGGCGTCGCTGGTGGTGGGCTACGCCCTCGGCGGCGCGCTCATCGCTTTGGTCGGTGCCCAGACCGCCCTCGGCATCAACGCCGCCAGCTTCCTCGTGTCGGCCGCCCTCGTGCTTCGGCTCCGCTCCACGCCCGCCTCGGAGCCGGGCGACTCCACCGCCAC
Source organism: Acidimicrobiales bacterium (assembly GCA_051306055.1). Lineage (GTDB taxonomy): Bacteria > Actinomycetota > Acidimicrobiia > Acidimicrobiales > VFJN01 > VFJN01. The sequence continues at coordinate 12,914 of JBPPMN010000297.1, forward strand.
GATGGGCCGGTCGCTGCGCTCGGCGGCGGCGGAGCTCTTCGGCGACCGCATGATCCGGCGCTCGCTGGCGCTGGTGTCGGTCACCGGCGCGCTGGGCACCGTCGACGAGGCGCTGGTGGTGCCCTACGCCGACCACGTGGGGATCTCACCCGGGCTGCTCGGGCTCCTGGCCGCGTCGGTGCCCATCGGCACCCTCATCGGCACCATCTTCGTGCCCACCACCGGGAGCCACGAGCGCCTGCTGCGGGGCGCTGCCATCTGCGCGGCCATCACCGCGGCCGCCGCCGTCCCGCTCTACCTGATGGAGATCAGCGGCGGCATGGCCTTCTTCGCCTTCGCCATCTCGGGCGGCATGTTCGCGGTGTCGATCCCCACCAACGCCGTGATCGGCACCCGCCTGCGCCGTGGCACCCGCGCCTCGGCCATGGGCATCGCCGTGGGCGTCCTCATGGGGAGCCAGGCGCTCGGAGCCGCCGGGGGTGGCCTCGTGGCCACGTGGATCGGCGCCCCTCGCGCCATCGCGGGAGCCCTGGCCCTGGCCGCCGTCTACAGCGTGTGGGCCGCCGTCACCACGCCCACCGACGGCAAGCACTTCATCCGCCGCTGGCCGCTCATGCCCACCACCCCTGCCACCCAGGCCGCCCCCGACGTGGTCATCGATCTCGTGGCCCTCGAGCGGCAAGGCGCCGACGACCACTCCCGAGTCTTCGCCAGCTGACCCAACCAGATCTGTGGACGGATTCGTCCGCATGGCGGC
>JBPPMN010000329.1:0-24951 GCA_051306055.1 Acidimicrobiales bacterium
GGCCAAGGCCAAGGCCAGGGCCAGGGCCAAGGCCAAGGCCAGGGCCAGCCTGACCCGCCCGGCAACAACGCCAGCGAGCAGGGCCAGAGCAACGGGACCGGGACCAGCGGGTCCGGTTCTTCCGCGTCAGGGCAGGGTCAGCAGCAGGGCACCGGCACCGCCAAGGGTGGCCCGAAGGGCTGACCGCGAGTCAGGGCGGCGCCGCCGCCTCGCTGCGCGTCGGTCAGGCGGAGAGCGCCGCCTGGGCGTCGTCGGAGAGCCGCTTGATCTCGGCCCAGCTGAGCCCGTCGCCCGTCCAGAGATGGTCGAAGGCGGCGTCGGCGGCGTCGGTGAAGCCGTGGCGGTTGCGGAACTGGTAGAGCCGCCGCTGGCGCTGCACGGTGTGACCGAGGCGACCGAGGCGGCCCACGCAGTAGGCCTCCCAGGCCGACGACTCCGGGAGCGTGAGGTCGTCGTCGGCGGGTGGGTCGCCGAAGGAGGGGTCGAGGCGGTCGCGCACGGCGAGGAGCAGCTTCCCGAGCACGTCGCTGGCCCCCGCAGGGCTGAGCTGGCGGGGCCGCTTCACGTCCTCGAGGGCGCCCGACTCCGCTGAGATCACCAGCGGATCGATCGACGTCACCTGGGCGCGTCCCATCGGCGTGGTCTCGTCGACCTCCACCACCACGGCGAGGTCGGGGGGCAGGCCGATCTCGGCCACCAGGCGCTCCACGATGGCCCGGAGCTCGGCGGCGTCGAAGAACACCATCGAGAACTCCTCGGGCCGGATCTCCACCGGCATCTCGGCCCCTAGCTCGCCGCCGCGGCGCGGTTGGCCTCGACGCGGGCGTCCATCTCCTCGCGCGCCTCCTTGGCGATCTCGGCGAGGGTGTCCATCTCGTCGTCCTTGAAGCCGGCCAGCTCCCGGAAGCGGCGGGCCAGGCGCACGGGGCTGTCCTCCTCCTCGCCGCGGAAGCCGCCGAGTGAGAAGAGCTTGTCGACGACCCGCTGGAACTCGAGGGCCCGCTCCTGGCGCTCCTTGTCGTTGGCGGTGAGCTTGCGCAGCCCGTCGGAGCCCCTCTTCACGTGGGTGACCTCGTCGGCCAGCCTCCAGTCCTCGCAGAACTCGAGCACCGGGTCGCCGGCCACGTCGCCGAACTCCCGCATCGTGTTGAACACGTCGATGGCCAGGCCTTCGAGGGCGCGGTTGACGCCGGTGAGGCGCAGCACGGGATCGGGGTTGCAGGCCGCTTCGTAGAGGAAGGTGTTCTCGGAGAACTCGCCCAGCTCGGTGCCCATGTGGCCGCTGAGCTTGATGGAGATCTCACAGTGGCGAGCCTCGTCCCAGCACTGCCGGGCCATGTCGAGCTTCAGCTCGAAGGGCACCTCGGGGATGCCCTCACCGTTGCCGGAGCCCACCTCGAAGTCCCAGCACGTGCGGCCGGCGCCCTCGAGGGCTTGGATCTCACCCACGAAGATGCCGTGCATGAGGGCTCGGGCGGCGTCGGGGGCGTCGGGACGGTCGGGCGTGAGGCGGCCGGGGCCACGCTTCTTGCCCTTGGAGTCGACGCCGGTGGCCGCCGAACGGGGATCGTTGAAGCGCTCGGTGATCGGCACCCGGACGAAGCGGTCGTCGCGGGCGAGATCTTCGACGGGGAAGGACTTCCTCATGCGTGGGCCTCCTGGGTGGCCTCGTAGGAATCTCCGATGGTGCCGGGGCCGGCGATGCCGCCGGCCGCCAGCAGCAGCTTCTGCAGCTTCGCTTGGTGGTCGATGGCTCGCTGGAGCTCGTCCTCGGTCTGGATGAGCGACTGGAGCATCATCTCGCCGTCGCGCCAGTCGTCGAACTCATCGGCCAGGGCGAACTTCAGCGAGCGGATCGTGGGGGCGTCGGTGATGGTCGACGTGTTGTTGAGGTGGTAGGTGTACGCGGCGATCTTGGCCGGGATGAGCACCCGGTAGGCGCCGACCAGCTTCTCGATGGTGAGGTCGGGGCCCTCGGGCTCGGTCATGGCGTCGACGAAGGCCACCAGCTCGTCGTTGGGGGCCGCGGTGAGGCGCTCCGGGTTCATCTCGCGCAGCTCGGGCAGCCGCTTGTGCCAGAGCTCGGCGTGCCAGGCGTGGTGGTAGCAGTGGGTGCCGAGGCGCAGCTTCACATCCAGCTCGGGCACGGTGGCCACCCAGCCGCCCAGCACCTCGAAGAGGCGCATCTCGATCCACTTGTAGTTGCCGACCCGTCGGGCCGACTCCTCCACGGTGAAGATCCCGGGGAGCTCCCGACGGTCCCACGGGGCGAACGGTGCCCTGGGCTTCTTCGCATCAGCCAACCTCGGACCCCCCGGGTCTCTCGTGCGGCGCTACCAGTCGACGACTGGCGGAGAACGATCGTTATCGAGACAGCCTCCCGCGTACTGACCGTCGGGTCAAGGGCATCGGGTCCGGCTTGTGCGCGCCCTGCCCGGGCGACCAGTGTGCGGATCGCGCCGTGCCGTCCGAAGCCTGGACGGACTCGACGAGGGGGGGGTGAACCTGCACCGGTGACCGCGCTCGACCGCGACCTCGCGCTGCTCGCCGAGGTGCCGCGCCCCTACGAGCCACCCCTGCCCGAGGGCCCTCAGGCGCCCGCCCCGGCCGGACGGGTCGACCCCGATCGCTCCCTCGGCTGGTTCCGGCGGGTGCTGCCGCTGCTGCGCGCCCGCCAGCGGCGCATGGTGCTGGGCCTGCTGTGCGCGGCGGTGGCCATGCTGGCCCAGGTGGCCGCGCCCCGCGTCCTGATGGCCGCCATCGACCGCGCCCTCACCGACCGCACCAGCACGCTGGCGCCGTTCGTGGTGGTCCTGGCCGTGCTGGCCCTCGTGCGCGGCTCGCTGACCTTCCTGTACCGCTCGACGCTGTACAAGGTGGCCTTCGCCCTCGAGTACGACCTGCGCACCACCATCTACGAGCACCTGTCGACGCTGTCGTTCCCGTTCTACGACCGGGTGCAATCGGGCCAGCTGATCTCCCGGGCCAACAGCGACATCCGCTCCGTGCAGATGTTCCTCACCTTCATGCCGATCGTGTCGCTCAGCCTGGGCAGCTTCTTCGTGGCGCTGGGCATCATGCTGTCGGTCAACGTGCCGCTCACCCTGGTGGCCGTGGCGCCGCTGCCGCTGGTCTACGTGGTGGGCGTGAAGATGCGCGAGCTGCTGTTCCCGATCAGCTGGATCGTGCAGTCGCGCACCGCGGATGTGGCCACCATCGTGGAGGAGAACGTCACAGGCGCCCGGGTCGTGAAGTCGTTCGCGGCCGAGGGCCAGCAGCTCGACGAGCTGGCCACCGCAGCCCGCCGGCTGCGGTGGGGATCCATCCGCCAGGTCGACGTGCGAGCCCGCTACGCCCCGCTGATGGAGGGCCTGCCCCGCCTCGGGCTGGCCGGGGTGCTGCTGTACGGCGGTCTCCTGGCCATCGACGGAGAGATCACGGTGGGCACGATCGTGGCCTTCAGCACCTACGTGGTGCTCCTCCAGGCGCCCTTCCGGATCCTGGGGTTCATCCTCCTGCTCGGTCAGCGGGCGGCCGCGTCGGCCGACCGCATCTACGAGATCCTCGATGCCGAGCCCGAGATCGTCGACCGTCCCGGCGCCATCGACCTGGTGGAGCCGCGCGGCGAGGTGGAGCTGCGCGACGTCACCTTCCGCTACGGCGAGGCGGGCCCGGTGCTCGAGCACCTCGACCTCCACCTGGAACCGGGGGAGACGCTGGCGCTGATCGGCCGCACCGGGGCCGGCAAGTCCACCATCGCCCGGCTGCTGCCCCGCTTCTACGACGCCAGCGAGGGCGCCGTGCTGGTCGACGGTCACGACGTGCGCGACCTCACCGTGCGCTCGTTGCGGGCCGCGGTGGGCCTCGTGCTCGACGAGCCCTTCCTGTTCTCGGCCACCGTGCGCGAGAACATCGCCTACGGCTGCCCCGACGCAACCGACGAGCAGGTGCGGGCGGCTGCCCGGGCCGCCGGCGCCGAGGCCTTCATCGACGACCTCCCAGAGGGCTTCCACAGCGAGGTGGGGGAGCGCGGCTACACGCTGTCGGGTGGGCAGCGCCAGCGCATCGCCATCGCCCGCACGCTCCTCGCCGACCCGGCCATCCTCATCCTCGACGACGCCACCAGCGCCATCGACGTGCAGGTGGAGGAGGAGATCCACGCCGCCCTCAAGGTGCTCATGCAGGGCCGCACCACGCTCGTGATCGCCCACCGGGTCTCCACCATCAACCTGGCCGGGCGGGTGGTGCTGCTCGACGGCGGACGGATCGTGGCCGACGGCACCCATGCGGGGCTGATGGCCACGGAGCCCCGCTACGCCGAGGTGCTGGCCCACATCGAGGAGACCGACGCGGCGCGCCGGGAGCGGGCCGAGGAGGACGCCGCGGCGCTGGAGCGCCGAGCGGCGTTGGCCGACCGTGACGCCCCCGCCCCCCGAGCCGGCGGCCTGGGGGAGATGCCGTGAGCAGTCGGAGGGTGCGCTGATGGCCTGGGGTGCGGGCGGCGGCTTCGGCGGTCCGGGTGGCGGTGCCTTCGGGGGTGCCGCCGCGGGAGGGGCGCGCCTGCCCTTCGCCGGCGTGCCTTCGGAGATGCAGGAGCGGGTCGACGGCCTGCTGGCCGACGAGCCCGACCACCACGAGCCGCCCGTGCCCTACGACCCCGTGCACACCGATCGCCGACCGTTCTCGCTGCGACACCTGCTGCGGCCCCACCGGTTGGCTCTCGGCGGCGCGGTGGGCCTGGTGGTGCTGGAGACGGTGGCCCTGCAGGCCGGGCCCCTGCTCACCCAGATCGCCATCGACGACGGCATCCGTGCCGGCAACCGTGGCGTCGTCGTCACCGTGGCCGCGCTCTACCTGGCCAGCGTGGTGCTCGGCGCGCTGACCAGCCGCAGCCGAGTCGCCCGCACCGGTCGCCTGGGTGAGCGACTCCTGTACGACCTGCGCCTCAAGGTGTTCGCCCACTTCCAGCGCCTGTCGATCGACTTCTTCTCCCGGGAGAAGGCCGGCCGGCTCATGACGCGCATGACCAGCGACCTCGACAACCTCACCCAGCTGCTGCAGGAGGGCTTGGTCCAGCTGTTCGTGCAGGGCCTCACGATGGTGTTCGTCACCACCGTGCTGTTCATCCTCTCGCCGGCGCTGGCCACGGTGACGGTGCTGGTCGTGCTGCCGGTCATGGTGGCCGCCACCCTCTGGTACCGCGCTGGCTCCGACCGCACCTTCGACGTGGTGCGCGACCGCATCGCCGACGTGCTGGCCCACCTCCAGGAGACGCTCTCCGGGGTGCGGATCATCACCGCCCACAACCGCCAGCGCCGCAACACGGCCGAGCACCGGCGCATCGTGCGCGACTACCAGCGGGCCAACGATGCCACCGCCACGCTCGGGGGCGCCTACGGCGGCATCACCGAGACCGTGGGCCTGGGCGGCCAGGTGGTGATCCTGGTGGTGGGTGGGCGCTGGGTGCTCGACGGCTCGCTGGAGATCGGTGAGCTGGTGGCCTTCCTGCTCTACCTCACGGCCTTCTTCGCGCCCATCCAGCAGCTTGTGCAGCTCTACAACACCTACCAGCAGGGCCAGGCGTCGGTCCGCAAGATCCGCGACCTGCTGGCCGAGGTGCCCTCGGTGGCCGAGGATCCCGGCGCCCCCGACCTGCCGCCGCTCCACGGCGAGGTGCAGCTGGAGGGCGTCACCTTCGCCTATGTGCCGGGGCGCCCCGTGCTGCACGACGTGGACCTCACCATCCCGGCGGGGGAGACGTTCGCCTTCGTGGGCGAGACGGGGGCGGGCAAGTCCACCATCGCCAAGCTGGTCAACCGCCTCTACGACCCCACCGAGGGTCGTGTGCTGCTCGACGGCGTCGACATCCGGGAGGTGACCCTGTCGTCGGTGCGCCGCCAGGTGGGCACCGTGCCCCAGGAGGCCTTCCTCTTCGGCGGCTCGATCCGCACCAACGTGGCCTTCGCCCGTCCCGACGCCCCCGACGCAGAGGTGGAGGAGGCCTGCCGCCTGGTGGGCCTCGGCGACCTCCTCGACCGCCTGCCCGACGGGCTCGACACACCCGTGCACGAGCGGGGCGTGTCGCTGTCGTCGGGCGAGCGCCAGCTGCTGGCCCTGGCCCGGGCCTTCCTGGCCCGGCCGAGGATCCTCGTGCTCGACGAGGCCACCTCCAACCTCGACCTGCGCTCCGAGGCCAAGATCGAGGAGGCCCTCGACACGCTCCTCGAAGGCCGCACCGCCATCCTCATCGCCCACCGGTTGGCCACCGCCATGCGGGCCGACCGCATCGCCGTGATCCACGACGGCCAGGTGGTGGAGATCGGCACCCACCAGGAGCTCGTCGACCAGGGCGGCCGCTACGCCACCATGGTGGCCACCTGGCACGCTGGTGTGCATCAAGGGGGCTCCGCCCCCTTCGCATGACCCCCGCCCACCGGTCCCCAACGAGCTGGACTGGGGGAGCTGTCCCGGCTGGTCAGCCTGAGGCTGACGGCGGATCACAGGGTCAGGGGGTGGGGCGGTCGTCCTCGAGGTGGTCGAGGAGGTCTTGGAGGTCGAGGATGCTGGCCCGGGTGACCATGCCGAGGAAGCGGCCCTCCTCGCTCACGATGGCCAGGTGGTCGACGTCGGCGTCGACCATGGCGGCCAGGGCCTGGCCCAGCGTCCAGTCGGAGCTCCCCTCCACCCGCTCCTCGGGGACCACCTCCCGCAGCGTGGTGGTGGGCCACGCATCGTGGTCGACGTCGAGCAGGCGCTCGAGCTCGACCATGCCCAGGAACTGGCCGTCGTCGACCACCGGCACCGCTCGCCGGCGGGCCATGGCGACGTGCTCGGCGAAGAACTGGGAGATCGTGTCGTCGGGTGCGGCGGTGCCGGTGTCGGTCACCAGGGCCTGGGCCACCGGGAGGTCGGCCCGCTCCTCCAGGTGCCCTCGGTGGCGGCGCCGCTGGTAGGGCGACACCGAGGAGTCGCCCATGACCAGCTCGGCCAGGACGGCGGCGATGAGCCCTGGCACCACGAACCCGGGGCGCCCCGTGGCCTCGGCCACGAACATCACGGCGGCCAGCGGCACGCGGTAGCCCGCGCCCAGGAACGCGGCGATGCCCACCACGACGAACAGCGACTGGTGCTCTCCACCGAACACCTCGCTCACCAGCCGGCCGCTGAGCGCGCCCTGCACCACCAGCGGCACGAACAGGCCCCCCACGCCGCCGCCGATGGTGAGGATGGTGGCGAGCGCCCGCACTGTGGCCAGAGCGGCGATGAGCACGATCGTGCGGTCGGGGTCGAGGGCCCAGTCGATGGCGCCGTAGCCGGGCCCCAGGCTGAGCGGCTCACCTTCGAAGGCCACCCGGGACACGACGACGAGGCCGGCCAGCCCTGCCCCGGCGGCGATGGCCCGCCACCACGGCGAGATGAGGTCCTGGGCCCGCTTCGCCTGGCGCACGAGGTAGGCGTAGATGCGCGCGCCGAACCCGCACACGATGCCCACCACGGCGGCGGCGGCGAGGTCGCGCAGGTCGATGGGCGGGCTGCCGTCGACGGGGATGAGCGGGGCGGTCCCCTCGAGGGCGACGTAGGTGGTGTAGCCGCTGGCCGCGCCGACCAGCGCGGGGAGCAGCGTGCCCCGGGCCAGGTCGTGCTGGTACGGCACCTCCAGGGCGAACACCGCACCGGTGGCCGGTGCCTTGAAGATGGCGGCCACCCCGGCGGCGGCCCCGGCGGCCAGCAGCATGTGGCGGTCGAGCCCACGGAGGCGCCGGCTCAGGCGCTCGTGCACGGCGGCGCCCATGCCGGCGCCGAGGTAGATCGACGGGCCCTCGAAGCCGGCGCTGCCGCCGAAGCCGAGGGTGGCGAAGGCGGCGGTGAGCCGGCCCAGCACCGGCCGGAGTGGGAAGGGCCCCCGGGGGTCGGGCATGGCCTGGATGTACACGTCGGTGGTGGCCTGCGAGGGGCTGCCGGTGAGGAACCGGAGCGCCGTGGCGCTCAGCAGGAGACCGATGGCCGGCGCCGCGACCTGCACCCACACCGGCGCCTCGAGCACCCGCTCGAGCACCCCGCCGGCAGCGGCCTGCTCGAAGAGGGCGACGGCCAGCCCCACCCCCACGCCGATCAGCGCCGAGACCGCCACCACCTCACGGGAGCGCAGTGCCAGGGCCCGCAGCTCCGCCACACCACGACCGTCGGGCGGCCTCACAGAGGGGACCGACGGTCGGCGATGCTCGTCACCTCAGCGCTCGAGGAGGGCGTCGAGGTCGAGGAGGGCCTGGTCGGGGTCGTCGACGTGGATGGCGTGGAGGCCGGCCCGGCGAGCCCCCGCCACGTTGCCGGGGCTGTCGTCGAGGAACACCGACTCGGCCGGGGCGATGCCGCCGAGCAGATCGAGGGCATGGAGGAAGATGGCCGGGTTGGGCTTTCGCATGCCCACCTCCGAGCTGTCGACGACCACCTCGAACAGCTCGTCGATGGGGAGCATCGCCCGCCAGGTGCCGGAGCCCTCGCGCACGTTGTTGGTGATCAGGCCCACCCGGTAGCCCTCGGTGCGCAGCGAGCGCACCCGCGCCACGATCTGCTCGTTGATGGTCATCTCGCCGAGCATCGACTGCAACGGTGCGAAGTCGACGGCGATGCCCTGCGCCTTGCCCATCTCGGTGACGGCCACGGCCCAGTCGGCGATGGGGATCTCGCCCCGCTCGACCTGGTGCCAGGGGTGGTCGCCGTCCTCCTCGTAGGAGCCGATCAGCAGCTCGAGGTTGCCACCCCCGGCCGCGGTCATGGCCCCCCAGGGCGACGACGTGATCACGCCCGCGAAGTCGAAGAGCACCGCTCGGATGGCGCTCATCCGCGGTAAGCGTTGGTGATCGGCATGCGGCGATCCTTGCCGAAGGCCTTCGTGGTGATGCGCGGCCCGGGCGGGTTCTGGCGCCGCTTGTACTCCGAGATGTCGACCAGGTGCGTGATGCGATCGACCATCGCCGGGTCGAAGCCCTGCTCGATCAGCTCTCCACGCGTGAGGTCGTCCTCCACGTAGGCCTCGAGCAGCGGGTCGAGCACCTCGTAGGAGGGCAGCGACTGGTCGTCGCGCTGGTCGGGCCGCAGCTCGGCCGACGGGGGCTTGGTGAGCACCGACTCCGGCACCACCTCCTTGCCGGCTCGCTGGTTGTGCAGGCGGCACAGCTCGTACACGAGGAGCTTGGGCACGTCCTTGATGAGGGCGAATCCGCCGGCGGTGTCGCCGTAGAGGGTGGAGTAGCCGACGGCCAGCTCGCTCTTGTTGCCGGTGGTCACCACCAGCCAGCCCCGGAACTTGTTGGAGAGCGCCATCAGCAGCGTGCCCCGGATGCGGGGCTGCAGGTTCTCCTCGGTGAGGTCTTCGGCCAGGCCCTCGAAGCTCGGGCCCAGCAGCTCGAGGAAGGCCGAGTGGGCGGGTTCGATGGCGATGGTGCGCAGCTCGATCCCAGCGGCCTCGCACAGCGCCTCGGCGTCGGTGCGGGAGTGGTCGGAGGAGTAGCGGCTGGGCATCGACACGGCGTGGACGTGCTCGGGGCCGAGGGCGTCGGCGGCCAGCACCGCCACCAGGGAGGAGTCGATCCCGCCCGAAAGCCCGAAGACGACGTCGGTGAACCCGTTCTTGGTGACGTAGTCGTGCGTGGCCAGCACCAGCGCGTCGTAGACCTCCTCCACGGGGGGCAGCAGCGGTGTGATCTCGGGTGCCCGTGCATCGCCTGGGTGGGCGGCGACGGGGGGCGACACCGCGACGACCGGCAGGGCGGCGGCGGTGTCGCGCCCTCGTGGGTCGAGGAGGCGGGTGCGGAACACGGGGCGGATGTCGAGGTCGAGCACGGTGACGCCCTCGGTGAACTGCGCCATCCGGGCCACCAGCTCGCCGTCGTCGTCGACCACGAACGAGGCGCCATCGAAGATCAGCTCGTCCTGGCCCCCCACCTGGTTCACGTAGGCGATGTGGCAGTGGGCGTCCTCGGCGCGGGTGGCCACCATGCGCTCGCGCTCCTGGTGGCGACCCTGGAAGTAGGGCGAGCCGTTGGGGATCACGACCAGCTCGGCGCCTCCAGCCGACTGCGTGGCGATGGGGCCCTCCGGGCTCCACACGTCTTCGCAGATGGCGATGCCCACCTTCACCCCGGCCACGTCGTAGAGCGAGAGGGCCTCGGTGCCGGGGGCGAAGTAGCGCTGCTCGTCGAAGACGGCGTAGTTGGGGAGCAACCGCTTCCGGTAGGTGCCGACCACCTCACCGCCCGCGCACAGCGCGGCAGCGTTGTAGAGGTCGCGATCGGCATCGACGAAGCCCACCACCGCCGCGCACCGGCCCGTGCGGGCCGCCACCTTGTCGAGGGCGGCGCGGTTGGCCGTGATGAAGCCGGGCTTCAGGAGGAGGTCTTCGGGCGGGTAGCCGGTGATGGCCAGCTCGGGGAGGACCACGAGGTCGCAGCCGGCCGCCTCGGCCTCGTCGTAGGCGGCCAGGATGCGCTCGACGTTGCCGTCGAGATCGCCCACCACCGTGTTGAGCTGGCCGAGCCCGAGCCGGATGCGCGCCACGAACCCAGCGTAGGCGGGGTGGCTACGGTCATCGGCATGATCCCCGAGCGGCTGGCGGCCACCGCCGTGGCCTGGGAGGGCGAGCGGGGCCGCACCTGGTTGGCCGAGCTCCCGACGCTGGTGGCCGACTTGGCCGACGCGTGGGAGCTCGAGGTCGGCGATCCCTTCGAGCCCGGAGGTCAGATCTCGTGGGTGGCGCCCGTCGTCTGCCGGAGCGACGGCACCGCCGCGGTGCTCAAGGTGCAGCTCCCGCACCCCGAGTCGGATCCCGAGGCCGCGGGCCTCGCCGCCTGGGACGGCGACGGGACCGTGCACCTGCTGGCCCACGACCCCGACCGCCGGGCGCTGCTGCTGGAGCGCTGCTGTCCGGGCGCGGCGCTGGCCGACGAGGGCGGCACCGAGGTCGCGGTGCGCGCCGGGGCGCGGCTCGGCGCCCGCCTCCACCGGGTGGCGGCGCCCCCCGGCCTCCCCACCCTGGCCGAGGTGCTCGACCGGTGGGCCGACGAGCTCGAGGGCCGCCTCGTCCAGCCCTACGTGGACCCTGGGCTGGGCCGCCTGGCCGTCGAGACCATGCGACGGCTGCCGCGGGCGTGCCCCCGACCGGTCCTCCTGCACGGCGACCTGAACCCCACCAACGTGCTCACCGCGCGGCGCCAGCCGTGGCTGGCCATCGACCCCAAGCCGATGGTGGGCGATCCCGCCTACGACGGGCCCCGGCTGATCACCCAGCCCGACCCGCTCGCCACCGCCGATCCGGCGGCCACCGTCGCCCGTCGCCTGGCGCTCGTGGCCGGCGCCATGGAGGTCGACCTCGACGCGCTGGCGGCGTGGACCCTGACCGGCGCCGTCGAGGTGGGCGCCTCGGCCCGCGCCCACGGGGATCGGGCGCGGGCCGAGCGCTCCGTCCAGCACGTGCGGCTGCTCCAGGGGCACCAGCGGTGAGGGACCTCGTGGAGCAGTCCGCGGCTCCCGACCGGGTGCGGGCCATCCTCCCGAGGCTCGTCGAGCTGCACCCCGCCGTGCGCACCGGGCTCGACGACACCACCGCGGCCGCGCTGGTGGCGGTGCTGGCCGCCAGCCGGAGCCTCGGACGCCTCCTGGTCACCGATCCCGCCGCCCTCGCCGTGCTCCACCCCGAGGCCGGCCGGGCGACGCCGCCCACCTCCGGGTTCGACGACGTGGTGGCGTGGAAGCGGCGCGAGCTGTTGCGCATCGCGGCGCGAGACCTCACCGGTGCCTGGAGCCTGGAGGAGGCCACCGCCGCGCTGGCTGCCATGGCCGCCGACGTGCTCCAGGCTGCCTACTCCGAGGTGCGCACGTCGCTGGGGGCCGCCCAGCGCCTCGCCGTGGTGGGCATGGGCAAGATGGGCGGGGCCGAGCTCAACTACGCCAGCGACGTCGACGTGCTCCTCGTGGGCGACGGCGACCCCGTCGCGCTGCAGCGGGCGGGGCGCCTGCTCCTCGAGTGGGCCGGGCACGCGTTCCGGGTCGACGCCGACCTGCGCCCCGAAGGTCGTGACGGCCCGCTGGTGCGCAGCCTGGCCTCGTACGAGGCCTACTGGGAGCGGTGGGCCGAGCCGTGGGAGCGCCAGGCCCTGCTCAAGGCCACGCCGGTGGCCGGCGACGAGGAGCTGGGCCGGCGCTGGTCGGCGGCGGCCGCCACCATCGTGTGGGACGCGCCCTTCGGCGCCGACGACCTGCGGGCGCTGCGAGCCATGAAGGTGCGGGCCGAGGACCAGGCGCGTCGGCGGGGCCAGGCCGAGCGCGACGTGAAGCGCGGCCTGGGCGGCATCCGCGACATCGAGTTCGCGGTGCAGCTCCTCCAGCTCGTGCACGGCGGGGTCGACCGCGAGCTGCGGGACCGCTCCACGCTCGGTGCCCTCGGAGCGCTGGCTCGGGGCGGCTACGTCGGGCCCGACCACGCCGACGACCTGGCCGCCTCGTACCGGTTCCTGCGGCGAGTGGAGCACGCCGCCCAGCTCGACGACGAGCGGCAGACCCACGAGGTGCCGCTCGATCGGGCGGAGCGCCGCCGCCTGGCCCGCATCGTGGGGTTCAGCGGCTCCCCGGACGCCGGGCCCACGGAGGCCTTCGACAAGGAGCTGGCCGAGCGTCGGGGACGGGTGCGGGCCACCCACGAGCGCCTGTGGTTCCGGCCCCTGCTGGCCTCGCTGGCCGGAGCCGGCTCCCTCGGTCCGGAGGCGGCGGCCGAGCGCCTGGCCGCCTTCGGCTTCACCGACGTGGAGCGCACCCGGCAGGCGGTGGCCGAGCTCACCCGGGGCCTCACCCGCTCCTCGCGGATGATGCAGCAGGTGCTCCCGCTGCTGCTGGGGTGGTTGTCGGAGTCGCCGGATCCCGACCTGGGCCTGCTCGGGCTGCGCCGCCTGGCCTCCGGTGACCAGCGGTCGCGCACGCTGGCCACCGCCTTCCGCGACGCCCCCGACGCGGCCCGTCGCCTGGCCCTCCTGCTCGGCACCAGCCGGGAGCTGGGCGACATCCTCGTGGCCAACCCCGACCTCATCCAGCGCCTGCCCCACCCCGAGCGCCTGCGCACCCGGTCGAGCGACGAGCTCGTGGCCAGCGCCCACGCCGGCGTCGCCTGGCGCGACGGCGTCGAGGCCCGCCAGCGAGGCCTGCAGCGGTGGGGGCGCCGGCACCTCCTCGGGGTCGCGGCGCGCGACGTGTTCGGGGAGTCTGCGGTGGAGGCGGTGGGCGCCGAGCTGAGCCGCCTGGCCGAAGCCACCCTCGAGGTCGCCCTGGCGTCGCTCGAGCCGACGATCCCGTTCGCGGTCGTCGCCTTCGGCCGCTTCGGTGGGGGAGAGCTCGGCTACGCCAGCGACCTCGATGTGGCCTTCGTGCACGACGGCGGCGACGCCAGCGAGGGCGATCGGCTGGCCGCCGGGCTCCGGCGCATCGTCGGCGGCGACACCCCGGCCGAACGGATCTGGGCCATCGACCCCGACCTGCGGCCGGAAGGTCGCAGTGGGCCCCTCTCGCGCAGCTTGACGGGGTGGAGCGCCTACCTGGAGCGCTGGGCGTCCACCTGGGAGCGCCAGGCCTACCTCCGGGCGCGGGTGGTGGCGGGTGACCAGGCCCTGGGCGACTCGCTCGTCGCCGCCATCCACGCTGCGTCGGCGGCCCGCCCCCTCACGGTCGAGGACGAGCGAGCCGTGCGACGGATGAAGGCGCGGATGGAGCAGGAGCGGATCGCGCCGGATGAGGATCCCGACTTCCACCTCAAGCTGGGGCGGGGGTCGCTGTCGGACATCGAGTTCACGGTGCAGCTCCTCCAGCTGCGCCACGGCGTGCGCGGCGCGGCCACGATGGTCGCGTTGGCCAACCTGGTGGAGGCCGGGCACCTCCCGGCCGACGATGCCGACGCGCTGCGCGAGGCGTACCGCTTCTGCGAGGGCACGCGGAACCGGAGCTTCCTGGTGGTGGGGGCGGGCGACGCGCTCCCGACGCGGCCGGAGCAGCTCACGCCGCTGGCCCGGTCCCTGGGGTTCACACCCACCGAGCTGCGGGAGGAGTACCGCCGGGTGACCCGCCGGGCGCGGCGGGTGGTGGAGCACCGGTTCTACGGCCGGCGGTGATCGGGTAGGGGTCGCTGCGCGAGGATGTCGGCCACCAGGGCTGGCACCGGCCCGCTCGAAGGGGGATGTACGTGCCGATCAACCCGCAGGTGAAGGTGCTGCTCGACGGGATGGCCGAGGCCGGTGGTCCCGCGCTCAGCGACCTCTCCCCCGACGAAGCCCGCGCGATGTTCACCGCCTTGGCGGGGCTCGATCAGCCCGAAGACGTGAAGCGCGTCGACGACCGCCTCGTGCCGTCCCCCGACGGCGACATCCCCGTGCGCGTCTACACCCCCAGCGCAGCGGTGGCCGACGAGATCGGCGCTGACGCGCCGCTGTTCCTGTGGTTCCACGGGGGCGGCTGGGTGGTGGGCGACCTCGACACCGCCGACGCCACCTGCCGGGCCCTGGCCAACCGCTCGGGCGCCGTCGTGGTGTCGGTCGACTACCGGCGGGCTCCCGAGCACCCGGCCCCCGCAGCCGTCGACGACTGCCTCACGGCCCTCACCTGGGCCGTCGAGAACAGCGAGCTGCTGGGGGTCACCACCAGCCGGCTCGGGGTGGGCGGCGACTCCGCCGGCGGCAACCTGGCCGCGGTGGTGTGCCAGCGCGTGCGCGACGAGTTCGGCCCCCAGATCGACTTCCAGCTGCTCGTGTACCCGGTCGTCGACTGCACGCTCAGCCATCCGTCGATCGAGGAGAACGCGGAGGGCTACTTCCTCACGAAGGCGGCCCTGGAGTGGTTCGTCGGGCACTACCTGGCCGGCCGCGACCCCAGGGACCCGACCGTGTCGCCGCTCTACGCCGAGTCACTGGCCGGCCTGCCACCGGCCATGGTGATCACCGCCGAGTACGACCCGCTGCGCGACGAGGGCGAGGCCTACGCCGCCGCCCTGGCGGATGCTGGCGTGCCCGTCGACGCCGCTCGCTACGAGGGCCAGATCCACGGCTTCGTCGGCATGGCCTCCATGGTCGACGACGGCAGGGCCGCGGTCGACCGCGCGGGCGCCGCGCTGCGGGCTGCGCTGCGGTGAGGGCGCTGGCGCTGGGCGGGCTCCTGCTGGCCGCCGCGGCCTGCTCGACCGGCCAGGACCCGGGGGTCACCCCGTCGACCGCGCCCGGGCCGTCGACCACCTCGCAGGTGCTCCAGCCGTGTCCGCCCGGCGGGCCCGATGCCACCACCCCCGCGGCCGGCTGCCTCGACGCCGATGGGAGCGTCGTTCGCCCCTGACACCCCCGCCCCCACCTGCGTGGGTGCAGCGCGGATGCGACGCCGACGACGGGCCCGGGCGTAGCCTCCCCGCGTGGCCAGTCGTTTCGGGGGTTCCAGCAGACTGCTGCGGCACCCCGCCCAGTACGTGGTGGTGGCCTTCTCCATAGCCTGCTTCACCGGCACCGCCGTGCTCATGCTGCCCTTCGCCACCCAGCCGGGGAGCGACACCAGCCTGTTGACGGCGCTGTTCACGGCCACCTCGGCGGTGTGCGTCACGGGGCTCAACGTGGTCGACACCGGCACCCACTGGAGCGGGTTCGGGCAGGCCGCCATCCTGCTGCTCATCCAGATCGGTGGCCTGGGCATCATGACCCTGTCGTCGCTGATCATCGTGGTGCTGAGCCGCCGGCTCGGCATGCGCCAGCGGATGGTGGCCGCCGCGGAGCGTGGGTCGCTCGACCTCGGCGACCTGCGGGCGCTCCTCCTGGGCGTGATCCGGCTCACGCTCGTGGTGGAGTCGGCTGCCGTGCTCGTGCTGTTCCTGCGCTTCTGGCTCCGGCACGGCGAGGAACCGGGGCGGGCGCTCTACCTCGGGCTCTTCCACGCCGTCTCGGCGTTCAACAACGCCGGCTTCGGCCTCTTCCGCGACAGCCTCATCGGCATCCAGACGGATCCCATCGCCCTGGCCACCATCGCCGCGGCCATCGTGATCGGCGGCCTCGGGTTCCCGGTGTGGATCCAGATCGCCCGTCAGCCCCGCTCCCCGCGGCGATGGGACCTCCACGCCCAGCTCACGGTGGCCACCTCCATCGTGCTCATCCTCGGGGGCTGGGCACTGATCACCTGGTTCGAGTGGACCAACCCCCAGACCCTGGGCGGCCTGTCGGTGGGCGACTCCGTGATGAACGGGCTGTTCCACAGCATCACCCCGCGCACCGCCGGCTTCAACACGGTCGACGTGGCGCTGCTCCGGGAGCCCACCCGCCTGCTCACCGAGGTGTTCATGTTCATCGGCGGTGGCAGCGGCTCCACCGCCGGCGGCATCAAGGTCACCACCTTCGCCCTGCTGGGCTTCGTGATGTGGGCGGAGGTGCGGGGCGACCCCGACGTCGTCGTGTTCAAGCGCCGGGTGCCGGTCGGCGCCCACCGCCAGGCCCTCACCGTGGCGCTGATGGCGGTGGGCGGTGTGGTGCTCTCCACCATGGTGCTGGTGTCGGTGTCGGGTCTGCCCCGCTCCGACCTCCTCTTCGAGGCGGTGTCGGCGCTGGGCACCGTGGGACTCTCGGCCAACCTCACGCCGTTGCTCCCAGATGCCGCCCGCCTCGTCGTGATCGTCCTGATGTTCATCGGCCGGGTGGGTCCGCCCACGTTGTTCGCGGCGCTCGTGCTCCGCGAGCGCGATCGGCTCTATCGTCATCCCGAGGAGAGGCCCATCATTGGTTGAACGACCCCGACGAGAGCATGCCCGTGGCCGCCGCCTGTCGGTGGCCTCCACCATCGCCGACGGCGAGCAGGTCGTCGTGCTCGGCCTCGGCCGCTTCGGTGGTGCTGTGGCCGCCGAGCTCGTGCGCCTCGGCTTCGAGGTGCTCGGCGTCGACGACGACGAGGCCCGCGTGCAGTACTACGCGCGGCTCGTCACCCAGGTGGTGGTCGCCGACATCTCCAACGAGGAGGCCCTGCGCCAGCTCGGCGTGGGCGACATCAACCACGCCGTCGTCGCCGTGGGCTCCGACATCGAGGCCAGCATCCTGGCCACCTCGGCCCTCGAGGACATCGGCGTGCCCAACATCTGGGCCAAGGCCGTCACCAAGGCGCACGGCCGCATCCTCGAGCGGGTCGGCGCCCACCACGTGATCTACCCCGAGCACGACATGGGGCACCGGGTGGCCCACATGATCGGTGGCCGGATGGTCGACTGGTTCCAGCTCGACGAGCACTTCTCCATGGTGGAGACGCCGGTGCCGGCCGAGGTGGCCGGGCGCACCCTGGCCGACGTGGGCATCCGGGCCAAGTACGGCGTCACGGTGGTGTGCGTGAAGCCGGCGGGCCAGTCGTTCACCTACGCCACCCCCGACACCGTCCTGGCCCAGGGCGACATCCTCGTGGTGGCCGGGCCCACCACCGACGCCGAGGCCTTCGCCCGCCTCCCCTGAGCTGAGGCCCAGGCTGGTCTGGCCACGGTCCCGATAGCGTTCACCCCATGGCCGATGAGCTCGTGGCGATCGTGTTCGACAAGCCCTCCCGGGCGTCGGAGGTGCTGCTGAGCCTGTCCCACCTGCAGCAGGAGGGGGCCATCAAGCTGGCCGATGCCGTGATCGTCAGCAAGGGCGACGACGGCAAGAAGCACGTGCAGCAGACCATCGACCTCACCCCAGCGAAGGGCGCGGTGGCCGGCAGCTGGTGGGGCCTGCTGGTGGGGCTCGTGGTCGGCGGTCCCCTGGGGGGCGTGATCGGCGGCGCGGCCATGGGCGCCCTCTACGGCAAGCTCGTCGACATCGGCCTCGACGACGGCTGGGTGGGCGAGATGGCCGAGTGGATCGACAACGGCACCTCGGCGCTGCTGCTGCTCGTGGCCGAGCTCCAGCTCGACCACGTGCTCACCGAGCTGCGCCGCTACGAGGGGAAGGTGGTCACGACCACGCTCCCCGACGACGTGCGGGAGCGCCTGGCCGAGGCGCTGGAGCACCACATCCGCCAAGCCGACGCCTGAGCACGCCGTTCGGGCCGACTACCACCAGCCCATGGCGCGGGCTTCCCGCTCGAGCTCGTCGCGGAACGCCGGGTCGGCGATGGCCACCAACGCCCGGGTGCGCTCGCGCACCGTGCGTCCGCGCAGCTCGGCCACGCCGTGCTCCGTCACGACCTTGTCGACCGTGTTCTTCACCGTCGTGACCGGGGCACCCTCGGTGAGCCGAGGCACGATGCGCGACACCGTGCCTCGCGCGGCGGTGGAGGGGAGCACCAGGAAGCCCTGCCCGCCGGGGGAGTACATGGCCCCCCGGGCGAAGTCGGCCTGACCGCCGCTGCCCGACCAGTACCGGCCGCCGATCGTCTCGGACGCCGCCTGGCCCAGGAAGTCGATCTGCACGGTGGCGTTGATCGACACGAACAGCCGCTCCTGAGCGATGACGCGGGGGTCGTTGATCCAGTCGACCGGAAGGAGCTCGAGGGCGGGGTTGGCGTCGATGAAGTCGTAGAGGCGTCGGGTGCCGAGGGCGAAGGTGGTCACGACCTTGCCGGGTCGCCGCACCTTGTGCACCCCGTTCACCACGCCGCGCTCCACGAGGTCGATGGCCCCGTCGGAGAGCAGCTCGGTGTGGATGCCGAGGTCGCGGTGGTCGCCCAGGGCCTCGAGCACGCCGTTGGGGATGGAGCCGATGCCGGCCTGGATGCAGGCGCGGTCGGGGATCCGCTCGGCCACCAGGGCTGCGATGCGGCGGTCGAGCGGGCCGGGCTCGGCAGGGGGAACCTCCACCAGGGGGCGGTCGACCTCGCACCACCCCTCGGCTCGTGAGAGGTGCAGGCTGTTGCGACCCATGCTGCGCGGCATCTGCGGGTTGGCCTCGAGGAAGAAGGGCACCTTCCCGATGAACGGCGCCACGTAGTCGGCGTTGGTGCCCAGGCTCACGTAGCCGTGACGGTCGGGCGGGGTGCACGCAGCCACCACCACCAGCCGCTCGAGGCGGGCGAGGAGCATGGGCACCTCGCTGAAGTTGCAGGGCACGAGGTCGACGGTGCCGGCATGGAAGCGGGGCCGGGTGAGGTGGGACAGGAAGTAGCTGATGTGGCGCAGCCGGTCGCCGTAGCGCCCGTCGAAGTAGCGGCGGTCGTGGAGCGCGTGCATCTGGTGCACCCGCACACCGTCGATGGTGCGGGCCTCGGCGGCGTCCTCGATGGCGTCGACCACGCTCACCGGCTCGCCGTTGGCCAGCGGGACCACCACGTTGGTGCCCGGCACCAAGAGCCGGACGACGGCATCAGGCGTGCTCGGTGCAGGGATCACGGTCACCCTGCTTGTCTAACGCGCAGGGCTCAGTGGTGGGGGAGGTGCACGTGGCCGGTGAGGCGGGTGATCGTGCTCCGCAGCTGGGCCAGGACGTCCTCACCCTCCATGGTGGCCAGCTTGGCCTGCACCCGGAGGTCGTCGAGTCGACCGCGCAGGCCGGCGAGGAGCTCGTGGTCGATGAGGTCCACCTCGCGGGAGCGGTCGTCGCAGCGCAGGTCGGCGGCCAGGATCTGGTCGACCTCCTTCAGGTACCGGCGCCACGTGGCCTCCTGCTCCTCGCGGAGCCGGACCTCGGCGTCGCGGAGGTCGCGGATGGTGTCGCTGACGGCGGTGAAGGCGGTGCGGTGCTCGTGGACCTGTGTCATGTCACCATCTCCTCGGTGGTTCCCTTCACCATCGATGGTGCGCTCCGCCTCGGGCCGTCGCCAGGGCCGAAGGTCACCCTTCCCCGAGGCGGTCGGTCCCCGCTCTGATCAACGCTACTGTATGTGCATGACCGTTGATGTGAGCGAGCGGGTCGGTCGGTCCGCCGTGCTGAAGGCCCTGGCCGAGCCCCGCCGATGGCAGATCCTGGAGCTGCTGTCGGCCGAGGAGCTTTGCGTGTGCCACCTCGCCGAGGGCCTGGAGGTGCCGCAGCCGCTGGTGTCGCACCACCTCAAGGTGCTGCGCGAGGCCGGGCTCGTCGAGTCGGAGAAGCACCGGCAGTGGACGTACTACCGCCTGTCGCCCGGGGTGCTCGAGGCCGTGGGTGGCCAGATCACCGCGCTGGGCGACGAGTCCCCCGCTCCGGGCCAACGTCGGCGGCCCTGCGAGTGAGCACCGTCGACGACGCCCCGCCGCTCCCCGAGGACGCGGCCGTCCTGGAGCGGCTGTCCACCCTCGACCGCTTCCTGCCGCTGTGGATCGGCGTGGCCATGGTGCTCGGCATCGGCCTGGGGCGCCTCTTCACCGGGCTCGACGACACCCTCGACCGGGTCAAGGTCGATACCGTCTCCCTGCCCATCGCCGTCGGCCTGCTGCTCATGATGTACCCGGTGCTGGCCAAGGTGCGGTACTCGAAGCTGGGCGCCGTCACCGCCGATCGGCGCATGCTGGGCCTGTCGCTGTTCCTGAACTGGGTGGTCGGGCCGGCGCTCATGTTCGCCCTCGCGTGGGCGCTGCTGCCCGACCTGCCCGAGTACCGCACCGGGCTGATCATCGTGGGCCTGGCCCGCTGCATCGCCATGGTCCTCATCTGGAACGACCTGGCCGGCGGCAACCGTGAGGCGGCCACCTTCCTGGTGGCGGTCAACTCCTTCTTCCAGATCGTCGCCTACTCGCTGCTCGGCTACTTCTACCTCGAGCTGCTGCCGAGCTGGCTCGGGTTCGATCAGGAGGCGCTCGACGTCTCCATCTGGGAGATCGCCAAGTCGGTGCTCATCTTCCTGGGCGTGCCGCTGCTGGCCGGCTTCCTCACCCGCCTCATCGGAGAGCGACGCAAGGGCACGGAGTGGTACGAGCACACCTTCCTGCCCCGCATCGGGCCGGTGGCCCTCTACGGCCTGCTGTTCACCATCGTGGTGCTCTTCGCCCTGCAGGGCGACGCCATCACCTCGGAGCCCTTCGACGTGGCCCGCATCGCGCTGCCGCTGCTCGTGTACTTCGCCATCATGTGGACGGCGTCGTTCGCCCTCGGCCTGCGCATGGGCCTGCCCTACGACCGCAACGCCACCGTCGCCTTCACGGCCGCCGGCAACAACTTCGAGCTGGCCATCGCGGTGGCCATCGGCGTGTTCGGCGTGAGCTCCGGCCAGGCGCTCGCCGGGGTGGTGGGCCCGCTCATCGAGGTGCCGGTGCTGGTGGGCCTGGTCTACGTGGCCCTGTGGGCTCGGCGTCGGTTCTATCCGGAGGTAGCGCGATGAGCGTCCCCGAGATCCTGGTGGTCTGCACCCACAACGCCGGCCGGTCGGTGGCCGCCCGGCTGCTCCTCGAGCACCACGGCGGCGGTCGGGTGGTGGTGCGCTCCGCCGGCTCGGCCCCTGGGGAGGCCATCAACCCGGCGGTGGCCCAGCTCCTCACCGAGCGGGGGCTCGACGTGTCGAAGGAGTTCCCGAAGCTGCTCACCGACGACGCCGCCCGCGCGGCCGACGTGATCATCACGATGGGGTGCGGCGACGCCTGCCCCGTGTTCCCCGGGAAGCGCTACCTCGATTGGGACCTCACCGACCCGGCCGGCAAGCCCGTCGCGGAGGTCCGCCCGATCGTCGACGACATCGAGCGGCGGGCCAAGGCGCTCCTGGCCGAGCTGCTCAGCGACGACGAGACCTGACGTCAGGTCTCGTCCTCGTCGCGGCGGGGCCCGCCACCGTCGACGGGATCGAGCTCGATGCTGATCCCTTCGGCCATGCGGGCGGCGGTGGCCCGGGCCTCGTCGATCGTGCTGGCGGCCGCGATGCACACGGCGAGGCGGCGCTGGCCCTCGCAGATCGGCTTGCCGAACAGGCGCACCTGCGAGTCGGGCTCGGCCAGCGCGACCTCGAGCCCCTCGAAGCGGGGGATGCCGTCTCCGTCGCCGAGCAGGGGGACGGAGGCGGCTGATCGGAGCAGGGTCACCGGGGGCACCGGGAGGCCGAGGATGGCGCGTGCGTGGAGCGCGAACTCGCTCATGTTGAGGCTCCCGAGCGTCACCAGGCCGGTGTCGTGGGGGCGCGGGCTCACCTCGCTGAAGGTCACGCCGTCCCCTCGGACGAACAGCTCGACGCCGAAGACCCCGTGGCCCCCCAACCCGCGCACCACCGCGGTCGCCATGTCCTGCGCTGCGGACCAGGCGGCGGCGGTCATGGTCGCTGGCTGCCACGACTCCCGGTAGTCGCCGTCGACCTGCACGTGCCCCACCGGCGGGCAGCACTGGATCCCGTTCACCGCCGAGACCGTCAGCACGGTGATCTCGTAGTCGAAGTCGACGAAGCCCTCCACGATGCACCGCCCCCCGCCGGAGCGTCCCCCGGCCTGGGCGTAGGCCCAGGCCGCGACGACCTCCCCATCGGATCGGATGACGCTCTGCCCCTTGCCGCTGGAGGACATGACCGGCTTGAGGACGGCCGGCAGGCCGATCTCCGGCAGGGCCGCCCGCAGCTCTGCCTCGGTGTCGACGAAGCGGTAGGGCGACGTGGGCAGGCCCAGCTCCTCGGAGGCGAAGCGGCGGATGCCCTCGCGGTCCATCGTGAGGTGCACCGCTCGAGCCGTGGGCACCACGTGGATGCCCGCGGCCTCCAGCTCGAGCAGTGCGCTGGTGGCGATGGCCTCGATCTCGGGGACCACGAGGTCGGGTCGCTCGAGCTCCACCACGCGTCGCAGCTCGGCTGCGTCGAGCATGGAGAGCACGTGGCTCCGGTGGGCCACCTGCATGGCGGGGGCGTCGGCGTACCGGTCGCAGGCGATCACCTCGCAGCCGAGGCGCTGCAGCTCGATCACCACCTCCTTGCCCAGCTCGCCCGAGCCGAGCATCAGCACGCGGGTCGCGGACCGGGACAGGGGGGTGCCGATGGTGGTCATGGCGGCATCTTCGCACCGTGGCAAGGCCTCGCCGTCCGGGCAGGCCCCGGCTGCCGGCGAAGGCCACCGCTGATCCCCGACGGAGCGGGTCGTCGCCGCGCGCCAGGGTCGGTCAGGGAAGGTCGGACACCGTGAACAGCAGCTCCTCGGGTGGGGCGGGACGGGCGAAGAGGTAGCCCTGGCCCTCGTCGCAGCCCAGCTCGCGGAGCCGGTGGAGCTGCTCCTCGGTCTCGACGCCCTCGCCCACCGACCGCAGCCCGAGGTTGCGGGCGAGGTCGACCACGGCGCTGACGATGCGCTCGTCGCCGGCGTCGTGGCCCAAGCCCTGCACGAACGAGCGGTCCACCTTGACGAAGTCGAGCGGCAGGCGACGCAGGTGGGTCAGCGATGCGTACCCGGTGCCGAAGTCGTCGAGGCCGATCTGCACGCCGAGCTCCCGGATCCTGGACAGCTGGCGCAGGATCTCCGGGTGCAGGTCCATGATCGCTGTCTCGGTCAGCTCGAGGTGCAGCCGTGACGGCAGCAGGCCGGTGCGAGCCAGCGTGTTGCACACGACTGCGGTGAGGTCGCCGGGCTCGAGCTGCCGACTCGAGACGTTCACCGCGACGGCCAGATCGATGCTGTCGTGGCCGGGCCAGAGGGTGGCCTGCTGGCACGCACGCTCGAGGATCTGGGCGCCCAGCGGGAGGACGAGTCCGCTCTCCTCGGCCACCGGGATGAAGAACGCGGGGGGCAGCACCGTCCCGTCCCGCTCCACCAGCCGGGCCAGGGCCTCGAAGCCCGAGATCCGCCCGGTCGCGAGGTCGATGATGGGCTGGTAGTAGGGGGCCACCCGGCCTTCGTCGAGCGCTGCCTGCAGGGCCGACTGCGCCGCCTTCCGGCCGCGGACCTCCTCTGCCAGGCGGTCGTCGAACAGGGCACAGCGAGCACCCCCGGCCTCCTTGGCCTGGTACATGGCGGTGTCGGCCTCGTGGAGGAGCACCTCTGCGCTGCCCCGCCCGTCCTCCGACAGCGCGATGCCCACGCTGGCGTTGACGCTCTCGGTCGGGTCGGCGCAGCGGCGCATCAGCTCGTGCACGATGCGGGTGCCGGCGTCGACGGCGTGCAGGTGGTTCCCGATGTTGGGCGCCAGCACCACGAACTCGTCGCCCCCGATGCGAGCCACGGTGTCCATGTCCCTCGTCACGGCGGCCAATCGCTCGGCGACGCCGCGGAGGACCCGGTTTCCCACCGCATGGCCCCGGGTGTCGTTGACGTTCTTGAACCGGTCGAGGTCGATGAAGAACAAGGCGGTGCACTGGCGCGCACGGGCGGCCTGGCGCAGCGCCTGATCGATGCGATCGACCAGCAGGTCTCGGTTCGGGAGCCCGGTGAGCGCGTCGTGGGTGGCCTGCTTCGTGAGGGCGGCCTGCGCCTGCTGGAGGTCAGCCAGGCGTGCCTCCTGCGCCGCGCCCAGACGGCTGATCTCCTGCTCCTGGGCCCGCTGAGCGCTGAGGTCCGTGAAGGTCAGGCACACCAGGTCGTCATCCTCCTCGACGAGCGGGGAGATCCCCACCAGCACGGGCACGGTGGCGCCCCGGACGTCGATGAGGTCGAGCTCCACGGTCGTGCCGCCGGGGCCGGAGCCACGGGTGGTCGTCCAGTCGAGGTCGTCGTGGCCGTACATGAATGCCGAGAGCCGGGCGCCGAGGAGCTCGGCTCTGGTGCACGCCAGGAGCTCGGCCAGCCGTCGGTTGCCGTAGAGGATCACCCCGTCAGGCGACAGCGTCGCGGCGCCGTCACGCATGTTCTCGACGAAGTGCCGGTAGGGACGGTCGGCCGTCGACAGGGTGAACACCCGCTGGGTGGACGTCCCATCCGAGACCACGAAGGCATCGATCTCGCCGACGCCGATGGCCCGCAGCGTGTCCTCGGCCTCCTCCAGGAGCGTCAGCGCCTCCGCGTGCGACAGGGAGCGACGGCTGGCGATGGCACCGAGGGGTGGCGCCAGCTGGATGGCGGACCCAGGCGAGCGGGGCGCAGCCACCTGGCTATGCCTCGGTGGCCGGGGTGGGGGCGGAGGGGCTGTC
>JBPPMN010000351.1:0-27550 GCA_051306055.1 Acidimicrobiales bacterium
GGCGTGAGGCTACGCAGGCCGCACCAGCGATGCGTGGGACCGGCTACCAGGGGCGGTCGCGGCGCACCGGGATGGGCTTGGTCCACCAGCGGCCGGCGAAGCGCCAGCGCGGCGGCGGCTCCGGGCTGTCGGCCACGACGACGCGCGGCCACGACCACTCGATGGCGGCGGCGATGGCCGCAGCCTCCTCGTCGGTGGGGGTGGGGGAGATCTCCATCAGCAGGTCACAGCGGCACGTTGCCGTGCTTCCGCTTCGGGAGCTCCTCGCGCTTCGAGCGCAGCAGCTCCAGCCCGGCCACCAGCTTGATGCGGGTCTCGGCGGGGTCGATCACGTCGTCGACGAAGCCCCGCTCGGCAGCCACGTAGGGGTTGCAGAACTTCTCGGTGTACTCGTCGACCAGCTCGGTCCGCTTGGCGACGGGGTCGTCGGCGGCGGCCAGCTCCTTGCGGTAGACGATCTCCACCGCCCCCTGCGGGCCCATCACGGCCAGCTCCGCTGACGGCCAGGCGAAGGCCAGGTCGGCCCCGATCGACTTCGAGTTCATCACCACGTAGGCGCCGCCGTAGGCCTTGCGGGTGATCACCTGGATGCGGGGCACGGTCGACTCGCAGTAGGCGTAGAGCAGCTTGGCGCCATGGCGGATGATGCCGCCGTGCTCCTGGTCGACGCCTGGGAGGAAGCCGGGCACGTCGACGAAGGTGATGAGCGGGATGTTGAAGGCATCGCAGGTGCGCACGAAGCGGGCGGCCTTCTCGGCGCTGTTCACGTCGAGCACGCCGGCCAGCACCATCGGCTGGTTGCCCACCACCCCCACCGGGTGCCCGTCGAGCCGAGCGAACCCGCACGTGATCGACCCGGCCCAGTGGGGGAAGTACTCCACGTAGTCGCCGTCGTCGACCACGGCCGAGATGACCGTCTTCATGTCATAGGGGATGTTGGGGCTGGCGGGCATGAGGTCGCGCAGCTCGGTGCACTCGCGCATCGGATCGTCGGTGCTGACGATCGCCGGCGGCTCCTCGAGGTTGTTGGCCGGCAGGAAGCTGAGCAGGTAGCGCACCTCCTCCAGGACGCTCTCCTCGTCGTCGCCCACGAAGGTGGCCACGCCCGACTTCGAGGCGTGCGACATGGCGCCGCCCAGCTCTTCGAGGGTGACCTCCTCACCGGTGACCGTCTTCACCACGTCGGGCCCCGTGATGAACATGTGCGAGTGCTCCTTCACCATGAAGATGAAGTCGGTCATGGCGGGGGAGTACACGGCTCCACCGGCGCACGGTCCGAGGATCACGCTGATCTGCGGGATCACCCCTGAGGCCTGCACGTTGCGGTGGAAGATGCCGCCGTAGCTGGCCAGGGAGACAGGGCCTTCCTGGATGCGGGCGCCGGCGCCGTCGTTGAGCCCGATGAGGGGGGCGCCGACCTTGATGGCGAGGTCCATGACCTTGTGGATCTTCTCGGCGAACACCTCGCCCAGCGCGCCGCCGAACACGGTGAAGTCCTGGCTGAAGATGAAGACCTTCTTGCCGTGGACCGTGCCCCACCCGGTGACCACGCCGTCGGTGTAGGGCCGCTCGAGCAGGCCGCTGTCGTGGGCCCGGTGGCGGGCCAGCATGTCGAGCTCGTGGAAGGAGCCGGGGTCGAGCAGGAACTCGATGCGCTCCCGCGCCAGCATCTTGCCCTTCGAGTGCTGGCGCTCCACCGAGCGCTCCGACCCTGCGTGGAGGGCCTGCTCCTTGCGCTTGGCCAGCTCGGTCAGGCGATCGCTCATGGTTCGCTCGGTCACGTCGGCCACGGTAGTGGCGAGCCGAGAGCGGCGAAAACTAGACCGCCCGGTCAAGTCCAGCCATGATCTGTGGACGCTGACGTCCGCATAGCGGTCGTGGACGTCCACAGAACCGGGGGAGCGCGACATGCACGAGCTGGTGATCCGTGGAGGGACCGTCGTCGACGGCACCGGTGCTGACGCCGTCACCGCCGATGTGGCCATCGACGGTGGGCGCATCACCGAGGTGGGCCGCGTCGACGGCACCGGCGCGCGGGAGATCGACGCCGACGGCCTCGTGGTGGCCCCCGGCTGGGTCGACATCCACACCCACTACGACGGCCAGGTCACCTGGGACCCCGAGCTCACGCCCTCGAGCTGGCATGGCGTGACCACGGTGGTGATGGGCAACTGCGGTGTGGGCTTCGCGCCGGTGCGCCCCGACGGCAAGGACTTCCTCATCGAGCTGATGGAGGGGGTGGAGGACATCCCCGGCAGCGCGCTGCACGAAGGCATCGCGTGGGACTGGGAGAGCTTCCCCGAGTACCTCGATGCGCTCGACAAGACGCCCCGCGCCATCGAGGTCGCGGCCCAGGTGCCGCACGCCGCACTGCGGGCCTACGTGATGGGGGACCGTGCCCACGAGCAGGATCCGACCGCTGAGGACATCGCCGAGATGTCCCGGCTGGCGGAGGAGGGGCTCCGGGCCGGTGCGTGCGGCGTGAGCACCAGCCGCACGATCCTCCACACGTCGAAGCACGGCCTCGTCCCGGGCACGACCGCCGCTCCGGAGGAGCTGCTCGCGCTCGGGGACGCCATCGCCCGCGCCGGCCACGGCGTGTTCCAGCTCGTCTCCGACGCCCAGGGCGGTGCCGCAGATCGCGACTGGCTGGTGGAGCTGGTGGAGCGCACCGGTGCCACGGCCACCTACACCCTCGCCCAAGCGGGCTACGCACCCGAGGCCTGGCGGGAGGCGCTGGCCGCCGCCGTCGAGGACCACGCCGCCGGTCGCAACATCATCCCGCAGGTGTCCTGCCGCCCCACCGGCATGCTCTTCGGGCTGCAGTCGTCGCTGCACCCCTTCTCCACCCACCCCACCTACCGAGCGCTGGCCGACCTGCCGCTGGCGGAGCGGGTGGCCCGCCTCGCCCAGCCCGACGTGCGGGCGGCGCTGCTGGCCGAGGAGCCCCAGACCCGCAACCCCATCGCCCGCGGCCTCATGCAGCGTTGGGAGCAGATCTTCCCCCTCGGCGATCCGCCCGACTACGAGCCGCCTCGCACGGCGAGCGTGGCCGGCGTGACCGAGGCCTACGGGCGCGACCCACAGGCCGTCGT
Source organism: Acidimicrobiales bacterium (assembly GCA_051306055.1). Taxonomy (GTDB): domain Bacteria; phylum Actinomycetota; class Acidimicrobiia; order Acidimicrobiales; family VFJN01; genus VFJN01. The sequence continues at coordinate 3,096 of JBPPMN010000351.1, forward strand.
GCTCGACTGGCTCCTCGAGCGAGGAGGGGAGGCGTTCCTCTTCGCACCCTTGGCCAGCTACGCCGACCACGACCACGAGGCTCTGCTGGAGATGATGTCGAGCCCCAACACCGTGCTCGGCCTCTCCGACGGCGGTGCCCACTGCGGCCTCATCTGCGATGTGAGCATGCCCAGCTATCTGCTCACCCACTGGGTCAACGAGCGCACGCGCGGTCCGCGCCTCGGGCTCGAGCACGCCGTGAGCCTGCAGACCTCGCGCACCGCCGCCGCCTACGGCTTCACCGACCGCGGGGTGCTCGAGCCCGGCAAGCGGGCCGACGTCAACCTCATCGACCTCGAGGCGATGCACCTGCGGGCACCGGAGATGGTGTTCGACCTCCCGGCCGGCGGGCGGCGGCTCATCCAGCGGGCCGACGGCTACGTGGCCACCCTCGTGGCCGGCCAGGTCACGATGGAGCACGGCGAGCCGACCGGCGCCCGGCCCGGCGGCCTCGTCCGCTTCTGAGCGCCGAGACGGCCGCCGCAGCTGAAACCACGCTGCCGACGGCGGCGCGGTAGGTCACCATGGTCCCGGTGATCGAGGCGCGTGGGCTCACGAAGGTGTTCGAGACGGGTCGGCGACGGTCGCGCCGTCGCATCGAGGCTGTGCGCGCCATCGACCTGAGCGTGGCGTCGGGTGAGCGGCTGGCCTACATCGGGCCCAACGGCGCGGGGAAGTCGACGTCGATCAAGATCCTCACGGGGATCCTCCACCCGACCGCGGGTGAGGCCACCGTCCTCGGCCTCACGCCGTGGCAGGACCGTCGTCGCCTGGCCCGCCGCATCGGCACGCTCTTCGGGCAGCGATCCCTCCTGTGGCTCGAGCTGTCCCCACGGCAGTCGTACCGCATGCTGGCCGCCATCTACGGGCTCGACCGCCCCACCGAGCTCCGCCGGATCGCGGAGCTCGGCGAGCTCCTGGAGGCCTCCGACCTCTTCGATCAGCCGGTCCGGTCCCTGTCGCTCGGGCAACGGATGCGCTGCGAGCTCACGGCCGTCCTGCTCCACGATCCCGAGATCCTCTTCCTCGACGAGCCCACCATCGGCCTCGACCTGGTGGCCAAGCAGCGGTTCCGCGAGCTGCTGGTGCGGCTCAACGAGCAGCAGGGGACCACGATCTTCCTCACCTCCCACGACGTGGCGGACATCGAGCACGTGGCCGAGCGGGCCGTGGTCATCAACCACGGCGAGGTGATCTACGACGACGAGGTGGCGGCCATGCGGCGCCGGCTGCTGGCCACCAAGGTGGTCGAGGTGGGGCTGGTGGCCCCGATCCCGGCTCCGGCGCAGCCGGGGGTGACTGTGCTGGAGCACAGCGAGCAGCTCATGCGGCTGGTGGTCGACACCACGCGCACGCCGATCCGCGAGGTGCTCGACGAGCTCCTCACCGGTCCCGCGGTCACCGACGTCTCCGTCGTCGATCCGCCGCTGGAGCAGGTGATCGGCGAGATCTACGAGCTCCCGGCCCCATGACCGGGCGCGCCCTGCGCGAGGCGCTGCGCGGGTCGGCGCAGCGGAGCCTGGCCGATCGGGGCGGCCTGGTCGTGTCGATCGCCTTCTACCTGGTGATCGTGGGCACGCTCACTGGGCTGTGGCGGGTCGCTGTGAGCGCCAACGGCGGGGATCTGGCCGGCTACAGCGCCGTGGCCCTCACCTGGTACATCATCACGTCGGAGGCGGCGATCGTGGCCGTCAACGCCCGTCACATCGAGGACATCGGCAGGGACATCGCCCACGGGACCGTGGCGGTGGAGCTGTTGCGTCCCGCCTCCGTGCTGGGGGTGCGCGTGGCCAACGAGGTGGGCCGGGGCCTGCCCAAGGTGGCCGCTCTGTTCGTGTCCGGCGCGCTGCTGTCCACGTTCGTCGCCGGTGGCCCGCCGCGACCCGCGACCCTGCTGCTGGTGGCGCCCAGCCTGGTGCTGGCCATCACCGCCAACCTCCTGGCCCAGCACGCGGTCGCCGCCATCGCCTTCTGGATCCGCGACGCCGGCTCCGTGTGGTTCCTGTACCTGAAGGCGGTGTTCATCACCGGCGGCATGATCATCCCCCTGGAGCTGCTGCCCGACGGTGTCCAGCGCGCCGCCATGCTCATGCCGTTCCGGGCCATGGCGTACGTGCCGGCCCGGTTGGCGTCGGGGAGCTGGGAGCCCCTGCTCCTCGTCGAGCAGCTGATGTGGATCGCGGTCCTCGGCGTGGTCGCCACGGCGGCCTTCCGCTCGGGAGAGCGCCGGCTGCAGGTGGTCGGCGGATGAGAGGGCTGGCGGCAACGGTGCGCAACGCCTTCGCGGAGGTGGTGGCCAAGCCGGCCGCTCTGGTCGCCCAGATGCTGGTGATGATGGTCAACGACTTCGTCTGGGTGGTGTTCTGGGTGCTGTTCTTCGACCGCGTCGGCACGCTCGGGGGATGGGACCGCGACAGCATCCTGCTGCTGCAGGCCGTCCTCACGGCGGCCGGCGGGATCGCTCTGGGCTTCGTCGCCAACGCGCGCCGCATCGGCGCCATGGCCGTCGGGGGCGAGCTCGACGCTGTGCTCATGCTGCCCGTGTCGCCGCTGCCGTTCGTGCTCCTGCGAAGGATCGAGCCCGTCAACCTGGGCGACCTCGTGTTCGGCATCGGGCTGTTCGCCGTGGCCGGCCGACCCACCCCGGGGCGGGCCCTGGCCTTCGTGCTCGTGGTCCTGGCCTCGGCCACCCTGCTCACCGGGTTCCTCGTGCTCACCGGTGCGCTGGCCTTCTTCCTGGGGCGCAGCGAGAGCGGCGAGCTGGGCTTCCACAGCATGCTCCTGCTGGGCGCCTACCCGGTCGATCTGTTCGCCGGCACGGTGCGCATCCTCCTGTTCACGGTGGTGCCCGCCGCGTTCATCGCGGCCGTCCCCGCCCAGCTCATCGACGATCTCGACCCCGGCCGGGCGCTGGCCCTCGGCGGGGTGGCCGCCGCGTTCGCGGTGGCGGCGGTGGTCACCTTCACGCTGGGGTTGCGCCGCTACACCTCCGGGTCGGTCTGGACGCGCGCCTGACCGCGACCCCGCACGCCCAACCGGTGGATCAGCCCTTGGGGAGGTCCTTCCAGGGCTGGCCCTTGAGGGGGTCGGGCTCCCGGGGGAGGCCGAGGACCCGCTCGGCGAGGATGTTGCGCTGGATGTTCTCGGTACCGCCGCCGATTCGGCTCGACCACTGGAACAGGAACACGTCCTGCCAGAAGCCCCCCTCGGGTGCGGCGTCGTGCCAGAGCATGCCGGTGGGGCCGAGCACCGTCAGCACCACGGCTCCGAGGTGCTCCACCTGGTGGCTGTTGACCAGCTTGAGCACCGACGCCTCCGGGCCGGGCGGCACGCCGCGGGCCGTGGCGGTGCGCGCCCGGTAGACGAGCCACCGCTGCACCATCTCGCGGGTGGCGAGGGTGGCGATCTCCTGGCGCAGCACCGGATCGTCGGAGCGGTCGAAGCGTCGAGCCAGCTCGGCCACGTCGCGCCACCCGACCTGGCCGCCCTGCCCGATCGAGGTGCGCTCCGCGGTGAGGGTGGTCATGGCCACCCGCCAGCCGTCGCCGACGTCGCCCACCACGTGCCGGTGGGGCACCCGGACCTCGTCGAGGAACACCTCGTTGAAGTGGATGGCGCCGTCGATCTGCCGCAGTGGGCGCACCGTCACGCCGGGGGCGTGCATGTCGACGAGGAAGTAGGTGATGCCGGCGTGCTTCGCCACGTCGGGGTCGGTGCGGGCCAGGCAGATGCCCCAGTCGGCCGTGTGGGCCGACGACGTCCACACCTTCTGGCCGGTGAGCACCCACTCGTCGCCGTCGCGCACGGCCCGCGTGCCGAGCGAGGCGAGGTCGGACCCGGCGCCCGGCTCGCTGAACAGCTGGCACCACACCTCGTCGCCCCGCAGCATCGGCTCGAGGAACCGCTGCTGCTGCTCAGGCGTGCCGTGGGCCATCAGCGTGGGGCCGGCCATGTCGATGCCGACCACGAAGAAGTTGGCCGCCACGTCGAAGGCCGCCTCCTCCTCGGAGGCGGCACCGGCCTCGATGCCGGTGAGGCCGCGCCCGCCGAGCTCGACGGGCCAGTGCGGTGCCGCCCAGCCGGCGACGAACTTCGTGCGCTGCCAGGCCTTGGCCATCTCGAGCTGGGCCAGGTCGTCCTCGTCGTTCTTGGCTCGGAACGACTGCCAGTCGCCGTCGCCGTCGCCCCGGCGCTTGGCCACCGACTCCAACCAGGTGCGGGCCTCGGCCCGCACGGCGGCCTCGGCCGGGGTGTCGTCTACGTCCACGCGGACGAGGGGGCCGGGGTCGGTCGGAGGTTCACTAGAACAGGTTCTAGTTCTGTGCCGGGGGTACCGTCGAGCCGATGGACCTGCCGGTGATGCCGCCCGTGAAGCCGATGCTGGCCAAGGCCGTGCACGCCGTCCCCCACGATGCCGGCCTGCTCTTCGAGCCGAAGTGGGACGGGTTCCGCTGTGTGGTGTTCCGCGACGGCGACGAGCTCGAGCTCGGGAGCCGCAACGACCGGCCCCTCACCCGCTACTTCCCAGAGCTGGTCGACCTCCTGCGCGCCGCCTTGCCCGACCGCTGCGTGGTCGACGGCGAGGTGGTGGTGGTCACCGGCAGCGGCCTCGACTTCGACACGCTGCAGCAGCGCCTCCACCCCGCCGAGTCGCGGGTCAACCGCCTGGCCGAGGAGACCCCGGCCAGCTTCGTGGCCTTCGACCTTCTGGCCCTCGACGATCGCGACCTCTCCGAGGAGCCCTTCAGTGAGCGCCGCCGCCTGCTGGAGGGGATCCTCGACGGCTCGCTGGCCCGAGTGCACCTCACGCCCATCACCGACGACCCCTCCGTGGCCGAAGACTGGTTCACCCGCTTCGAGGGGGCCGGCTTCGACGGCGTGATGGCCAAGCCGGCCGACTCGCCGTACCAGCAGGACAAGCGGGTGATGTGGAAGGTGAAGCACGAGCGCACCGCCGACTGCGTCGTGGCCGGGTTCCGCTGGCACAAGGACGGCGAAGGGGTGGGCTCGCTGCTCCTCGGCCTGTTCGACGACGACGGCACGCTGCACCACGTGGGCGTGGCCAGCAGCTTCACCGCCGCTCGGCGGCGGGAGCTCGTCGACGAGCTGGCGCCGCTGCGCGTCGACGCCCTCGAGCAGCACCCCTGGCGCGACTGGGCGGAGGCGGCCAGCGAGGCGAGGGAGTCGGGTCGGATGCCCGGTGGCGTGAGTCGCTGGAACGCCAAGAAGGACCTCAGCTGGGAGCCGCTGCGCACCGAGCTGGTGGCCGAGGTGCGCTACGAGCACGTGATGGCCGGACGCTTCCGCCACGGGGGCCGGCTGGTGCGCTTCCGCAGCGACCGCACCCCGGAGTCGTGCACCTACGCCCAGCTCGAGGAGGTCGCTCCGGCTGAGCTGGCCCACCTCTTCGGCTGACCGCTGCCCCCGCCCGCTAGGGGATGGGGGTGAGGGCGTCCGCCGTGTAGCGGACGTTCGGGTTCCAGAGGAAGTAGCCGTCGATGCCGAGGGCGGCGGCGGCGTCGATCTGGGCCTTCACCTCTTCGGGGCCGTAGGGCACGCCGTAGAGGGTGAAGTCCTGGAGCCAGGGCAGGAGGCGCACGCCGGTGCCGGCGGTGACCCGCTGGAAGTCCTCCAGCGACTTGAAGGTGATGTCGTAGGGCTGCGTGATCGGGCTGTCGACCCGGTACATGCCCGGGCCCCAGTGCGACGGGTAGATCATCGGTGCGAGGTAGTCGACCACCTCGGCCATGGCGGGCACGTCCTGGGCGATGCTGTCGCCGGCGGCGGCGGCGACGCCGAACACGGAGGCGCCCTGGTAGGCGCCCCGCTCCCGCAGCGCGGCGTGGGTGTCGGCCAGGAAGCCGGTGACCGACTCCGAGCTGGGCCCGACCAGGCCGGGCACCACCATCGAGGAGGGCTCGCCCTCTGGGCGACGGATGTAGTCCCACAGGATGTCGTGGACGCCGAGCTCCACCGCTTCAAGGGCGATGTCGAGGTTGTACTGGCGCACCTCGTCGTGGGCGTAGTTGGTGAAGCCGCCATAGGTGGCGAGCATCCCGCCGTCGGGGGTCTGCAGCACCTGGTCGGTGTCGCCCGCGGCCCACGCCGCGGCGGAGTAGACCGGATCGCGGAAGGCCACCAGCCGTCCGACCACCCGCACGCCCCGGCTCTCGAGCTCGGCCACGGTCTCGGCCAGGTCGACGTCGGCGCGCACTGCGCCGATCTCCTGGGCCTTGGGGACCTGCGAGTCGTACCCGATGGTGCCCGACTCGTCCTTGAGGTCGAGCTGCACGGTGTCGATCAGGCCGCGGTCGATGAGGTCGATGACCCCGGCACGGAGCTCGTCGTTCGCCCAGGCCGCGGTGCTGACGTGGGCGGCCTTGGAGGCGGCCGGGTACAGGACGGGCACCACCACGGTGGCGGTGGTGCGGTTGCCGGCCTCGTCGATGGCTTCGAACGGCAGGGCCCCGGTGGGCGGCGTGGCGAACTCCACGGAGAACTCGCCGTTGCGCTCATCGATGGGCTGGCCGGCGTAGAGCAGCTCCACGCCCTCCTCCACGGTGCCGGTCACCGTGACGGGCTCGTCGATGGCCACGGGATCGAGGCTGCTCGGCAGGTCGATCTCGGGAGCGATGCTGTCGACCACGTAGCTCCAGCGGAACGTGGAGTCGCCCAGGAACAGCCGGCCGACGGACAGCTCGATCACGTGCTCCCCCTCGTCGAGGGCGTGCTCCACCACCTCGGCCTCGGCCAGTGCGGCGGGCTGGATGCGCAGCTCGGTGCCGCCCCCCTCCGGGCGCACGGCGTCGCGCACCTCGATGCCGTCGATCGTGAGGGTGGAGCGGAAGAGCTCGTCGCTGGAGGCCAGCGCGATGGTGATGTCGAGGTCGCTCGCCGCGTCGGGCGTGAGGGCGCGGCCGCTGTCGATGCCGGCCACCGCGACCTCCACCCGGGTGGCGCTCCAGAAGGCGTTGCCGATCCAGGCGGCCACCGCGATGGCGCCCAGCACCAGCAGCCAGAGGAACACGTCGATCTGGCCCGACGGCCGGTTGAAGCCCCGGCCGCCGCCACCGCTGAAGCGGGGCTTGCGGGGGCGGCTCAGGTGCAGCGAGCCCGGCGTGAGGTCGAGCGTGGTGCGGCGCGACGGGGCGCGCAGGCCGCGCTCGGCACGCTTCGGTCGGGCGCGGTTGGCCCCGGGGATGTCTCGGAGAGAGGTTGCCATCAGGAGGAGGCCGTGGAACGACCGGCCTCCAGTCTGCCCGCTGGCGGCCCGTTTCGGCCATCGCACACGCCTGGTGGGCCATGCTTGCACCATGGCCGACGACGCGGTGGTGCTCGACGTCGACGGCACCGAGGTCACGATCTCGCACCCCGAGAAGGTGTTCTTCAAGCAGCGGGGGGAGACGAAGCTCGACCTCGTCCGCTACTACCAGGCCGTGGCGGAGCCCCTGCTGCGCACCCTGCAGGGGCGCCCGCTGCTGCTGCAGCGGTTCCCCGACGGCGCCAGCGGCAAGTCGTTCTTCCAGAAGCGGGTGCCCAAGTCGGCGCCTCCGTGGCTCACCACCACCGTCGTCTCGACGCCCAACGGCACCACCAGCGACGCCCTGGTGGCCGCCGACCTGGCCCACGTGCTGTGGGCGGTCAACCAGGGCTGCCTCGGCTTCCACGTGTGGCCCACCCACGCCGCCTCCCCTGAGGTCGTCGACGAGCTGCGGATCGACCTCGATCCGTCTCCTGGAGTGGGCTACGACGAGGTGCGGGAGGTGGCGCTGCTGGTGCGCGCCTGCCTGGCCGAGGACGACATCGAGGCGCACCTGAAGACCTCCGGCTCCCGGGGGCTGCACCTCTACGTGCAGCTGGCGCCCGAGTGGGACGGCTATGAGGTGCGGGCGGCGGCGGTGGCCCTGGCGCGGGAGCTCGAGCGCCGGCACCCCGACCTCGTCACCGCGCAGTGGTGGAAGGAGGAGCGCGGCGAGCGGGTGTTCGTCGACTTCAACCAGAACGCCCCGCACAAGACCGTGTTCGGAGCGTGGTGCGTGCGCCCTCGGGTGGGCGCCCAGGTGTCCACACCGATCACGTGGGACGAGCTGGCCGCCGTCGATCCCGACGAGCTCACCATCGCCACCGTCCCGGCGAGGGTGGCGGCCGCCGGCGACCCGTGGGCCGACAAGCCCAGCCTTCCGCAGCGCCTCGAACCGCTGCTCGAGCGGTCGCGCCGGGACCGCGCCGACGGCCTGCTCGACGCCCCTTGGCCGCCGGTCTACCCGAAGATGCCCGACGAGCCTCCGAGGGTCGCCCCGAGCCGGGCCCGCACAACTTGACCCGCGGGTCAAGTTGTGGCTGGACTGGTGCCAGACCGCCGGTCTCCATGCCGACCCAGGGGGAGCCATGACCGACACCGCAGAGCGCACCAGCCCATCCACCGACGCCGTCGAGGAGGTGCGGGCCTGGCTCGAGGAGAACTGGGACCCCGACCTCACCGTCGCCGAGTGGTGGGAGCGCCTCGGGCTGTCCGGCTGGGCTGCTCCCGGCCTGCCGGAGAACGCCTACGGCAAGGGCCTCAACCGCAACGACGCCGTCGCCGTGCAGGCAACCATCGCCGAGTTCGGCGCCCTCGGCGCCCCGGGCGGGCTCGGGCTGCTGCTGGCCGCCCCCACCATCGCCGCCCACGGCACCCAGGAGCAGATCGACCTGTTCGTGCGCGACATCGTCACGGGCCAGAAGGCGTGGTGCCAGCTCTTCAGCGAGCCCGGCGCCGGCTCCGACCTCGCCGGCCTCCAGGCCCGCGCCATCAAGGACGGCGATGAGTGGATCGTCACCGGCCAGAAGGTGTGGACCTCCGGCGGCCAGGTGGCCGACATGGGGATGCTCATCGCCCGCACCGACCCCGACGTGCCCAAGCACCAGGGCATCACCTACTTCGGCATCGACATGCACCAGAAGGGGATCGACATCCGCCCCCTGGTGGAGCTCACCGGCCACGCCATGTTCAACGAGGTCTTCATGGAGGAGGCCATCGTCCCCGACAGCGCCCTCATCGGCGGCCTCAACAACGGCTGGGCGGTGGCCAACACCACCCTCATGAACGAGCGGGCCGGCCTCGGCTCCGGTGGCGGTCACGCCGCCGCCAGCGCGGCCACGCCTGGCACGGTCGTCAACGACCTCGTGAAGCGCGCCGGCGACTTCGTGTCGAGCGGTGGCGCCCCCAAGCGCCGCAGCGGTGGTGGCGGAGGGATGTTCGGTGCCTCGTACAAGCTCCTGGTGGAGCTGGCCAAGGGCAACGGCAAGATCGACGACCCCACCGTGCGCCAAGACCTCATGAAGCTCCACACCCTCAACGAGCTCGGGCGCATGAACAACCTCCGGGCCAAGGCGGCCAAGGCCATCGGCCAGGACGTGCCCGGCCTGCCCAACATCTCGAAGCTCTCCATGAGCGAGATCGTCCGGCAGCAGCGCGACATCGGCCTGCGGATCATCGGCCCCTACGGCACCCTCCACGCCTACAAGGGCGAAGACCAGGGACCGCTCAACGAGGCCACCGGCAACCCCTTCACGGGCATGGTCACCGGGATGGCGCTCTTCGCCCAGGCCCCGCCCATCTACGGCGGCACCGACCAGGTGCAGCGCAACATCATCGGTGAGCGCGTGCTCGGACTCCCCAAGGAAGCCAGCAACGACAAGACGGCTGCCTTCAAGGACCTGCCCAAGAACACCTGACGACGCGGCGGCCCGCCCGGGCCGCCGCCGTCATCGGGTCAGGCGTCCTCCGGGATGGCCTCCCACCACTGGCACCACCACTCGCCACCCACGAGGATGCGCAGGGTCTGGTGCCAGCAGTACGAGATCGACTCCGTGGGGTCGAGGTAGTACAAGCAGTTGTCGCACTTCTCCTCGCCCATGGGCTTGCCCTTGAGGGTGGCGCGCTCGAGCTTGTCCTTGAGCTCCAACCAGATCTGCTCGTCGATGGGCTTCGGTTCGGGCGGCGGGATCACGTAGTCGCTCATGCCCGCCCAAGGTAGTGGCCGGGCCAGCGACCGATGTCACGGCCGGGAAGGGCATGGCCCCGGCCCAAAAGGGGTTGCAACCACCATGCGCCACTTCTTCGACCGACCCGTCCAGCAGGGCTTTCGCGCCCTGAACAGCGTGGTGCGGCCGCTGGCCAAGCGTGGGGTCGTCTCCCCGTTGCCCTTCGGAGCCGGCCTGGTGGTGCTGGAGACGATCGGCCGGCGCAGCGGCCGTCAGCGGGAGGTGCCGCTGCTGGCGGCCCGCCTGGGCGATCGCGTGCTGGTGTCGACGGTGCGGGGCGGGTCCCAGTGGGTGCGCAACATCGAGGCCGACGGCGACGTCCACGTGTGGCTCGGGGGCACTCGCCGCCCGGCCGTGGCCACCGTGCAGGCCGGCCCGTTCAGCGTCGCCACCCTCGCCGTCGGCTAGCAGCCTGCGGCGCTTCCGTCCGCTCAGCGGGCGGCGGCCAGCTTCTCGGCTCGGACGGCGAGGTTGGGGTCGTCGAGCTCGGCTGCTACCTCTGCGAAGCCGCCCTCGGGGCCCGTCCACCGCCAGTCGTCGACCAGGCCGACCTCCGCGTCCGTCTCCACGGTGGCGATCCGGCGGAAGAGCAGCGCCAGATCGAACTGCTCGCGGAGCGTGGCGTTGAGCTTGGCTGCGCTGCGCACCCCCGCGTCCCACTCGAGGTGGTCGGCGGGGATGTCTTCGAGGTGACCCCAGCGGTCGAGCACGGCGGCGGCTGACTTGGCCCCCCAGCCGGGGAGGCCCGGGAAGCCGTCGGCGGTGTCGCCCACCAGGGCCAGGAGATCGGGGATCGACGCCGGGGGCACGCCGAGCCGGGCGTGCACGCCGGCGGCGTCGAACCACTTGTCCTGGCGCCGGTCCCACTGCCAGACCTTGCCGCCCACGCACTGCCCGAGGTCCTTGTCGGGTGTGCAGATGACCACTCGCTCCACCCGATCGTCGGCCGCCGCCACAACCGCACCGGCGGCCATGGCGTCGTCGGCCTCCTGCTCCACCATGGGCCACACGGTGAAGCCGGCGGCCCGCAGCGCGTCCTCCACAACGGGGAACTGCGCCTCGAGGAGCGGGTCGATGCCCGAGCCGTCCTTGTAGCCCGCCCACAGGTCGTTGCGGAACGACTCGATCACGTGGTCGGTGGCCACCGCCACGTGGGTCGCGCCCTGCTCGAGCAGCTGCAGGCAGGTGCCGACCACCCCACGGGTGGCCCCCCGCTCCGGGTCGCGGTTGGCCGGGGAGTAGTGGTACCGGAACAGCTCGTAGGTCCCGTCCACCAGATGCACCGTCAAGCCCATCGGTGCATCATCCCAGGTCACCGCACGGTCGTGGATCGACGCGCCGAATCGGTCGACGCTTCGACCTGCGATGCTGGTGCGCGTGAGCAGCTCAGACGGCGCCGATGTCGGACGAGCACCGATCTGCCCCGCGTGCGGCGTCACCGCGCTGCCCGCTGAGCTGTCGAACGTCCTCGACGCCGGGTTCGTGTGCGAGAACCCCGACTGCGAGGGCTTCGGCGAGCCGATCGAGTCCTAGAGCGGCGCCGGAACCCCCTGGTCGCCAGGCGGGTCGGAGCCCGGCTCGTGGTCGGCGTGGGACCACTCGGCGTTGAAGACGCCGCCGAGGAGGATGGTGATGTTCGACAGCCACACGAACACGAGGGTGGCGGCCAGCACGCCGAGGAGCTGCCCAGCGAGCTGCACCGCCTCGTCGCCGGCGGCCACGTCGGGTCGCTCCGGACCCAGCACGTCGAGGTAGGTGCGGAAGGCGCCGGCCACCAGCACGAGCGCGAGGGAGGCCACCAGCGCTCCCGGGAGGCACGTTCGCCACCCGTTGTCGACGTTTGGTCCGGCGCCGTAGAGCCAGGTGAGGAACCCCACGCTCACCAATGCCAGCAGGGGCCAGCGCCCGACGGCCCAGACGACCTCGAAGGCCTGCCCGGCCCCGATCCACTCGGCGATCTGCTGGCCGCCACCGAGCAGCGGACCGATCACCACGAGGGCCAGCGACACCGTCGCCAGCACCACGGCCCCACCGGTGAACCCGAGGGCGAGCGTCCACTGCTGCACGAAGGTGCGGCGGTCCTCGACGTCGTAGGCGTCGTCGAGGGCCCGGATGGCGGCGCGGAACACGCGGCTGGCCAGCCAGATGCTGAGCAGCAGGCCGCCGATGGCGATGCCGGTGCGCTCCTGGCGGAGCAGCTCCTGGATGAGCGGCGCCACCACGTCGTCGATGAGCTCGTCGCTGAGCACGCTCTCGACGCCTCGAATGATGGCCGCCTCGATGTCTCGCACCGACTCGGGACCCACCAGGCGCCCCAGCAGGCCGAGGCTGGCACCCAGGCCGGTGAGGAGCGGCACGATCGACAGCACGGTGTAGTAGGTCATCTCGGCCGCCAGGCCCGTCACCCGGGTGTCGATGAACCGGCGGGCCACGCGGATGGCCACGAGCGACAGGTTGCGGCCGCGCAGGCGCGGGCCGAGCCGGGCGGCACGATCCTCGAGGCGGTCGAAGGCGTCGCCGCCGCTCACCGGGTGGCGGATCGCCGAGCGATGTCCTGTGTCTGAGCAGCCACAGCAGCACCTCCCTGCTCGTCGTTGTCGTCGCCGTCGGAGCCGCGTTGTCAGCCGAGCCAAGGGTACCGACCGATCGCGCTCGAGGGACCGGGCGTGCCGGCGCGGTGGTGTGGCGGCTCCCGTGGGTGCCGGTGCGCGATGCTCGGACCTCGGCGGCGACGACGAAGGGTGTGCCGGTGGCGAGAGGGCTGGGGACGCGGGCCGTGAGCGTGCGGTCGCTGGCGCTGGTGGTCGTCACAGCCGCGCTGCTGCTCTCGACCACCTCTGCCCCGGCGGCACCGGCTGCGCCGGCCCCGCGCACGGTCGCTGTGCCGCAGCGGGCGCTGGCCGGGGGCGACGGACTGCAAGTGGAGTCCACCACCACCTACACCCTCGACCTGGCCGCCACCACCGTCCGGGTCCGCTACGACGTCACCCTCACCAACCAATCGCCTGACGTCGTGAGCGGCGGGTTCATCCGCCAGCGCTTCTTCCCCGAGTACGGCCTCGGCGTGCTGGCCGAGGCCACCAACATCGTGGCCACCAAGTCCGACGGCACGTCGCTGGCCGTGCGCACGGAGGCGACGGAGAGCCCGCGGTTCACGCTGGCCATCGCCGACCTGGTGCCCAACCTGTTCCACCCCAACAGCCAGACGCTCACCATCACCTACGACCTGCCGAGGCTCCCGCCGCGCTCGGAGGGCCTCACCCGCCTCAACGAGGCCTTCGCCACCTTCCCGGTCTACGGGGTGGGCGATCCCGGGCTCACCACCGTCGAGGTGCGCATCCCCGACCACATGGAGGTGGAGCTGATCGGCAGCGAGATGGCGAAGAGCGAGGCCGACGGCACCATCGTCTACCGGGCGGAGGCCATCGCCGCCCCCGAGGACTTCTTCGTCGACGTGGTGGCCCGCGACGACGAGCGGCTGGTGCGACGGGCGGTCGACGTGGCCGACACCGAGGTGGTGGTCCTCGGCTGGCCCGACGATCCCGAGTGGGCCGACTTCGTGGCCAGCACCGTGGGCGACGGCGTGCCCGTCCTGGCCGACCTCGTCGGCATCGAGTGGCCTGGTGAGGACGGGCTCGAGGTGGTGGAGACGGTGGCCCCCTACCTCTACGGCTACGCCGGCTGGTTCCAGCCCTACGCCAACCTCATCGAGGTGGGTGACGAGCTCGACGCGCAGGTGATCCTCCACGAGCTGGCTCACCTCTGGTTCAACGACGCCCTCTTCGCCGGCCGCTGGATCAACGAAGCGCTGGCCGAGGAGTTCTCCACCCAGGCCCTGGCCGAGCTGGGGGACGACCCGGGTGCCCCGGCGCCGGTCGATCCGGCCGGGCCCGGGGCGCTGCGCCTCAACGAGTGGGGCGAGGTCGACCTCCAGGGCGGCGACACCGAGGCCCAGGAGGTCTATGGCTACAACACCTCCTGGGCGGTGCTGCGCCGGGTGGTCGACGAGGTGGGGCTCGAGCCGGTGGCGGAGGCCGTGCAGCTGGCCGAGGCCCACCTGCTGCCTTACGACGCCGAGACGGTCGACACCACCCTCCTGCGCACGCCCGACTGGCGCACGCTGCTCGACCTGCTGGAGGAGGTGGCCGGCGCCACCACGGCCGAAGCCGTCTTCCGCGAGCTGGTGGTGACCCCCGAGCAGGCCGAGCAGCTCGACGAGCGGGCCGCGGCCCGCACGGGCTACGTGGCGCTGCTGGAGGCGGGAGCGGGCTGGGCGCCGCCCGCAGAGCTGCGCGGCGCCATGTCCGACTGGCGCTTCGACGACGCCAACGCCATGGTCCCCGAGGTCGAGGCCCTGTACGAGGTGCGCGACGAGCTCGCCTCGACCCTCGACGACATCGACGCCGATCTCCCCTCGCCGCTGCAGGAGTCCTTCGAAGGAGCCCGTGACCTCGACGAGCTGGCCGTCCTCATGGACCTCGCGACGACGGCCGGCGAGGAGCTCCGCGAGGCCGAGCTCGCCCGCGACGCCGCCACCGGTCCGCTGGCCACGGTCGGCCTGCTCTTCTCGTCGGTCGACGACGACCTCGGCGCCGCCCACGACGACCTCGACGACGGCGACTACGAGGAGGCGGCCGACCGCGCGGTCGCGGTGCAGGGACAGGTGGACGGGGCGGCCACTGCCGGCGCGGTCCGCCTGGCTGCGGTGGCCCTGCTGCTGCTGGCGGGCTGGTTCAGCGTGCACCACCTGCGTCGGCGACGCCGAGCCGCGGTGCCCGTCCCTCCGGTGGGCGATGGGGCTGCCTGGGAGCGACCCCAGGGGACGGTCGCGGCCGCTGGGTCAGAGGCCGATGGCGCTGAGGGCGTCGGCGGCCCGCCCGATGGCGGCAGCCAGGCTGGGGTGTGACGCCTCGAACTTCGTGACCTCGTCGCGGAGCTCGTCGACCACGCCTTCGTGGTCCTCCTCCTGGAGCCGCCGCTCCACCTCGCCGGCCAGCCGGGCCAGCTCGTCGTCGTTGTCGGCGCCCGCCTCCGCCGCCTCGATGGCGTCCTTCAGGTGGGCCAGCAGCGTCTCCAGAGGCTCGTTCACCCGGCCAGCGTAGGCGGCCGCGCCCGAGCCGGCACCAGTAGGTTGGCTCCGCCGTGCGCTCCGTCCACCTCCCTCGATCCGCCCTGCGCGCGGCAGCGGTCGCCCTGAGCATCGGGCTGCTCGCTGTGACGGCGTGCTCCGACGGCTCCGATGGCGACGATGCTGCGATCGAGGACCGTCCGCGGAACCCGGGTGTGCTCCCCACCCTGGCCGGGGGGGTGGAGCTGGAGGCGGTCGACCCCAGCCGGGTGCTGGTCGCAGAGGGACTCTCCTTCGGTGCCCCGCTGCCCAGCGAGCAGGCGGCGGCCGAGGCCTTCCTCGCCTTCCCCGAGGTGCGGGCGGCGCTGGCACGTCGCGTGCACTCCCTCGCCACGGGACGCCTGGTGGCCGATGTGGTGGTGCTCTCACTCGACGGCGCGCAGATCTTCGACGCCGGCGTGCTCGACGCGTTCGCGGACGGGGTGGTGGCCGGTCTGGCCGATGCGCCCACGACGGAGGTGGCTGTGGGCGATCGCACCACGGTGCGGGCGACGGGTGCCGAGCGCGCCGTGGAGGCCTTCCGGGAGGGCGACCTCCTGGTGCTGGTGGATGCGCCGGTGGTGGAGGACGCGGCGGTGGTGGTGTCGCGCCAGCTCGACGCGCTGGCCGCCGGCGCGACCGGCTCGCTCGAGCCGTTCACCCCGCTGGTGGCGCTGCCGGTCGACGCCGCGTTCGTACCCGTCCCCACCGTTGCCTTCGAGCCCTTCGCGGCGCCGCCCGAGCCAGGTCCACCGGTGTTCCCGGAGCCACCGGAGCCTCCCGAGGCGCCGGGTCTGCCGGGCGCCACCGCGGTGCAGGGCCGCTTCGGCGTGGTGGCGGGCGAGCAGCGCACCACGGTGTGGTCCTACACGCTCGACCCCGCCGTCTACCCCTCGGCCGAGGCGCTCGCCCCTGCTCTGAGCGCTCTGGCGTCGAGCCGAGCCGGCGGGGCCGCCACCACGCTGGTGGAGGTGGGCGGCCGCGTGGTCCACGTCGCCGTCGGCGGGCCGGAGCAGCCATCGGCCACCGCCTTCCGCCACCAGGGCCTGGCCCTGCTCGTGGAGGGCACCGATCCCGCCCAGGTCGACGCCGTCGTCACCGCCTGGCTGGCCGCCCTCTGACCACCCCCACCCGTTCTGTGGACGGATTCGTTCGCCATGCGGACGTATCGGTCCACAGATCCCGGCGGGGAGGGGCTACTCCTGGACGAGCTCGATGAGGGTGCCGAAGCTGCCCTTGGGGTGAACGAAGGCCACGGTGGTGCCGCGGCTCCCCGGGCGGGGGGCCTGGTCGATCGGCGTGGCGCCGGCCGCCACCATGGCCGCGAGGGCGGCCGCGCAGTCGTCGACGCGGTAGCCGATGTGGTGCAGGCCCTCACCGCGCTTCTCGATCGACTTGGCGATGGGGGAGTCGGGGCGGGTGGCGGCGGTGAGCTGGATGTAGGAGTCGGCCACCTTGATGAGCGCCTCCTCGACCCCGTCGCTCTCCACGACCTCGCGGTGGTGGACCTCGGCCCCGAACGCCTCCTGGTAGTAGGCGATGGCGGCCTCGAGGTCCTTGACGGCGATGGCGACGTGGTCGATCTCGGTGAGCAGCCCGGACGTCATCAGAGCTCTCCTCGGGCGTGGCGCTGGAACAGCGTGATCTTGTCCTCGCCGATCCGCTCGCGCTTCTCGGGGTTGGTCACGCCGAGGCCTTCGCCGGGTGCGAGGCAGCGCACGGCGAGCTTGCCCTCGGCCTTGTTCTGGTGGACGAGGAGGGCGGCCTCGCCGACCTGCTCGAGGTCGTAGGCGGCCGACATGACCGGCTGGATCTTGCCGGCGCTGATGAGGCGGTTCATGTCCCATGCCTCCTGGTAGTTGGCGAAGTGCGACGACACGATGCGCTTCAGCTTCATCCAGAGGTGGCGGTTGTCGTACTCGATCATGTAGCCGGAGGTGGCGGCGCAGGTGACGACGGTGCCGCCACGCTTGGCGATGAAGACCGATGCGCCCATGGTGCTGCGGCCGGGGTGCTCGAAGACGATGCTCGGGTCCTCGCCGATCAGCCCGCGGACCTTCTTGCCCAGGCGGCGCCACTCAGCCTCGTCCTGGGTGTGCTCGTCCTTCCAGAACTGGTAGCCCTCGGCGGCTCGGTCGATGGCCGCCTCGCAGCCCATCGCCTCGAGCAGCTTCACGCGCGCGGGGCTGGACACGACCCCGACGGGGGTGCCGCCGCCGTTGAGCACGAGCTGGATGGCGTAGGCGCCGATGCCGCCGGTCGCACCCCAGACGAAGACCGAGTCGCCCTGCTTCATCTGGGCGGCGTGGCGGCCGACGAGCATCCGGTAGCTGGTGGAGGCGCACAGCCCGTTGACGGCGCTCTCCTCCCACGTCAGGTGGTCCGGCTTCGGCATCAGCTGGTTGGCCTTGACGATGCTGAGGTCGGCGAGACCGCCATAGTTCGTCTCGAAGCCCCAGATGCGCTGGTTGGCGGCGAGCATCGAGTCGGCGTGGGCGGAGGGGTCCTGGCTGTCGACGTCGTTGCAGTGGACGACCACGCGGTCGCCTGGCTTCCAGTTCCGGACGGCCGAGCCGACCTGCAGCACCACGCCCGACGAGTCGGAGCCGACGACGTGGAAGTCCTGTGCGTGGCGCTTCCCCCAGATCGACTCCTTGCCGAGGCGGTCGAGGAAGCCGAAGGTGGGCACGGGCTCGAAGATCGAGGTCCACACGGTGTTGAAGTTGATCGAGCTCGCCATGTTGGCGATGTAGACCTCGTTCGGCGCCAGCTCGGGGGTCGGCACCTCGCCGACGTGGAGCGTCTTGCGCGGGTCCTTGTCGGCCGATTCCACCCCCTCCCACATGTCCTGCTCCGCTCGCAGCACGTGGGCGGCGCGGTAGCTCTCGGGGATCGGGATGGCGGCGATGTCCTGACCGGAGGCGCCGCTCTCGATGGCCTGCACGAAGTCCTGCATGAGCCCGAAACCTACTGATCGCAACCGCGGCCGGTCGAACCTGCCGCCCGGGGCTCCTCTGCAGCGGCCTACACCTCACGGTGTACCATGGTGTACATGAGTCGCACCAACATCGACATCGACGACGATCTGGTCGCCCGGGCGATGCACCGGTACCGGCTCGACAGCAAGCGCGCCGCGGTGCAGCTCGCCCTCGAACAGCTCGTGGGTCAGCCGATGACCGTCGAGGAGGCCCTCGCCATGGAGGGCTCGGGCTACCCGCTCGACAACGAGGAGCTGGAGGGGGCGGGCGAGCAGCTGGACCTCGACGACGTCGGTGTCGGGGCGCCGTGATCGTCGACACCTCCGCCTGGGTCGAGTTCCTCCGGGGCACGGGTTCCCCAGAGCACGTCGCCTTGCGCTCCGCCGTCGCCGAGCGCCGGGCGGTGCTGGTGCCGGAGGTGGTGGCGATGGAGCTGCTGGCCGGTGTGTCCGGTGAGCGGGCCGCCACCGACCTTCGCCGCCTGCTGCACAGCTTCGAGGTGGTCTCGCTGGCGCCGATCACGGACACCGAGGCGGCGGCGAGGTTGCAGCGGCAGTGCCGGCGTGCCGGTGTCACGGTCCGAAGCATCGTCGACTGCCTCGTGGCGGCCACCGCGATCCGCCTCGATCAGCCGGTGCTCCACAGAGATCGCGCCTTCTCGGCGCTGGCCGCCCACTCCGACCTGAAGGTGGTGGCCGCATGACCCGGCCACTGCTGTCGTCGCGCCTCGCCGGGCTGGGCACCACGATCTTCGCGGAGATGTCGGCGCTGGCCGCCGCCACCGGTGCCATCAACCTCGGGCAGGGCTTCCCCGACCAGGACGGGCCGTCGGAGGTGGCCGAGGCCGCCGTCGCCGCCATCCGGGCCGGGCACAACCAGTACCCGCCCGGCTCCGGCATCGTCGAGCTGCGTGAGGCCATCGCGGCCCACCAGCAGCGCTTCTGGGGCCTCGCGGTCGACCCCGACACCGAGGTGCTGGTGACCGCCGGCGCCACCGAGGCCCTGGCCGCCACCGGGCTGGCGCTGTGCGACCCGGGCGACGAGATCCTGGCCTTCGAGCCCACCTACGACTGCTACCAGGCCATGGCCGCCATGGCCGGGGCGACGCTGCGCACCGTCACGTTGCGACCGCCCGACCTCGCCGCCGACGTCGACGCCCTGGCTGCGCTGGTCACCGACCGCACCCGGCTGGTGCTGCTCAACTCGCCCCACAACCCCACCGGCAAGGTGTTCACCAGCGACGAGCTGGCCGCCGTCGCCCGCCTCTGCGTGGAGCGCGACCTCATCGCCGTCACCGACGAGGTCTACGAGCACCTCGTCTTCGACGGCGAGCACCGGCCGCTGGCCACCTTCCCCGGCATGGCCGAGCGGACGCTCACCATCTCCTCCGCGGGCAAGACGTTCTCGTTCACCGGGTGGAAGATCGGCTGGGCCTGCGGGCCGAAGCCGCTGATCGACGCCGTGCGCACGGCCAAGCAGTTCCTCACCTTCGTGAACGGCGCTCCGTTCCAGCCCGCCGTGGCGGTGGGCCTCGGCCTTCCCGACGCCTTCTTCGACGAGCTGCGGGCCGACCTCCAGGCCAAGCGCGACGTGCTCTGCGCCGGGCTCACCGCCGCCGGGCTCGACGTGGTGGTACCGCAGGGCACCTACTTCGCCACCGTCGACATCCGCTCCATCGGCGAGCACGACGGGCTGGCCTTCTGCCGCTCGCTCCCGGAGCGCTGCGGCGTGGTGGGCGTGCCCACGTCGCCCTTCTACGTCGATCCCGCCGACGGCGCGCACCTGGTGCGGTTCGCCTTCTCCAAGCGGCCCGAGGTGCTCACCGAGGCCGCCGAGCGCCTCGCCACCCTGGCCCGCTGACCGGCGCTGACCCGGCTCTGGGCCGTCCGGGTCAGGGCCCGGGGAGCAGCACCTCGGCGCCGATGGGCGCGAAGCCTCCTGCGGCGAGAACGGCACGGGTGGACGAGACGTTCCCCGGTGCCACCTGCAGGAACACCGGCTCGCCCGGGGGGACCAGACGGCGGGCGGCCTGCACGAGGCGACGACCCCACCCGCGTCCGCGGTGCGCCGGCTCCACCTCGAAGGCCGCCTCCCACCGTCCGGCCAGGCCGCGTGCGATCACGAGGAGGCCGGCGCCGTGGGGCAGCTCGTACACCACCGAGTCCCGCCGGTAGGTCTGCGAGCGGACGGCCCGCGGGTGGTCGTGGTCGGCGTCCACCTGCAGCAGCGGCAGGTCGAGGTCGCCCGCCTCCCCGATGCCCAGCCACACCGCGTCGAGGTTGTCCCACCGCCGTCCGAGGTGCTCGGCCAGCGCGCCGATGAACCCGATCTGCATCGGCGCGCTGAGCTCGCCGGGAGCGAGGCGAGCGTGCACCCAGGCCGGGTCGACGTCGGCGGCCACCACATGGTGCCCGTCGAAGGCCAGCACGGCCGCGACCGGTCCGTCGGCCTGGGGCACCACCTCCACCAACCCGTCACTGGGGGGTGGGGCGCCGGCAGCGATGCTCCGGAGCAGATCGGGCACGCGCCCCTCGGCCCGGGGCCAGCCGGCGGAGGCGAGGCGGAGGGGCGGCTCGGGCACGGCGGGAGGGTACCGATCCGCTCGGGATCTTGGGCCCGACTGAATGTTGACCGACTTGGTCAGGTATCCTGGCCCGATGCAGATCTTCGGCTTCCCCGACCCCGTCAACGAGGTGTCGGCCCGGCTCGTGGCCGGCGGCGTCGTGGCCATGGCGGTGGCCACCATCGCCTTCGACCTGCGGTGGGCGACCCTCGTCCTCGCCTATGGGTTCGTGGCCCGCGTGCTCACCGGTCCCACGCTGAGCCCGCTGGGCCAGCTCGTCACCCGCGTGGTCGCGCCCCGCCTCCCGGTGGCGCCCAAGCTGGTGCCGGGACCGCCCAAGCGCTTCGCCCAGGGCATCGGCGCCGCCTTCTCGCTCACCGCCGCCGTCCTCACCTTCGGCTTCGACGCCTTCGGTCCGGCCCAGGTGGTGCTCGGGGTGCTGGTGGTGGCCGCCTCGCTGGAGTCGTTTCTCGGCTTCTGCCTCGGCTGCCAGGCCTTCGCCCTGCTCATGCGGGCCGGCGTGATCCCGGAGTCGGTGTGCGAGCGCTGCAACGACATCAGCGGCCGCCTCGGCGTCGCCGCCTGAGCGCGCTGTAGGTTCCGCCCGTGACCGTGGCGGATCCGAGGGACGCAGGCTCGGCGGCGACCCGGCTGGCCCTGTTGGCCGGCGAGCGGTTCGGCGGTCCCGTGACCGTCACGGGCGCGCCCACACCCATCGGGGCCGGGTTCGACTCCTACATCCACCTGGTGCAGCTGGCCGGGCCGATCCTGCCCGGAGCGTGGACGGAGCCGCTGGTGCTGCGTCTGCTGCCCTCGTCCGACCGCCACGGGCAGGCCCTGCGGGAGGCGGCGGTGCAGGGCTGGTGCGCCGCGGCGGGCTACCCGGCGCCGGAGGTGCTCGCCGTGTTCGGGCCCGACGACGGCTTCGGCCTGCCGGCCCAGGTGATGGAGCGGGCCCCGGGGACGACGGCGCTCGACGCGCTGAAGGCCAAGCCCTGGCGGGCCTTCGCCCTGGTGGACCAGCTCGCTCGGCTGCAGCTGCAGCTCCACGCCCTGCCCACCGACGGCTGGCCGGGAACGGCCGACGCCACGGCCCTGGCCGACCAGCGGCTGGGGCTGCCCCGCCGTGTGGCCGAGCGCACCGGCTCGCCCGAGCTCCAGGATGCGCTGGCGCGGGTGGAGGCCGTCATACCGATCGCCGTCGACGACCCACACCCCGTCGTCTGCCACGGCGACTTCCATCCGCTCAACGTGATGGTCGACGGTCCGACGGGCATGGTGATCGACTGGACCGACGCAGGACTCGGACCGCGCGAGGCCGACCTCGCTCGCACGCTGCTGCTGTTCCACGTGGCCGCACTCGCGGCCGGGAGCGCCGTCGAGCGGGTGGTGCTGCAGCGCGTCGGGCCCCGCCTGGCCCGGCGCCACCGCCGCACCTACGAAGCGGGGGCCACCCTCGACCCGCGTCGGCTGATGGCCTGGGAGGCCATGCACGCCCTGCACGGCTGGTCACAGGTGGTGATGCTGCACGCCGGCGGCTTCGAGGGCTCGAGCAGCGCCGAGGCCGCCGACGTGCCGCTGGCTCTGGCCGGCTACCTGCACATCCGGCTGGAGCAGGCCCTGGCCGCCCTCACCTGAGGGTTGTCACACCCCCTGAGGATGATGGGGGCATGGACCTCTGGTATCCCCCCAAGGACCGGCCCCACCTCTTCGAGTGGTGGCGGCCGCTCACCCTCGCCAGCCGCGCCGCCCGGCTCGATCGCGTGCCGTGGCCGATCCACATCGACGAGTTCATCCTGGTGGGACGGGTCGACCGCCCGTCGCGCCCGGCGATCTGGGTCTACAAGCACCCCGAGGCGCGTGGCGAGCTCTACCTCGACACCGCCGGCCGCCCCTACAAGTTCACCCGCACCCCCAACGCCAAGGCCCTGGGCCGCTTCACCGAGTGCGACATCCGCACTGCCATCTGGCAGGCCCGACTGCCCACGGCGGTGGCGCCCATGTGGTTCGACGATCCTGGCCCCGCCGGCGTCGAGTGGGGTGGCCGGGGCGGGGTCGACGGCGTCCACGACGAGCCGGGGCCGCTGCAGGCCGTCCCGTCGCCCACCGCCGGGGCTGCACCCGGTCGCCACCCGGCAGCCGGCCGTCAGCGAGGGCACCTCACCGTCTACGACGGCGGTGGCTCGCTGGCGGGCTGAGCTCTGACGTCCGACGGCCCGCCTGGCGACCGCCCGGTCACACGAGCGGGCGGTCGGTGGGGTCGATGATGCGGGGGAGGGCGGTGTCGCCCATGAGGTAGCGGTCGACCTCGGCCGCCGCGCTCCGGCCCTCGGCGATGGCCCACACGATGAGGCTCTGGCCCCGGCCCATGTCGCCGGCCACGAACACGCCCTCCACGCTGCTGGCGAAGCGGTCGTCGCGGGCCACGTTCGTGCGAGGGTCGAGCTCCACACCGAGCTGCTCGAGCAGGCCGCCCTGCTCCGGGCCGATGAAGCCCATGGCCAGCAGCACCAGCTGGGCGGGGATCTCCTGGTCGGAGCCCTCCACCTTCTGGAACTTGCCCTCGACCAGCTCCACCTCGTGGAGCTGCAGGGCCCGCACCCGGCCGTCGTCGTCGCCGAGGAAGCGCTCGGTGTTCACGGCGTACACCCGCTCGCCGCCCTCCTCGTGGGCGGAGGTGACCTTGTAGGTCATGGGGAAGGTGGGCCAGGGGTTGGCGTCGGGTCGCTCATCCGAGGGGCGGGGCATGATCTCGAGCTGGGTGACCGAGCGGGCGCCGTGCCGGTGCGACGTGCCGAGGCAGTCGGCCCCGGTGTCGCCCCCGCCGATGATCACCACGTCCTTGCCCGTGGCCGTGATCGGCACGTCCTCCACGGCCAGGTCGCCCTCCTGGGCCCGGTTCGACCACGGCAGGAACTCCATGGCCTGGTGGATGCCGTCGAGCTCGCGGCCGGGCACGGGCAGGTCGCGCCACGCGGTGGCGCCGCCGGCCAGCACGAGGGCATCGAAGTCGGCCCGCAGCTCGTCGACGGTGACATCGACGCCCACGTTGGCGTTCACCCGGAACTCGGTGCCCTCGGCCTCCATCTGCTCGATGCGGCGGTCGACGTGGCGCTTCTCCATCTTGAACTCGGGGATGCCGTAGCGCAGCAGCCCGCCGATGCGGTCGGCCCGCTCGAACACCACCACGTCGTGGCCGGCGCGGGTGAGCTGCTGGGCGGCGGCCAGGCCGGCAGGACCGGAGCCGATCACGGCCACGCGCTTGCCGGTC
This sequence comes from Acidimicrobiales bacterium, assembly GCA_051306055.1. Lineage (GTDB taxonomy): Bacteria > Actinomycetota > Acidimicrobiia > Acidimicrobiales > VFJN01 > VFJN01. The sequence continues at coordinate 27,081 of JBPPMN010000351.1, forward strand.
TTCACCGACGGCGGCACCGGCACCACCCAGCCTTCGTCCCAGGCGCGGTCGATGATCTCCACCTCGACCTGCTTGATGGTGACCGGGTCCTGGTTGATGCCCAGCACGCACGCCCCCTCGCAGGGTGCCGGGCACAGGCGACCGGTGAACTCCGGGAAGTTGTTGGTGGCGTGGAGGCGGTCGATGGCGTCGCGCCAGCGGTCCTTGTAGACGAGGTCGTTCCAGTCGGGGATCAGGTTGCCCAACGGGCACCCGTTGTTGCAGAACGGGATGCCGCAGTCCATGCAGCGCGAGGCCTGCACCTGGAGGTGGTCTTCGGGGAACTCCTCGTAGACCTCCTTCCAGTCGAGCAGCCGCACCGGGACCGGCCGCCGCCTGGGCAGCTCCCGTCCATGCTTCAGGAAACCCTTGACATCACCCATTGGAGACAACCTCGAATCGAGAGCGTGGCAGTACGGCGTAGCGGGGAC
>JBPPMN010000353.1:0-2068 GCA_051306055.1 Acidimicrobiales bacterium
CTCTCTCTTCGTGCCAGGGTGGTCCCATGAACGCTGCTCCTGTCATCGCTGCGCCCTTTGGGTCTTGGGCTACTCCTGTTACCTCTGAGCTGGTGGTTCGGGCTGCTCGGGTGCCTTCTGACATTGCTGTAGATGGTGACTCGTTGTGGTGGTCGGAGAGCCGGCCGGAGGAGGGTGGGCGCTCCGCTGTCCTGCGACGCTCGGCCGATGGCCGTGTCGACGAAGTGGTGGCTGCCCCCTTCAACGCTCGCACCGCGGTGCACGAGTACGGCGGGGGTGCTTGGTGGGTGCGCGACGGCGTGCTGTGGTTCGCCGACTGGGCCACCCAGCGCCTCCACCGGGTGGCCGCCGGCGAGGACCCGATGCCGCTCACCCCGGAGCCCGGCATCCCCCGCGGCCTGCGCTACGCCGACGGCGACGTGCACCCCGACGGCACCTCCCTGCTCGTCGTCCAGGAGGAGCACCACGCAGGCGGGCGCGAGGCGACCAACACCATCGTTCGACTGGCCGCCCACGAGCCATCGGAGGCCGAGGTGGTGGTGACCGGCCCCGACTTCGTGAGCGATCCCCGCTGGCGGCCCGACGGCCAGGCCTTCTGCTGGCTCGAGTGGGACCACCCCGACATGCCGTGGGATGCCACCCGACTCCTCGTCGACGAGGGCGGCACCCGCACCGTCGTGGCCGGAGCCGACCAGCGTGAGTCGGTCGGCCAGCCCACCTGGGCGCCCGACGGGTCGCTGTGGTTCTTCGGCGACCGCACCGGCTTCTGGAGCCTCTACCGCTGGACGCCGGAGGACGGGACGGAGCCGGTCGTCGAGATGGGCAAGGACATCGGGTTCTCCCAGTGGGTGTTCGGCCAGCGCTGCTTCACCCTCGTGGCGGATGGCCGGGTGGCGTTCACCTACCGCGACGGCGGGCTCGACCACCTGGCCCTGTGGGACCCGGCCACCGGTGCCACGACCGATCGCGACCTGCCCCACACGATGGTCGACGGCCTCGTCGCCGACGGCGCTCGGCTGCTCTACCTCGGGGCGGGTCCCGACACCGAGCTCCACATCGCCTCAGTGCTCGTCGACGCATCGGACGCCTCGCCCGACGTGGTGGTCCCGGCACGCGACCTGGGCCTCGATCCCGCCTGGTTCGCCCGGCCGGAGCCCATCGAGTTCCCCACCGCAGGAGGAGGCACCGCGTTCGCGCTCTTCTACCCGCCCACCAACCCCGACGTGGCCGCGCCGCGCGACGAGAAGCCGCCCCTGCTGGTGCTCATCCACGGGGGGCCCACCTCTGCCGCCCGGCCCATGCTCCAGCTCTCCCGCACCTACTGGACGAGTCGGGGCTTCGCTGTGGTCGACGTGAACTACCGCGGCTCCACCGGGTACGGCCGCGCCTACCGCGACCTGCTGCAGGGGCAGTGGGGGATCGCGGATGTGGAGGACTGCGTCGCCGTCTGCGAGTTCCTGGTGGGGCGCGACGACGTCGACCCCGCCCGGCTCTGCATCCGAGGTGGGTCGGCCGGCGGCTTCACCACCCTCGCCGCCCTCACGTTCCACGAGGTGTTCGCTGCCGGGGCCAGTCACTACGGCGTGGCCGACCTCGGCGCGCTGGCCGCCGACACCCACAAGTTCGAGAGCCGCTACCTCGACGGTCTGGTGGGGCCGTGGCCCGAGGCGCGGGCGACCTACGAGGAGCGCTCGCCCATCTTCCACACCGACCGCCTCGACCGGCCGCTGGCCGTGTTCCAGGGCCTCGAGGACGAGGTCGTCCCGCCCAACCAGGCGGAGATGATCGTGGCCGCCGTGCGGTCCAAGGGCGTGCCGGTGGCCTACGTGGCGTTCGAGGGCGAGCAGCACGGCTTCCGGCAGGCGCCCAACATCCGCGCCGCCCTCGACGGCGAGCTCAGCTTCTACGCCCAGGTCCTGGGCTTCGACCTCCCACCCGAAGAGGGCATCACCCCCATCCCCGTCGAGAACCTCTGACCCCCCGACGTCCCTGGAGGAAGCGCTCGTCTGGCGAGCGCAATCGACCAGAGACGTCGTCAGGTGACCCGCTCGAGGACGAGGGTGGGGGC
>JBPPMN010000021.1:0-3166 GCA_051306055.1 Acidimicrobiales bacterium
GAGGTGACCCGCTTCTTCATGACGGTGGAGGAGGCGGTGCAGCTGGTGATCCAGGCCGGCGCCATCGGCGAGGACGGCCGGGCCATGGTGCTCGACATGGGGGAGCCGGTGAAGATCGCCGAGGTGGCCAAGCGGCTCATCGACCAGGCCGGCGGCGGCATCGAGATCGTCTACACCGGCCTCCGCCCCGGCGAGAAGCTCCCCGAGGTGCTGCGCGGCGACGCCGAGGCCCCCGTCCCCACCACCCACCCGCTCATCGCGGCGGTCGACGTGCCCCCGCTCGACTGGCAGGCCGTCACCGGCCTCCGCGGCACCACCGCAGCGCAGCTCCTCGACGAGCTCCAGCCCCACCTCGTCGACCTCGACCGCTGACGAGCTCGGGCCCCCGGTTCGGTATCACTCTGATACCATCCGCCGGATGGCCATGACCCTTCGACTGACCGACGCCCAGCAGGCTGCCCTGCGGGAGCGGGCGGCACGAGAGGGCATCTCGATGCAGGATGCCGCCCGGCGAGCGGTGCGCGAGTACGTCGAGCGGGGCGAGCACCGCCTTCGAGTGGGACGGGCGGCCGAGCGCGTGGCCTCCGCCCACGCCGATGCCTTGGAGCGGCTCGGTCGGTGACGCCCGAGGTCGAGTACCTCGACACCGACGATCTGGTCGCACTGGCCGTCCGCCTCCTCGGCGAGCCCCCGCCCATCCGAGATCTGGGCCTGCTCGGATCGGCGGCGGCCCGCCCGCAGGCGACGGCCTTCGGCGACGATGCCTACCCCGACCTCTGGACGAAGGCTGCGGCGCTGCTGCACTCCATCGTGAAGAACCACGCGCTGGTCGACGGCAACAAGCGACTGGGCTGGTTGGCCACCGCTGTCTTCCTGGAGATCAACGGCATCGAGGTCACCCACATCTCGAACGACGACGTGTACGACCTGGTCATCAGCGTCACCACGGGCCGTCAGGATGTGGCCGAGATCGCTGCCGAGCTCCAGGCGCTGGCAACCGGCGGTACCCCATCCGCATGAACCCTCCCGGCCGTAAGGTCGAGCCGATCGAACGAGAGCCGAGGTACCGCAGTGACCGAACCCAGTGAGGTCTCTGCCGAGGACGCTCCAGACCCCGCGGCCGCCGTGACCGTTCGCCCCGCGACCCAGGCCGACGAGCCGGCGGTCTTGGCCCTTCTGGCCGCCGCCATGGACCGGCCCGCCGACGATCGGTTCGCCCGGCTGTTCCGATGGAAGCACCAGGACAGCCCCTTCGGCGCCTCTCCGGCCTGGGTGGCGGAGGCCGACGGCGAGGTGGCCGGCTACCGGGCCCTCCTGCGCTGGGAGTTCGACGGGCCCGACGGCCCGCAGCGAGCGGTGCGGGCCGTCGACACCGCCACCCACCCCGAGCACCAGGGCAAGGGCATCTTCCGCACGCTCACCCTTCACGCCCTCGACGAGGTGGCCGCCGACGGCGTGGCCTTCGTGTTCAACACGCCCAACGACAACAGCCGTCCCGGCTACCTCAAGATGGGCTGGGAGCCGGTGGGGACCCTGCGCCCGATGATGCGACCGGCCGGCCTCACCCGGATCCCCGCCATCGTCCGCGGTCGCGTGCCGGCGTCCCACTGGGGGGAGCCCACCACCGCCGGCACCACCGCCACCGAGGCCTTCGCCGACGACGGGGCCACGGCGGACCTCCTCGCCTCGATGGCGGCCCCCGACGACCAGCGCCTCCGCACCCGTCGCTCCCCCGCCTACCTCCGCTGGCGCTACGACGCCGACCTCCTCGGCTACCGGGTGCTCCCGCTCGGCCGCGATCTGCAGGAGGGTGCTGCCTGCTTCCGGCTCCGGCGACGCGGCACCGCCACCGAGGCCACCATCGGCGACCTCCTCGTGCCCGGCGCCTCGACCACCGCCGAGCGCAGGCTGATCCGAGCGGTGTTGCGAGCCACCGGCGCCGACTACGCGCTGGTGCTCGGCCGCTCCTGGCGCAGCGGCCTGCTGCCCGTGCCGGGGCAGGGACCCACGCTCGTGTGGCGCCAGCTGCACGGCGGGCAGGCCCCGCCGCTGGAGCGCTGGGCGCTCACGATGGGCGACATCGAGCTCTTCTGACCGTGCCCGAGCTCCCGGCCATCGACTCCCTCGAGGAGCTTTGGGTGGCGCTGGCGGCCGGACTGATCATGGCGTTGGCGCTCGTGCTCAGCCAGCTCCGACATGCCCTGCCCCTGCTCACGGTGCTCATCGTGACGGTGGTGGCCGCGCCCGCCGACCTGCGCTCGCTGGTCACTCTGGGCCTCGCCGCCTTCGTGGCCGCCCGCCCGCCACGGGGAGCCGCCGCGCGACTGGCCGAGGTGACCTGCTCGCTGGCCGCGGTGCTGGGTGCCTACCTGTGCACTCCCGACACCGAGCACGCCCAGGCCACCCTGGGCGCGCTCACCGCGGCGGGGGCCGCCGCGGTGGCCTTCGGGGTGCCGTGGCGGGGCCTGGGTCGGGCCACCACCGTGCTGCTGCTGTGGATCGCCGCCACTGACGCCTGGGCTCGCCCCAGCGCGGTGGCCGCCACCGTGGGCATCGCCGCCCTGCACCTCGCCGCCCAGCGGACCCTGCAGCGCACCGACAGCCGAGGAAGGCGCGGCGCCGTCGCCATCGTGGTGGTCGCAGCCGCGGCCGTCGCCGCCCGCCACGCCGGCCTCGACCCGGGGACGGCGGCCCCGATGGCGCGCACCGTCGCCATCGTGGCGCCCGCCGCGCTCGTGGTGGTGGCGCTGACCGGCGTCGGACGGCGCGCCGCCCGGATGCCCGGACAGCGTCAGCCCAGCAGGCGCGACAGCACGGAGCCGAGGCCAACCAGCACGGAGCCGCCGCCCAAGATGGCGTAGGTCTGCATCCGCAGCCCGTTGGCCAGGTCGACCCGCAGCTCGGCGATCGCCCCGTGCATCTCGGCGCGGAGATCCGCCATCTCGGCCCGCAGCTCGGCGGCGAGGATGCGCTGGCTGCCCTCGAGACGGGCCTCGAGCTCACGGAGGTCTCGGTTGGTGGCGATGTCCCCCCAGCCGACCGGTGCGATGGCCTTCATCATGAGCTCACCACCCTCCACGCCGAGCTTCTCTCGGAACAGCTGGATGATCTGATGACGTTCGGACTCGGTGAGGGACATGGCGCTCCTCCGGTGATGGACCAGACG
>JBPPMN010000051.1:0-3050 GCA_051306055.1 Acidimicrobiales bacterium
GCCGCATCCCGCCGAGGGCGCCCCCAACGTGATCGTGGTGCTGCTCGACGACCTCGGCTTCTCCCAGCTGGGGTGCTTCGGTTCCGACATCGACACGCCGAACATCGACCGGCTGGCGGCCGGCGGGCTGCAGCTCACCAACTTCCACGTCACCCCGGTGTGCTCGCCCACCCGCGCCGCCCTGCTCACGGGCCGCAACCACCACACGGTGGGGATGCGGGCGGTGTCGAACTTCAGCACCGGGTTCCCCAACATGCGCGGGCACGTGTCGAACCACGCCGCCACGATGGGGGAGGTGCTGCGCGACGCCGGCTACGCCACCTTCGCGCTCGGCAAGTGGCACCTCTGCCAGATGGAGGACACGTCCGCGGCGGGCCCGTTCGACCAGTGGCCCTGCCAGCGAGGCTTCGACCGCTTCTACGGGTTCCTCGACGGCGAGACCGACCAGTTCACCCCCGAGCTCATCCACGACAACCACGCCGTCGACCCGCCCCGTAGCCCGGAGGAGGGGTACCACCTGAGCGAGGACCTGGTCGACAAGGCCATCGAGCTGGTCCACGACACCACCTCGATCCGGCCTGACCGGCCCTTCTTCACCTACCTGGCCTTCGGTGCCACCCATGCTCCCCACCAGGCGCCGGCGGAGTACCTGGAGAAGTACCGCGGTCGCTACGACGAGGGCTGGGACGTCGTCCGCCAGCGCTGGTACGAGCGGCAGCTCGAGCTGGGGCTGATCCCAACAGACACCGAGCTGGCCCCCCGGAACCCGGGCGTGGAGGCCTGGGACGACCTGCCCGAGAACCACAAGGCGCTGGCCTGCCGGCTCCAGGAGGCCTTCGCTGCCTTCCTCGACCACACCGACGCGCAGCTGGGCCGCCTGGTGGCGGCGCTCGAGCGCCTGGGGCGGCTCGACAACACGCTCTTCGTGCTGCTGTCCGACAACGGGGCCAGCCAGGAGGGTGGCCCGTTCGGCGTGCTCCACGAGATGAAGTTCTTCAACTTCATCCTCGAGACCCCCGACGAGGCCGTCGACCACCTGGCGGAGATCGGCGGGCCGTCGAGCCATGCCAACTACCCGTGGGGCTGGGCCCAGGCCGGCAACGCGCCGTTCAAGTGGTACAAGCAGAACACGCACGAGGGCGGCGTCCACGTCCCCTGCATCATCCACTGGCCCGAGGCCATCGCCGTGGGCGGGCAGCTCCGCCACCAGTACCACTACGTGACCGACGTGGCGGCCACGGTCTACGACGCCGCGGGCGTGACCCCACCGGAGGTGTACCGCGGGCTCGAGCAGCTGCCGGTGGTGGGCACCTCCATGCGCTACCTCTTCGACGCCCCCGCCGACGGACCCAGCGAGCGACGCGTGCAGTACTTCGAGATGATGGGCCACCGGGCCATCTACGCCGACGGCTGGAAGGCGGTGACCCGCCACCAGAGCGGCGTGGCCTACGACGACGACCGCTGGGAGCTCTACCACGTGGCCGAGGACCGCTCCGAGTGCCACGACCTGGCCGAGGCGATGCCCGAGAAGGTGGAGGAGCTCGTGGCCCTGTGGTGGGCAGAGGCCGAAGCCCACGGCGTGCTGCCCCTCGACGACCGCACCATCGAGCTCTTCGGCGCCCGCTTCCGTGACCGATCGCCGCACCCGGCCGACCGGCGCTACTCCTACCGGCCGCCCATGACCCACCTCCCGGCCCAGGTGGCGGCCGGCATCGGCGGTCGCAGCTGGGACCTCACGGCCACCATCGGGTCCAGGGCGGCCGGCGAGGGTGGCGTGCTCTACGCCACCGGCAACGAGAACTCCGGGCTGAGCCTGTTCGTCGACGGCGACCGCCTGGTGTTCGACTACAACGCCTTCGGCGACCACCACCTGGTGGAGTCCGACGTGGAGGTGCCGGTCGGAGCGTCGGTGCTGGGGGTGCGCTTCCGCCGGGGTGACGACGGCGGCGACGTCACGCTCGTGATCGACGGCGACGACTGCGGCGCGCTCCACGTGCCGCTGGTGATGCGCATGATCTCCAGCGTCGGGGCCAGCGTCGGCCACGATCGCGGCTCACCGGTGAGCAAGCGCTACCACGACGAGAACCCCTTCCAAGGCGACCTCGAGCGGATCGACATCGACCTCCTCTCCCCGAAGCGGGCCGAATCGGCCGAGGCGGCCGAGACCGACCAGCGGGCCACCATGGCCCGGCAGTAGCCGGGCGGGGGCCCCTTTCAGGTTCCTCACAGCCCCATCCGTACGGTGCCGACCATGAGGATCTCCCTTGGGCTCCGGGCGGCTGCGGCGGGTCTGTTCGCCATCTCGATGGTCGGCGCTGGATGTGGCAGCGACGGCGACGACGAGGCGGACACGGCCCCCACAGGAGCCGAGGGGGGAACCTCAGCTGCGGCCTCCGGTGGGGACGAGCAGGCTGAGGGCGTGGTGCTGGGCTACCGGGTGACCGGCGACCCTGGCAGCCAGGTGGAGGTGCGCTACACGGCGGTGAGCGACGGCGTCGAGCAACAACCGCAGACCCAGACGACGACGCTGGGCGACGAGCCCTTCGCGCTGCTCTTCACGGTGTTCGTGGATGCGGTCGAGATGGAGATCACCGTGGTGGAGGGTGGGCCGGTCACCCTCGAGGGGGTTCGGGGACGCTCCGTCGATCCCGACAACCCGATCGGAGAGGTGGAGGTCACCGAGGTGCTGGCAGAGGTCGATGCCAGCACCGACAGCCCTGGCACGGTCGAGATCCCGTGAGCGCCAGGGCATCACGGTGGGGCCGCTCGGGCGTCGGTCTGCTGCTGGCCCTGTCGATGGTGGCGGCGGCCTGCTCCTCGTCGGGCGACGATGATGCCGGCCCGGGCCCCGACGGCGGCAGCGAGGGCTCGGTGGAGGTGGTCGACGGGGTGCTCCAGCAGCTGTGGGTGCTCGACCGCCTGGTGGCGGTCGACCTCGACGGCGATGTGATCGACCTCTCCGACGCCCTGCTCGAGCTGGCGGGGGAAGGCCTCGGCGAACCCATCGACCTCAGCTCCATCGCCACCTTCGCTCCCGCCCCCAGCCTCCA
>JBPPMN010000052.1:0-5787 GCA_051306055.1 Acidimicrobiales bacterium
ATAAGAGACAGGGGGTGGGAGGCGGCTGACCCGGTTCGGCCTCCTGCACCACGACGGGCTGCACCTGGATCACGGCGTTGCGGGTGGGGTGCTGGACCTGCCAGAAGGTGGTCTTGAGCTTGGTGGTGATGCGGTCGAGGCGGCTCGGGTCTTCCGGGAGGCCGTCCTTGCCACCTCGCTCGAAGGCGAACTGCGCCACGTAGTCGCCGGCGCCGGTGAGCGAGCTGGTGACGTCGTCGGGCGGGTCCGCAGGCAGGCCGGGGAGCGTGAGCGGGTGCTCGGCGAACCACTCGTCGACGGTGGCCTTGGCCTCGCCGTAGGACGGGTCGGACTCCGGCAGGAGCCGCCAGTCGGCGCCTAGGGTGGGCTCGAGCTGGTCGCGGGCCTCGCTCAGCTCGTCGCCGCCGAGCGAGCGGACCTCCTCGGGATCGGGGAGGCTGCTGATGTCGAGCTCCCGCACCTGCTCGATGGCGCTGTCGGCGGTGTCCTCGACGAGCACCTCCTGCACGTTCCAGCTGGGCGCCTGCCCGAGCATGCCGATGGTGCCGTAGGCCCACCAGGTGAGGCCCATCAGGAACATCCAGCCCATGAACCCGGCGGCGGCCACGAGGAACCCGAGGCGGTTGCCCAGGTTGGTGCTGAGCAGCAGGTGCACGGAGCCCATGAGCACGACCACGCCCACTGCGGTGGCGAGGATGCCACGGATCTGGGGATCGAAGGCGATGCCGGCCAACACGTCGAGGACCATCTGCTCAGGGCTCCTGGGTGGTGGAGGTGGTGGTGGCCGCAGGGGCATCGGCGTCGTCGGCCTCGGCCTCGTCTGCGTCGGCCGGCAGGGACCGGCAGCCGGAGCCCGCGGGCGGCGGGGTGCCGCCGAGGGAGGCCTCGTAGCAGGCCACCGCCCGGATCATGCCCTGGCTGAACATGCCGTCGGCGGGGTCTTCTTCGGTGTTGGGGTTGTCGCCGTAGCCGGGCATGCGCCCGCTGCCCACGCCGCGCTGGCCGTAGAGGATGCCGAACTCCGAGCCGCTGCTCAGGAAGTCGATCAGGTCGTCGATGGAGAGGAACTGCCGCGGGATGACGCCGCCCCGCAGCGAGAACCCGAAGGCACCGGAGCCGTCCTCGAAGTCGATGAAGTCGGCGACGTCGGCGTCTTCCGGGAGGATCTCGCCGTCGCGGAACGACGCGCCCTTGGTGTGGCAGCGGGCGCAGGAGTAGGCCCCGCCGGCGTAGCCGGACTCGAGGCCGAGGTTGAACACGGCCTCGCCCACGGCCGGATCGGTGTAGTCGATGGGCGCGCCCTCGGAGAGGCCGAGGTCGGCTCGGAGTGCCTCCTCGGCCTCGGCCTTGGCCTCCTCCGGCGTGAGCTGGACCGAGGCCATGTAGGCGATCAGCTCGTCGATCTGCTGGGAGGTGAGCGGGCCACCGCCGGCCTCGCCCCACGCCGGCATCGGCGAGCCGGGGCGTCCGTAGACGAGCACCTCGCGCACCTCTTCCTCGCTGAAGCGCAGGAGCGCGGTGTTGATGGCGGGGGCCTGCCAGTTGACCTGGGCCACGAACTCGTTGTCGTCGTCGTTGAGCGTGAAGGGCGGGGCCACGCCACCAACGCCCTCGGGGCCGTGGCAGCCGGCGCAGTTGAAGCCACCCTCCGCGGTGGTGGCGAAGAGGTCGGCGCCGCGGTCGATGAACGTCTGGTCGAAGTTGTCGATGGCGCCGTCCATGCGACCGGGCTCGTTGAGCCAGTACAGCGGCAGGCCGATGGCGACGATGCCGAGCAGCACGAGGCCGGAGCTCAGCGCGCTGGTGAGCCGCGGGCCCTCGAGGCCCTCGTCGTCGTAGTAGGGCTTGCGGTTGGGGGCCAGCTCGATCTCGGAGCCGACCTCGTCGCGCCCGGCGCGGATGTTGACGACCACGTACCAGACGAAGCCCAGCGTGGTGAGGACGGCGATCACGGCGCCGACGGACTGGACCGTGCTGGCGGCCAGCACGGTGGAGAGCAGCGTGGTCATCGCTTCAGTGCGTCCCCTCAGAGGTGCAGTTGGGACCCTCGGCCTCTTGGCCGGTCGTGTTCACGCCGATCGGCGGGCCCTGGATGATCGTGCCGGTGTCGACGCTGAGCGAGCCGCCGGCGACCGAGATCGGGAAGCGGTCGAGGCCTCGGGGCGCCGGACCGCCCTTCTTCTCGCCGTTGCGGTTGTACTGCGAGCCGTGGCACTGGCACTCGAACCACTGGGAGGTGAGGCACTGCGGCACCCGGCAGCCGAGGTGCACGCACTTCTGGTAGAGCGCCGTGTAGCCGGCCTCCATGCCGGGGAGCTCGGCCGAGTACACCTGGCGAGCGGCCGGCAGCGCCGAGGCCGGGTAGCGGGTGACCCACATGCGACCCTCGGGGTAGTAGGCGAAGCCGCTGCCCTCATCGATCTTGGTGTCGACGCTGGTGGAGCTGCCGAGGTTGATCACCGACCCGAAGCCGCCGCCGAGCTGGGGCCACAGGAAGGCCAGGCAGGCGGCGCCGAAGCCGGAGAGCCCGAGGCCGAAGAACGTGACGATGCCGCGGTTGAAGAACTGCCGGCGGCTGACGCCGAGGGCCTCCGGATCCGGCGGGACCCAGGCGACCGGTGCCTTGGCGCCGACGGTGGCCAGCTCCTTGGAGGACTCGCGGCGCTCGAGGGCGGCGGCCCGCTCCACCTCCTTGCCCGTGACCGGCGCGGCGTCGTCGCCCTGCACGGGCACGGCCCCGCGGTCGCGCCGGCGGGTCTCGCGCGCCAGCGCGCCGATGGCCTCGCCCGTGTCGCGGCGGCGGGCGGTGGCGAAGATGACGACGCCGGCCAGCACGACGAGGACGGGGATGGCGATCAGGAGTGCGGTGGTGGTTTCCATGGGTGAGCTACCTCAGAGCTCGACGTAGAGGCCGTCGTTCCACGGGAAGATGAAGTTGAAGCCGGGACCCCGGAAGAACGTTCCGATGATCACGAGCACTGCCCAGTACATCAGGAACATGGTGAAAAGAGAGATCGCGAACTTGCGCTCTTCGGGCTTGTTGCTCGGGTTGCGGTCGGTGTAGGGCGCCAGGATCAGCGCCACCAGGCCCATGCCCGGGAGCATCACGCCGGCCACCATCGGGTGGAACCACTTGAGCAGCTCCTGCAGGCCGAGGAAGTACCACGGCGCCTTCGACGGGTTGGGGGTGGCGTTGAAGTTGGCCAGCTCCAGCAGCGGGGCGTTGACGAAGACCGAGAACACAAGCAGGAAGGCCGTGCAGGCCAGGGCGGCCACGAACTCGACCACCAGCAGGTGGGGCCACACGTGGACCTTGTCCTGCGGCATGGCCTTGACGTCTTGGATGGAGCCCGACTTGACGACCGTGAGCAGCCGCTGGGTGTGGCCACCGGGCCCGGTGGCCACCGGTGCGGCGGCCGCAGGAGCGGTGGCCGTGGCCACGCCGCCGCCGGAGGCGGCCACCTCGGTGGAGGCGTCGCCGCCCGCCGCCTTGGCCTTGGCTGCCTTCGAGCGCTCGAGCAGGTGGGCCGGGATCTTGCTCTCGGCCTCGCTGGGCGCGGCCGCCTCACCGCCGGCGTCGGCGGCGGGCGCGTCGTCGCCTCCGCTGGCCGCGGCGGCTTTCTTGCGGGCCTCCTCGGCTCGCTTGCGCAGGTGCTCGGGGATCTCGGTCATCGGTTCAGTCCCTCGTCACAGCGGTCCGGAGATGCCGCCGTCCTTGCGCACCCGCCAGAAGTGGATCGCCATGAAGATGACGATCACGAACGGGAGCATCAAGACGTGCAGCACATACCATCGGAGAAGCGTGTCGGACCCGATCTCCACGCCGCCCAGGAGGACGAAGCGCACTTCGTTGCCGAAGACCGGGGTGTAGCCCATCATGTTCGTGCCCACCGTGACCGCCCACAGCGCGAGCTGGTCCCAGGGCAGCAGGTAGCCGGTGAAGGAGAGCAGCAGGGTGAGCGTGAGCAGGATCACGCCGATCACCCAGTTGAACTCCCGCGGGGGCTTGTAGGCGCCGTGGTAGAAGACCCGCGCCATGTGCAGGAAGACCGACAGCACCATGAGGTGGGCCGCCCATCTGTGCATGTTTCGCACGAGGAGCCCGAAGGTGACGGAGGTCTGCAGGGTGTAGATGTCGTCCCAGGCCTGGGCGGCGGTGGGGCGGTAGAAGAACATCAGGAAGATGCCCGTGACCGTGAGCAGGATGAACAGGAAGAACGACAGGCCGCCGAGGCAGAGCGTGTAGCTCACCTTCACGGCGTGGCGCTTCACCTTCACCGGGTGCAGGTGGTACAGCACCGAGTTCATGATCACGTAGGACCGGTTCCTCGGTGAGTCGGTGTAGCCGTTCCTGAAGATCGAGCCGGGGCGGAAGATCGAGTTCCACGCCTGGCTGCCCTGGACGGTGTCCGGGAGCTTCTTCAGGGAGTCGGCGATCTTCTGGCCGCCGCTCTTGCCGTCCATCGTGTTGGCCACGTCCCTCTCCTACCCCAGCCTCATGCCGTAGCCGTAGCCGTGGGTGTTGGTGCGCTGATGGTGGTCTCCGGACGGGTCGGGGTCGCCGACCTTGCCCATGATGATCACGCCCGTGGGGCAGCGATCGACGCACAGGGCGCACCGGGTGCACACGTCGTCGTCGATCAGGAAGAGCACGTGGTCGGCGGGGTCGAGCCCCGGCTGGTCGACGCCGACCGTCTCGTCGACGGCGTCGGTGGTGACCATGTGGATGCACTTCCACGGGCAGATGTCGACGCAGCCCTCGCACATGATGCACTCGGACTGGTCGATGTGGATGAACTGCTTCGGCTTCACCGCCTTGCCCAGCCACGCGGCGTCGACCTCCTGGAGGACGTAGTCCTCCCGGAACTCGGGCATCGGTGGGTTGGCGTCGGTGCGGGCCATCGGGTGCTCGCTAGCTCTTCCGGGCCAGGGGGCGGCCGTAGGTGGTGGTGGGCACGACCTCGGTCTTCGGCTTGGCGCGGTCCTGCCACTGGGCCCAGTGCCACACGTGGAGGCCGAGGGCGAGGCCGTAGATGGCGGTGACGATGAGGTCGCGCAAGGTGAGGTAGGAGATCGTGAAGGGCAGGAAGCGGTTGGGCTCGAAGATGTCGCCCGGGCCGAAGAGGATGCGGTCGGAGCGCCAGCCCCACTCGCTGTCGGCGAGGGTGATCCACTGGTGGGGCACGACGCCGTACCAGATGTTGAACAGCAGGAAGGCGAAGCACGACGCCGCCATGGCCTCACCCCAGCTGAGGTACCGGCCCGGAGCGCGCCGCTTGCTGTAGAGCACGATGGCGACGTTGCCCAGCAGGGCGACGATCACTGATGTGGCGAACGCGATCACTCGCGGCGGCTCCCTCGTGAAATCGCTCACATTCAATCCGGGGAGCGGTGAGGCGCCCCGGTCGGACGGACCCGGTTCTAGCACGGCCGTCGCGGCACCAGCACATCGCGGCAGCCCATCGGTCCCCCGCCGCGCTTGGCTTGGAGGGGGGGTGCCCACGCGCCTAGGTTCAGCGCAACCACGCCCGCCTGCGGAGGACCAAACCCGCGTGACCGAGATCCCCGAGCACCTCCTCAAGCGCTCCAAGGAGCGCCGTAGCGCCATCGGTGGCGACGACGCCCCCGGCGACGCCGCGCCGGCTGCGGCCAGCACCACGCCCGCCGAGGCCGCGCCCGCCCCCGTGCCCGCTGCGGCACCGGCCGCCGAGGTGGAGAAGCCGGCCCCGGCTCCCCCGCCCGTGCGCCCCGAGGTGGCGGCCGCCCAGCGCCGCCGCAAGATCCCCT
>JBPPMN010000068.1:0-24815 GCA_051306055.1 Acidimicrobiales bacterium
CCGCCCCGTCCCGGGGGTCGCCCACCCGCCGGCAAGAGCGGTGGCCGCAGCGGTGGCCGGTCCGACGGCGGACAGCGCCAGAGCGAGGGTCCGCCCTGGAAGCGGCGCGCCGACGCCCGCGCCGGCGACGACCAGCGGGGCAAGGACGCCGGCTGGGGTGGCGTGGCCCGCAAGGGCGCCGGTCGCCTGCGCGACGAAGGCCCCGGCAACGCCTCCAGCGCCTTCCGCGAGGCGGCGCGGGCCCGGGGCAGCGAGTGGGAGCCCGAGGTGTGGGTCGACGAGGGCGAGGTGCGCGACGAGGCCGCCGGCGCCGTGGGTCGGGGGCGGCGCCGCGCGAGCGCGGCGCCGGTCGAGGAGTCGATCGATCCCGATCCAACCCTCCGGCGTGCCGTGGCCCCCAAGGCCGTGGAGAAGCTCGAGGCCAAGGTGAAGGAGGCGAGCCGCGCCTTCCGCCGGGAGCGCTACGACGAGGCCCGCAAGATCCTGCGCCCGATCGCAGAGGCCGCGCCCACGGCCGAGTCGGTGCGGGAGCTGCTCGGGCTCACCTACTACCGCATGGGCAAGTGGAAGCTGGCCGTCAACGAGCTGGAGGCCTTCCGCGACCTGGCGGGGAGCACCGAGCAGCACCCGGTGCTGGCCGACTGCTACCGGGCGCTGGGCCGTCACCGGAAGGTGGCCGAGCTGTGGGACGACCTGAGGGCGGCCTCGCCGAGCGCCGCGCTGGTTGCCGAGGGCCGCATCGTCTACGCCGGCTCCCTGGCCGACCAGGGGAAGCTCGCCGACGCCATCGAGGTGCTGGAGGCGTCGAAGCCTCCCGCCCGCAAGCCCCAGGAGCACCACCTGCGCGTCACCTATGCGCTGGCCGACCTCCACGAGCGCGCCGGCGACGTGCCCCGCGCCCGTCAGCTCTTCCGGATCGTGGCGGCCGCCGACCCTGAGCTCGGCGACGTGGAGCACCGCCTCCGGGCGCTGCGGTAGCCAGTGCTGGGCTCGGCTGTCACAGGGCCTCGGTAGCGTCGGGGTCCTTCCCCCGAAGCTGCTCACCCACGACACGCGAGAGGAGCGTGCGATGGACGCGCCCACCGAGGGGCTCAACACGGCCGTGCTGGCCGGCACCCTGTCCAGCGACCCGAGAGAGGTGGTGCTGGCCTCCGGCACTCGCCTCGTCCGGCTCGAGGTCACCACCCGCACCGACACCGGCGGGCCGGCGGCATCCGTGCCGGTGGCCTGGTTCGATCCGCCACCTCGGGCTCCCGTCCTGGCCGCGGGCGACGCCGTGGTGGTGGTCGGCACCGTGCGACGGCGCTGGTTCGGCGGTGCGGCCGGTGCCCGCAGCACCACCGAGGTGGTGGCCGAGGCGGTGGTGCCGGCCCGGCGGCCGGCTGCGGTCCGACGGGCGCTGGCCGCGGCATCGGCCACCCTCGAGCGAGCGCGGGCCAGCTGACGACCGGGGTACCCGGCCGAGGTGTGCACGCCCCGGCCGGGGTCCGCCAAGATGGGGGCCCACCCGGTTGCCCACGAACAGGACGCACACCTCATGGACCAGCAGCAGCTCGACAAGATCCGCAACGGCCAGGGGTTCATCGCCGCGCTCGACCAGAGCGGTGGCAGCACCCCCAAGGCGCTGGCGCTCTACGGGGTCGAGGGCGACGCCTACGGCAACGACGACGAGATGTTCGACCGCATCCACGAGATGCGCACCCGCATCGTCTCCAGCCCGAGCTTCTCCGGCGAGCGCATCCTGGGCGCCATCCTGTTCGAGGCCACCATGGATCGGGAGATCGAGGGCCAGCTCTCCGCCGAGTACCTCTGGTCGGTGAAGGGCGTGGTGCCCTTCCTCAAGGTCGACAAGGGCCTGGCCGACGAGGCCGACGGCGCCCAGGTGATGAAGCCGATGCCCGACCTCGACTCCCTCCTGGCCCGCGCCGCTGCCAACGGCGTGTTCGGCACGAAGATGCGCTCGGTCATCAAGCTGGCCGACCCGGCCGGCGTCCAGGCCGTGGTCGACCAGCAGCTCGAGGTGGGCCGACAGATCCTGGCTGCGGGCCTGGTACCGATCATCGAGCCCGAGATCGACATCCACAGCCCCCAGAAGGCCGAGGCCGAGGTGCTGCTGCGCGACGCCATCACCGCCCAGCTCGACTCCCTCGGCGACGAGCAGGTCGTGATGCTCAAGCTCACCCTCCCCGAGGAGGACGACTTCTACCGCTCGCTGGTGGAGCACCCCCGCATCCTGCGGGTGGTGGCCCTCTCCGGTGGCTACAGCCGCGACGACGCCAACGCCCGGCTGGCCCGCAACCACGGGGTGGTGGCCAGCTTCTCCCGGGCGCTCACCGAGGGGCTCTCGGCCCAGCAGTCCGACGCTGAGTTCGATGCCGCCCTCGACGCGTCCATCGAGGGCATCTACCAGGCCTCGCTCGCCTAGGAGCTCTACGGCGATAGGGTCGACGGCAGACCTCCCGCAACGTCGCGGGGGCTGATCACCCGGGGGTGGACAGCGTTGTCCGACACCGTCGACCGAGCCAGCGATCCCGCAGCACCGGAGCGCCTGGACCGCGTCATCATCCGCTTCGCCGGCGATTCCGGCGACGGCATGCAGCTCACCGGCGACCGCTTCACCAGCGCCAGCGCGATGTTCGGCAACGACCTCGCCACCCTGCCCGACTTCCCGGCCGAGATCCGCGCGCCGGCCGGCACCCTGGCAGGGGTGTCGGCGTTCCAGGTGCACATCTCCGACCACGACATCACCACCCCCGGCGATGCCCCCAACGTGCTGGTGGCGATGAACCCGGCCGCTCTGCGCAACGAGCTGCCCCGGCTGGAGTCGGGGGGCACGGTGATCGTCAACGAGGACGCCTTCGAGGCGAGGAACCTCACCAAGGCGGGCTACACAGACAACCCGCTCACCGACGGCAGCCTCGAGGGCTACAACGTGTTCGAGGTGCCGATGTCGAGCCTCACGCTCGGCGCCGTCGAGCCGCTCGGGGTCAAGCCGCGCGACGCCGAGCGGTCGAAGAACTTCTTCGCCCTCGGGCTGGTCTCGTGGATGTACACCCGCCCCGTCGACGAGACGCTGCGGTGGATCAGCGAGAAGTTCTCCGCCAAGCCCCAGGTGCGCGACGCCAACATCGCCGCCTTCAAGGCCGGCCACGCCTTCGGTGAGACGGCCGAGCTGTTCGACCACCCGTACGAGGTCAACCCGGCCGTGCTGCCGCCGGGCACCTACACCAACATCAACGGCAACACCGCGCTGGCCTGGGGGCTGATCGCCGCCTCGCAGCTGTCCGACCTGCCGCTGTTCCTCGGCTCGTACCCCATCACGCCCGCCTCCGACATCCTCCACGAGCTGTCGAAGCACAAGCGCTTCGGGGTCCGCACCCTGCAGGCGGAGGACGAGATCGCCGGCATCGGTGCCGCCATCGGAGCGGCCTATGGCGGCCACCTCGCCGTCACCACCACCAGCGGGCCGGGCATGGCCCTCAAGGCCGAGGCCATGGGTCTGGCCATCAGCCTCGAGCTGCCGCTGCTGATCATCGACATCCAGCGCGGTGGGCCCTCCACCGGGCTGCCCACCAAGACCGAGGCCGCCGACCTCCTCATGGCGTTCTACGGCCGCCACGGCGAGTCGCCGCTGCCCATCGTGGCCGCGTCCAGCCCCAGCGGGTGCTTCTTCGCCGCCATCGAGGCGGCCCGCATCGCGCTGAAGTACCGCACGCCGGTGATCCTGCTGTCCGACGGCTACCTGGCCAACGGCACCGAGCCCTGGCGCCTGCCCGACGTGGCCGACCTCCCCGACATCTCCACCAGCTTCGCCACCGCCTTCAACCACACCACGGCTGAGGGGGAGGAGGTGTTCTGGCCCTACCTGCGCGACCCTGACACCCTCGCCCGGGCCTGGGCCCTGCCCGGCACGCCCGACCTGATGCACCGCATCGGCGGCCTCGAGAAGGAGGACGGCAGCGGCAACGTCAGCTACGACTCCGAGAACCACGAGCGCATGATCCACATCCGGGCGGCCAAGGTGGCCGGGATCGCCGACGACATCCCCGCCGCGGTGGTGGAGGGCGACGTCGACGACGCCGAGCTCCTCGTGGTCGGTTGGGGCTCCACCTGGGGCGCCATCGACGGCGCCGTGGCCCGGGTGCGCGACAAGGGCCGCAAGATCGCCCGGGTGCACCTCACCCACCTCAACCCGTTCCCCGCCAACCTGGCCGAGGTGCTGGCCCGCTACCCCAAGGTGCTGGTGCCCGAGATGAACCTGGGGCAGCTGTCGCGGCTCCTGCGGGCCGAGTACCTCGTCGACGCCCGCTCGGTCACCAAGGTGCGTGGCGTCCCCTTCACGGCCGGCGAGCTCGAGACGGCCATCCTCGACACCCTCGGAGGCCTCCGATGACGGATCTCATCCCCATCACCAAGCGCAAGGACTGGATGAGCGACCAGGAGGTGCGGTGGTGCCCCGGCTGCGGCGACTACTCGATCCTCGCCGCCGTGCAGCTGCTCATGCCCGACCTCGGGGTGAAGCGGGAAGACATGGCCTTCGTGTCGGGCATCGGCTGCGCGGCCCGCTTCCCGTACTACATGAACACCTACGGGATGCACTCGATCCATGGCCGGGCCCCCGCCATCGCCACCGGGCTGGCGGTGGCTCGCCCCGACCTCCACGTGTGGGTGGTCACCGGCGACGGCGACTCGCTCTCGATCGGCGGCAACCACCTGATCCACGCGCTGCGCCGCAACGTGAACATCACCATCCTGATGTTCAACAACCAGATCTACGGGCTCACCAAGGGCCAGTACTCGCCCACCAGCGAGCTGGGGAAGGTCACCAAGAGCACGCCCTTCGGCAGCCTCGACCACCCGTTCAACCCGCTGTCGGTGGCCATCGGCGCCGAGGCCAGCTTCGTGGCCCGCACCCACGACATGGACCGCGCCCACATGCTGGAGACGTTCCGGCGGGCCCACGAGCACGACGGCGCCGCCTTCGTGGAGGTGTTCCAGAACTGCAACGTGTTCAACGACGCCGCCTTCGAAGGGGTCACCGCCAAGACGGTGCGCCAGGACATGCTCATCCCGCTTCGCCACGGCGAACCGATCCGCTTCGGCGCTGAGGGGCAGCACGGCGTCGTGCTCGACGCGCAGTCGGGGGCCCGCATCGTGGAGGTGGCCGACGTGGGCGAGGACGCCCTGCTCGTGCACGACGAGGCCCGTACCGACCCCAGCGTGGCCTTCATGCTCTCCCGCCTGGCCCGGGGACCCTACGAACCCACACCCATCGGCGTGTTCAGGGCCGTGGATCGCCTCGAGTACGCCGCAGAGGTGGCCCGCCAGGTCGACGACGAGGTGGCCGCCAAGGGCCGGGGCGATCTCGCGGAGCTCCTCCGCAGCGGCGCCACCTGGGACGTGGGCTGAGCAGGGCCGCCCTCGCGCGGGCCCTGCTGCTGGCCCTCGTGGGTGCGGCTGCGGCGCTGGTCGGGCTGCGCTGGACCGCGACCACCGAGGCTGACCTCGGCCCCGGACGGGTGGAGCTGCGCGTCGCCGTCGGGTCCGAGGGCTCCACCGCGGTGGCCCTCCCGCCGCTGGGTAGCATCACCGCCGACACGCATCAGGTGCCGTCGCGGCTGAGCGCCCGGATCATCGCCATCGACGTGGAGGCGGCCCAGGCGGCGGCCGCCAGCGCCGCCACCCTCGACGACCTGCAGCGAGAGATCACCACCGACCTCCCTGGCGTGCTGCGCTGGTTCGCCCTGCGGACCACCCTGATCGCCGGTGCGGTGGGCGCCGTGGTGGTCCTGCTGCTGCCCGGGCGTCGCCCCTGGCACCTCGCCCCAGGGGCGGTGGGCGGGATGGTGGCGGTGGCCGGCCTCCTCGCCGCCACCTGGCTGCCCTACGACCTCGATGCCTTCGCCGAGCCGCGCCTCGAAGGCGAGCTGAGCCGCGTCCCCGACCTGGTGACGCTGGCCGAGCGCAACCTGGCCGACCTCGAGGCGGTGCGGGGCCGCATCGACGTGGTGTCGGATCGCCTGGCGGAGCTCTACGCCGCCAGCGTGGGCGAGCTCCCGGGCGGGAGCCTCGGCGAGACGAGCATCCTGCACGTGAGCGACATCCACCTGAACCCGCTGGCCGCCGGTCTGGTGGTGGAGCTGGCCACCGACCTCGACGTCGACGCCATCCTCGACACCGGCGACCTCACCACGTTCGGCCTGCCCCTCGAGTCGCGGTTCGGCGAAGCCCTGGGGGACTCGCCGGTGCCGTACTACTTCGTGCCCGGCAACCACGACTCGCCGGCCAACCGGCGGCAGCTGGGGGCGCTCGAGGGGATCACGCTCATCGACGAGGAGACCGTGGAGGTGGGAGGGGTGCGCATCCTCGGGGTGGGTGACCCGACCTTCACCGCCGACAACCAGGTGTCGACCGAGGAGGCCAACGAGCAGAAGGAGGCCACCGCCGACGACGTGGCGGCCCTCGTGCGCCAGGAGGGTCCCGACCTCCTCGCCGTGCACGACCTGCGCCAGGCGGGCGAGAGCCACGGCCTGGTGCCGGTGGTCGTGGCCGGCCACACCCACCAGCGCTCCTCCGACGAGCAGGAGGGGACGCTGCTGCTCACGGTCGGATCGACCGGCGCCACGGGCCTCGGTGCCTTCCTGGTGGAGACCACACGGCCCTACGAGGCGCAGGTGCTGCGCTTCCGCGACGGCGAGCTGGTGGCCATCGACTACCTGACCCTGGAGGGCATCGGGGGCAGCTTCATCCTGGAGCGCCGCCTCGTGGAGCCGGCCGACGACACCGACACCCAGCCCGACGACACCCAGCCTGACAGCGACACCTCGGCCCCCTAGGAGGACCGGCGGGTGCTCAGCCGAGGCTGCGGAACACCAGGCCGGTCTTGGGCTTGGGGTGGAAGAAGGTGGTCTTGGGCGGCATGCGCTCGCCGCCGTGGGCGGTGGCCTCGATCTGGGCCACCGTGGCCGGCCGCAGGAGCACGCCGGCCTGGGCGGCACCCGAGGCCACCGCGGTGCGCACGTTGTCGACACCGTGCTGGAAGGCCAGCTGGTGCTCGGGCAGGGCAGCCAGCGCGACGTCGAGGCGGCTGGAGTCGAGGTCGCGAGCGTCGGCCAGCGCTTCCGGACGGGGCCGCAGGAGCACCTCGCGGTCGGGCAGCACCAGCACGAGGGCCCCGACCTCGGCCATGACGGTGGTGACGGGCCCGTCGGCCGCCGGCGGCCCCGCGGGCTCGAACCACGGGCTGAGGGCGGCCTCGAGGTCGAGATCGGCGGGGAGCCCGGAGAGGAGACGGTGGATGGCGTGCACGGTGAGCTCGTCCTCCACCAGCTCGACCACGTAGGCCATGGTGGCCTCGGCCGCGCCGGCGTCGCCGTCGGCGGCCTCCCGCTCGGCCCGGTAGGCCAGCGAGGTCTCGTAGCGATGGTGGCCGTCGGCCACCACCACCGGGTGCTCGGCCACGGCGGCGGAGATGGCCGCGCAGGCGGCAGAGTCGTCGATCCGCCACACCGTGTGCCGCACGCCGTCGTCGTCGACGAGGTCGGCCAGCGGTTCGTCGGCGACGGGCAGCAGGTCGGTGAGGCCCTTGGCCAGCGACAGCCCCCAGATGGCCGACAGGTTGGCCCGGCACGAGCGCAGCAGGTCGAGGCGGTCGCTCTTGGCCTTCTTCGTGGTGTGCTCGTGGGGGAGGATGTCGGTGCCCGGTGGGGTGAGCTCCAGCGCACCGATCACCCCTGTGGTGCGGTGCTCACGGCCGTCGTCGCCTGTGGCCACCATCCGGTAGGCCGTGAACGACGGCCGATCGTCGACCACGAGCGTGCCGTCGGCCAGCCACGCGGCCAGCTGCTGCTGGGCCATCTCGTAGCGGCTGGGCCCGTCGGCCTCGTCGGGGAGGTCGATGCGCACGGCGTTGGCGGGGGACCGAGCCGCCAGGGCGGCCCGGGCCTCGGCGTCGATCACGTCGTAGGGCGGGGCGATCACCTCCCCGAGCTCGGACCTGGCGAGGTCGTAGCGGATGCCGGCGAAGGGTTCGAAGCGGGCCACCTCCCGAGTCTGGCACCCTGGACAGGTGGGCTGGGCACTCGACCTCGACGGCGTGATCTGGCTGGGGGAGGAGCCCATCGCCGGTTCGGCCGACGCCGTGGCGCGGCTGAGGGAGGCCGGCGAGGACGTGGTGTTCTGCACCAACAACTCCAGCCGGCCGCTGGCTGAGGTCGAGGCCGACCTGGCCCGCCACGGCATCCCGGCGGAGGGACACGTGATCACGTCGGCCATGGCGGGCGCCTCGCTGGTGGCTCCGGGCGAGCGGGTGCTGGTGTGCGCCGGCCCGGGGGTGGTGGAGGCACTCGAAGCACGTGGAGCGGTGGCGGTGGCCGCGGGGCCGGCCGACGCCGTGATGGTGGGCTTCCACCGCTCGTTCGACTTCGACCGGCTGCGCATCGCGTCAGCCGCGGTTCGGGCGGGCGCTCGGCTCCTGGCCACCAACGACGACGCCACCTATCCCACCCCGGAGGGTCTCATCCCCGGAGGGGGTGCCATCCTGGCCGCGGTGGAGCGGGCCTCGGGGTGCACCGCAGAGATCGCGGGCAAGCCCCATGCCCCGATGGCCGCCCTCGTGCGGGCTCGGCTGGGCGACGACGGCGTGATGGTGGGCGATCGCGACGACACCGACGGCCGCTTCGCTCGGACGCTCGGCTATCGGTTCGCCCTCGTGCTCAGCGGCGTGGCCACCGCCGGCGAGGTGCAGCCGCCCCTGCCCGACCTGTTGGCCGACGACCTGGCCGCTGTCGTCGACGCGCTCCTCGGCTGAGGTCGTCACGGGGTGCTAACTCTTGCTAGCGCGCAGGGAGGACCGTAGGCTCGCCACCATGGCTCAGAACGACATCATCAAGCGGTACATCGACGCGACGCTCGAGTTCACGTCCCTCACCCAGACTCGCGCCGAGAACCTGGTGAAGGACATGGTGAACGCAGGCGAGGTGCAGGCCGATCAGGCCCGCGATGCCGTGGTCGACCTGCTCGAGCGGAGCCGCAAGAACAGCGAGAAGCTCCTCGACACCGTGCGCAAGGAGGTGCGGGCGCAGATCACCAGCCTGGGCCTCGCCACCCAGGCCGACCTCGACAAGATCGAGGCTCGCATCGCCAAGGCGCTGGGCTCGGCCAAGAAGGCGGCCGCCAAGAAGGCTCCGGCCAAGAAGACCGCTGCCAAGAAGGCCACGAAGAAGGCGCCGGCCAAGAAGGCGCCGGCCAAGAAGACCGCCGCCAAGAAGGCCACGAAGAAGGCCCCGGCCAAGAAGGCGCCGGCCAAGAAGGCCACGAAGAAGGCCCCGGCCAAGAAGGCCACCAAGAAGGCCTGACCCTGGTCCGGCGCCGCCTCGACGCCGAGCTCGTCCGTCGGGGTCTGGCGCCGAGCCGGCAGCGGGCCCAGGCCGACATCGCCGCGGGCCGGGTCACCGTCGCCGGCGCGCCGGCGGCCAAGGCCGCCCGCCTCGTGGCCCCCGACGAGGCGCTGGTGGTCCACGGGCCACCGCCCCGCTTCGTGAGCCGCGGTGGCGAGAAGCTCGACGCGGCCCTCGAGGGGTTCTCGGTGACCGTCGAGGGAAGCCGCTCCTACGACCTCGGGGCCTCCACGGGCGGCTTCACCGACTGCCTGCTCCAGCGGGGCGCCGCCACGGTGGTGGCCATCGACGTGGGCTACGGGCAACTGCACGAGCGCCTCCGCGCCGATGGGCGCGTCGAGGTGCACGAGCGCACCAACGTGCGCTCGGTGGTGCCGGGGCAGCTGGGCGCCCTGGCTGATGTCGTGGTGGCCGACCTGTCGTTCATCTCCCTCCGCACGGTGCTGGTGCCAGCGCTGGCCCTGGCCCGCCCCGGAGCCGACCTGGTGCTCCTCGTGAAGCCCCAGTTCGAGGCCGGACGCCGGGAGGCGGCCCGTGGCCGAGGGGTGATCACCGATCCGGGCATCTGGCAGCGGGTGCTCGACGAGGTGGCTGCCGCGCTCCAGGAGCAGGGAGCCGCCATCATGGGTGCCATGGTGTCTCCGCTCACGGGCGCCGACGGCAACGTCGAGTTCCTCCTCCACGCCCGCTCGGCCCCTGCGCCGTCGTCGGGCGCGGCGGCGCCACTCCTCGCCGAGGCAGTGCGGCAGGCCACCGAGGCGAGCCCATGAGCGCAGTCGGGCTGGTGCTGCACCATGAGCGCTCGCTGGCCGTCGACCTCGCACGCGAGGTGGCCGGGTGGCTGCACGAGGCCGGCCACGAGGTGCGGCTCCCCACCCTCGACGCCGAGGTGGCCGGTCTCACGGAGCACGGCCTCCCCGATGCGACCTTCGCGGCTGGCCTTGACCTGGCCCTCAGCCTCGGTGGCGACGGCACCATGCTGCGCACCGTCGACCTCGTGGCGGCCGCCGGGGTGCCCGTGCTGGGCGTGAACGTCGGGCAGATGGGCTACCTCACCGACATCGAGCCCGACGCCACCCTCGACTCCCTCGCCCGCTTCCTGGCCGGAGAGCACACCGTGGAGGAGCGCATGCTCCTCAGCGTGCGGGTCGACCACGGCGACGGCACCTCCGAGGAGCACCTGGCCCTCAACGAGGCGGTGCTCGAGAAGACACCGATGGGCCACACGGTGCGCCTGGCCGTCGAGGTGGCGGGGGAGTTCTTCACCACCTACGCCGCCGATGGCCTCATCGTGGCCACCCCCACGGGATCCACCGCCTACGCCTTCTCGGCGCGCGGACCGATCGTGGCGCCCACGCACCGCGCCACGCTGCTCACCCCGGTGTCGCCGCACATGCTCTTCGACCGCACCCTCGTGCTCGATCCCGAGGCCGAGGTGCGCCTCACGGTGCAGGGCCACCGCACCGCCACGCTGAGCGTCGACGGCCGTAACCTCGGGGAGCTGGGGGAGGGGGCTTCGATCGTTGCCTCGGCGGCTCCGGTCAACGCCCGCCTCGTGGTGTTCGGTCCTCGTGGCTTCCTCCAGATCCTGAAGACCAAGTTCGGTCTGAACGACCGGTAGGACGGATCGCATGTTGGTGGAGCTGGCCGTGCGCGACCTGGGGGTGATCGAGGACCTGCGCCTCGTGCTGGGCCCGGGCATGACCACGGTCACCGGTGAGACGGGCGCGGGCAAGACTCTCGTCGTCGACGCCATCGAGCTCCTCGTGGGCGGCAAGGCCGATCCGGTGCTGGTCCGGGCGGGCGCCTCCGAGGCCTGGGTGGAGGGGCGCTTCGTCCTGCCCGATGCCGTCGAGGGAGCCGATGAGGTGGTGCTGGCGAGGGTGATCCCGGCGGAGGGACGCAGCCGGGCCTACGTCGACGGTCGCCTGGCCACCATCGCATCGTTGGCCGAGTGGGGCCGGCGGCTGGTCGACCTCCACGGCCAGCACGCCCACCAGTCGCTGCTGGCGCCGGCGGTGCAGCGGGCCGCCCTCGACCGCTTCGCCGGGGTCGACCTGGCACCCCTCCAGGCCGCTCGGGCGGAGGTGCGGGCCATCGACCAGCAGCTGGCCGCGCTGGGCGGCGACGAGCGGGCCCGAGCTCGCGAGATCGACCTCCTCCGCTATCAGGTGCAGGAGCTCCGCGACGCCGCCATCGACGGGCCCGACGAGGATGCCCGTCTCGACGCCGAGGAGAGCGTGCTGGGTGACGCCGTGGCCCACCAGGACGCGGCGTCAGCGGCGGTGGCCGCGCTCAGCGACGACGGTGCCGGCGCCGACAGCGTGGGCCGAGCCATCGCCGCGGTCGATGGCCGGGCCCCCTTCGCCGAGGCGGAGGGCCGGCTTCGGGCGTTGGCTGCCGAGCTGGCCGACGTCACCACCGACCTCCGCGACGCCGGCGAGGCGATCGCCGACGATCCCGAGCGACTCGAGACGATCCGTCGCCGCCGGCAGCAGCTGGCCGACCTGCGCCGCAAGTACGGCGACACGCTCGACGACGTGCTGGCCCATGCGGCAGCGAGTGCCGCCCGGCTGGCTGAGCTGGAGCAGCACGACCAGCGGGCCGCCGAGCTCGACGCGGCGCGCGGCGCAGCTGAGGCCTCCGTGGCCGAGGCGGCCGCCGCGGTGGCGGAGCGCCGCCGCGGTGCGGCACCCGACCTGGCCGCGGCCGTGGAGGCCCACCTGCGCGAGCTGGCCATGCCCCGGGCGCGGGTGGTGGTCACCGTCGATGGCGATGGTCCGGCCGACGACGTGGTGCTGGCCCTGGCCGCCAACCCCGGCAGCCCGCCCCTGCCGCTGGCCAAGGTGGCGTCCGGCGGCGAGCTGGCCCGCGCCATGCTGGCCCTGCGCCTCGTGCTCACGGCCGATCCACCCACCCTCGTGTTCGACGAGGTCGACGCCGGCATCGGGGGCGAGGCGGCCGTGGCGGTGGGCCGTTCGCTGGCCGCCCTGGGTCGATCCCACCAGGAGCTGGTGGTCACCCACCTGCCCCAGGTGGCCGCCTACGCCGATGCCCATGTGCGCGTGCACAAGCACAGCGGCGAGGATGCCACCGTGGCCAGCATCGAGGTGCTCGACGATCCGGGGCGGGTGGTGGAGCTGTCGCGCATGCTCTCGGGCCAGCCCGGCAGCCAGACCGCCCATGATCACGCCCAGGAGCTGCTCGCCACCGCGAGCCACCAGCGTCGGGCGGACGGCTGATGGCCAGGTCGATGCGTGACCGGACGGGGCGCGAGCCGGAGCGGGTGAGCGCCATCGCTCGGGTCGACACCCGCACCAAGCGACTGGTGAAGCGCGTGCTGCCGGGCGAGATCATGGTGATCGACCACGGCGACCTCGACCGTGTGGCCGCCGAGACCATCGTGGAGGCGCAGGCTGGCGCCGTGATCAATGCCAGCGACTCCATCAGCGGCCGCTACCCCAACGTGGGGCCTCTGCTGGTGTGCGCAGCGGGGATCCCGCTGGTCGATGGCGTCGGCGCCGAGGTGCTGACCGCCATCCAAGACGGACAGGAGGTGACCGTCGACGGCGACGAGGTCCTCGTGGGCGGTGTGGTGGTGGCGCAGGGCACCCGCCAGACCATGGCCCTCATCGAGGAGCGGATCGAGTCCGCCCGCCAGTCGATGGGCGACGAGCTCGAGCAGTTCGCCGAGAACACGCTGTCGTACCTGAGCAAGGAGCGCCACCTCCTCCTCGACGACCCGGACCTCCCCCAGATCGACCTCGACGTGAAGGACCGCCACGTGCTCATCGTGGTGCGGGGCGCGGAGTACAAGGACGACCTCAACACCCTGCGCCGCAGCGGCTACCTGGGCGAGATGCGGCCCCTGCTGATCGGGGTCGACGGCGGCGCCGACGCGCTGCTCGAGATCGGTCACACCCCCGACCTGATCATCGGCGACATGGACTCGGTGTCGGAGCGGGCGCTGCGCTGCGGCGCCGAGCTGGTGGTGCACGGCTACGCCGACGGCCGGGCGCCCGGCTCGAAGCGCCTCGACGGCCTCGGCCTCGACCACGTCGTGTACGCCACGGCCGGCACCAGCGAGGACATCGCCATGCTGCTGGCCTACGAGAAGGGCGCCGAGCTCATCGTGGCCGTCGGCACCCACAGCTCCATGGTGGAGTTCTTCGACAAGGGGCGGGCCGGCATGGCATCCACCTTCCTCGTGCGGATGAAGGTGGGGCCGATCCTCGTCGACGCCAAGGGCGTGAGCCGTCTCTACCGCCACAGCATCCGCAAGGGCGACCTGGCCATGCTCGTCCTCTCGGCCGTCTTCACCCTCATGGTCATCATCTTCATCAGCGAGCCCGTGCGCCTCGTGCTGCGCGGCTACTGGCTCACCCTCACGTCGTAGGTCCCCTTGATCAACCTCCGCTACCACATCGTCAGCATCACGGCCGTCTTCCTCGCCCTGGGGATCGGCCTCACGCTGGGCACCAGCTTCCTCGACCGCGTCACGGTCGACACCCTCAAGCAGCAGCTCGACGAGGTGGAAGGACGCGTGGAGGCCACCGACGCCGAGAACTCGGCCCTCTCCGACGAGGTGGCTCGCCTGCGGGAGCGCGACAGCGGCCTGGTCGATGGCCTCGACCGGTTGGTCGACGGCGAGCTCACCGATGTGCCGGTGCTGGTGCTGGCGACGGAGGGCACCGATGGCGACCACCTCAGCCGACTCGTCGATCTGCTCGGGGCCAGCGGTGCGGAGGTGGCCGGCACCTGGTGGTTCACCGACCGGTGGACCCTCGACGACGACGACGAGGTGCAGGCGCTGGCTGAGGTGCTCGAGATCGACACCGCCGACGCCGACCGCCTCCTCCGGGCGGCCGGCGCGCGCCTCGGCCAGGTGCTGAGCGAGGCCGGCCAGCCGGTCGAGGCCGGTGGCGACGAGAGCACCGACACCGCCGATCCGTCCGACGGCGGGGTGACCGGCGAGGGAGCCACCGACGAGGGCGCCACCGAGGCGCCGGGGACCGGCGAGCCGACGGACGAAGAGGGTGAGGTCGTCGGGGAGGGCCCCGTCGAGCCCACGGTCCCGGCGGAGCCCGACCTGGTGATGGCCCTCGAAGCAGCCGGGTTCATCGACTACCAGGCCCTTCCCGACGACCTCGACGAGCGGGTGCTGCTGGCCCCGGAGGGCGTGCGCTACCTCTTCGTGTCCGACCTCCCGGCCGGCACCGGGGCCGGCCGGCCGCTGCTCCCCCTCCTCGAGGAGATGACGGCCGAAGGGGTGGCCCCGGTGGTGGCCGCGCAGGGTGACACCGACCTGCGCGACGACGAGGGCGACCCTGCTCCCGAGGACGACCGCCGCACGACCTTCGTGGGGGCGCTGCGCGAGTCCGACGACCTGCGCGGCCTCCTCACCACGCTCGACGACATCGACACGGCCGCCGGCCTCGTGGCCGCCATCCTCGCCATCGACGACCTCGAGAACGGTCGGGTGGGCCACTACGGCGTGGGACCGGGCGCCGACGGACTGGTACCGGGATCCCCCGACCCGTGACCGCGCCCGTCAGCACGACCCGCGCGGCGGCCGGCATGGGGGCCATCGCTGCCGTGTCGCGCCTGGTGGGCTTCGTGCGGGTGCTGGTGGTGGCCGCCGTGCTCGGTGCCACCTACCTCGGGAACGCCTTCCAGGCCGCCAACTCCGTGTCGAACGTGCTCTTCGAGCTCCTGGCGGCAGGGGCGCTGTCGGCCGTGCTGGTGCCTGCCTTCGTCGACCGCCTCGATGGCGACGACCAGGCCGGTGCGGAGCGGATCGCCGGCGGCGTGCTCGGCATCGCCCTGCTGGTGCTCGGCGCGGTCGCCGTGGTCGGGGTCGCCGCCGCGCCCTGGTTGGCCCAGCTCCTCACCCTGGGGGTGCCGGCCGAGGTGGCCGGCGAGCAGCGGGAGCTCATCACGTTCCTGCTGCGCTTCTTCGTGCCACAGGTGGTGCTCTACGGCGCCGGCACCATCGCCACCGCCGTGCTCTACGCCCAGCGACGGTTCGCGGTGACCGCAGCCGCGCCCATCGGCAACACGGTGGTGATGGTGGCCTGCCTGCTGGTGTTCCGCGCCGTGGTCGGCCCGGGCCCCGGCCTCGATCTCTCGTCTGGTGAGCGCTGGCTCCTGGTGGTGGCGGGGTCGGGCGGCGTGGTGGCCTTCGTGGGCACCCTGCTGCTCGTCGTGCGCACGACCGGCTTCCGCCTTCGACCCCGCTGGCCCGCAGGCGACGACGATGTGCGCGCCGTGCTGGGCCACTCCGGCTGGGGGGTGGTGCTGCACACCGGCGCCGGCCTCCTGCTGGGCGGCGCCATCGTGGCGGCGTCGGCGGTGGAGGGCGGGGTGGTGGCCTACCAGGTGGCCTGGGTGTTCTTCCTGGCCCCCTACGCCGTGCTGGCCCAGCCCATCCACACGGCCATCCTCCCCGAGCTCGTGCAGGAGGCCCGGCTGGACGACTTCGATCGCTTCCGCACGTCCGTCCGCTGGTCGCTGGAGCGCATGGCCCTCTGGGTGCTGCCCGTCGCGGCCGCCATGGTGGCCCTGGCACTGCCCACCATGCGCGCGGTGTCGTTCGGTGAGGCCAGCGGCGGTGCGGGGCCGGGCCTCCTGGCCGCGGCCCTGGCCTGGCTGGCGGTGGGGCTCTTCCCCTACGGCGCCTTCCTGCTGCTGGCCCGGGCGTTCTACGCGCTGGGCGACAGCCGCACCCCCGGCCTCGTGGCGGTGGTCACCGCGACGGCGGGCGTGGCCGCCATGGGCGTCGGTGCCGTGATGGCCGACGGGTGGGCGCGGATCGCCGTGCTGGGGGCCGCCCACTCCGGCGCCTACCTCGTCGGCACCGTGGCGCTCCTGGTGGGCCTGGGGCGACGCGTGGGCGCTGACCTCCGCCCCCGCGCCCTCGGCCGCATGGCCGCGCTGGCGGGCGTCGTGGGGGCTCTCGCCTGGTGGGCGGCCGAAGGCCTCCTCGACTCCACCTCCGACCGCCTCACCGACCTGGTCGTGGTGGGCGGCCTGGGCCTGGCCGGTGCAGCCCTGGTGCTCGGTGGGCAGCGGCTGCTGCGCCTCCCGGCCCAGCTCACCCAGCGCCCCGCGCGCTTGGTCGACGGCCTCACCATGGAGGTGCAGCCGTGAGGCGAGCGGCCGGCGCCATCGGCCTGGTCGTGGTCGTGCTGGTGGTGGGCGTGGTGGCCGTCCCCCGGCCCGACGGTCGAGTCCCGGTGTCGGAGCCCGTCGACCGCCTGCTGGTGGTGTCGATGCCGGGCGTGTCGTGGGCCGACGTCGAGAGCGGGCGGCTTCCGCAGCTGCGGCGCTTCGTCTCGTCGGCGGCGATCGGTGACATCTCGACCCGCATCGGACGACGCCGGGCATCCACGACCGATGCCTACCTCACGATGGGGGCCGGTACGCGCTCGCTGGCGCCCGACGTGGAGGTGGCTGTGGCGCTCGACCCCGACGAGACCTACGGCGGGGTGCGCACAGCCGACATCCTGCAGCGTCGGCTGGGCGAGGTGCCCGACGGCGTGGCCTACCTGGCCGCCGGCGCGGCCCGCGACGTCAACGAGAACAGCCTGTTCGGGGGCGTGCCCGGCCGGCTCGGCGACCTGCTGGCGGAGGCCGGGATCGAGCGCGCGGTGGTGGCCAACGCCGATGCGGCCGAGGGCTTCGTGAGCGACGAGCCGCCCCCCGACGGCTCCTACGCCCGGGGCGCCGCCACCACCCTCATGGGGGCCGACGGGATCGTGCCGGGGGGCACCGTGGCACGCGACCTGCTGATCGACGACCCGCTCGGCCCGTTCGGGCGCCGTCTCGACCCCGAGGCCGTCCTGGCCGCCTTCGACGTCGAGTGGGAGGGTGCCGACCGCCTGGTGGCGATGGTGGAGACGTCCGACCTCAGCCGAGCTGCGGGCTACGCCCCGCGATCCACGCCGGAGCAGCGTCGCTCGCTGCGAGACGACGCCCTGGCCCGCTCCGACGCGCTGCTGGGCGAGCTGCTGGCCCGCACCGACCCCAGCCGCGACGCCGTGCTCGTGGTGTCGCCTGTCTCGCGCAGCGCCTCGCCTGAGCTGGCCGTGGCCGCACTGCGCACCCCCGAGGTCACCAGCGGCGTGCTTCGCTCGCCCACCACGCGCCGCGACGGCTAC
Organism: Acidimicrobiales bacterium; assembly: GCA_051306055.1. Taxonomy (GTDB): domain Bacteria; phylum Actinomycetota; class Acidimicrobiia; order Acidimicrobiales; family VFJN01; genus VFJN01. The sequence goes on from JBPPMN010000068.1 coordinate 17,558, forward strand.
GTGCAGCTGGCCGACGTGGCGCCGACGGTGCTCGAGGTGATGGGTGAGGAGCCACCCGACGACATCGAAGGCCGGGCGTTCCGAGTGAGCCCTCGCCCCCGAGGAGGCGATCGGGTGAGCGAGCTGGCCCAGGAGGCCGACGCCGCTGGCTTCCGAGACTCGCTCATGGGCGTGGTGGTGCCGATCATCATCGTGGTGCTGGCGCTCCTGGCCTTGGCCACGGTGCTGGCCGATCGGCTCGACGAACGGCTCCGGGCTGCCCTGCGGCCGGCTGCGTTCCTGGCGCTGGGCCTGGTCCCCGCCACCTTCGTGGTGGCCCAGCTCCCGGCCGTCACCGGCTCCACGCTGGGCTACGCCGTGGCCCTGGTGGCGTTGGCCGTGGTGGCCGCCCTGCCCGCCGTGGTCGTGGAGCACCGCCGGCCGGGGCTCGGGCTGCTGGTGGCGTGTGGGCTCATCGTGGGCCTGGTGGTGGTCGACGTGCTGGCCGGCGCCCCGCTGCAGGTCAACGCCGTGTTCGGCTACAGCGTGGCCGTGGCCGGCCGCTTCGCCGGCCTCGGCAACCTGGCCTTCGCGCTGTTCGGCGCGGCCGCCGTCGTGCTGGGGGTGCTCATCGTCGACCGCTGGGGCCAGCGCGCCCTGCCCATCGTCCTGGCCCTGTTCGTGGGTGTGGTCCTGGTGGAGGGACTGCCCATGCTGGGCGCCGACGTGGGCGGCGTCCTGTCGATGGTCCCGGCCTTCGGGGTCACCCTGCTGCTGCTGGCCGGTCGACGGCCCACGGCCCGCGACGCGGCCGGGCTGGTGGCGGCCGCCGGCCTGGCCGTGCTGGCCTTCGCCTTCGTGGACGGCGCCCGCCCCTCGGGGCAGCAGACCCACCTGGCCCGCTTGGCCGAGCACCTCGTGGGCGGTCGCTTCAGCGCCTTCGCCGACACGCTGAGCCGCCGGCTCCAGGCCTCCTTCGGCGGCGCCGACCTGGCCGTGTGGGGCCTGGTCGTGGCGCTCATCGTGGGCGTGGCGATCTACAGCGCCTTGGTGGCTCGCGGCCTGCTCGGACCCCGGCACCGGTCGCGCACCGATCCCTATCGGCCCTGGGAGGCGGCGGCCGCCGGCCTGGCCGTGCTGGCCGTGGTGGGGCTGGTGGCCAACGACTCGTCGATCGCCGTGCCCGCCACGATGCTGATCGTGGTGGTGCCAGCGCTGATCCTGCGCTCCGCGGCCCTGCCGCCGGTCGGCGCCGCAGGAGGGGAGCCAGCGTGAGCGTGGTGGCCGCCCTCTTCGCCGGTGCGCTGGCCGCCGCGCTGATCCTGCGCACCTCGCAGGCCGTGCTGCAGAAGCCCCTCCTGCAGCGCGAGAACTACCGCCAGCACGTGCTCCCCACGGCAGTGGGCGTGGTGCTGGTAGCCGCGGTCATCTCCGTCGACGGCGGCCGCACCCTCCTCGGGACCGTGGGCCTCGGCGATGCCGGGACCGCGCCGGCCCGGCTCCTCGTGCTCGGCGCCGTGGTGATGTTCGGGTTCCTCGGCCTGCTCGACGACCTGCTGGGTGACGGCGACGACCGCGGGCTGCGCGGGCACGTCGGCGCCGCGCTGCACGGGCGCCTCACCACCGGGTTCATCAAGCTCGGGGGTGGCGTGGCCGTGGCCCTCGTGCTCTCCGGGACCGTGAACGGCGACCAGCCGGGCCGGGTGCTGGTGGATGCGGCCCTGATCGCCCTGGCCGCCAACCTGGGCAACCTGCTCGACCGGGGACCGGGGCGCACCACCAAGTGGGCCCTCCTGGCCTACGTCCCTCTGGCCGTGGTGGCGGGCGCCTCAGCGGCCGGCATCGCCCTGGCGGTGGTGATGGGGGCCGCCGCCGTGCTGCTCATCGGCGACCTGCGCGAGCAGCTCATGCTCGGCGACACCGGCGCCAACGCCCTCGGCGCGGCCCTCGGCGTGGCTACCGTGCTCGAGACCCGACCCGACGTCCGCCTGCTGGTCGCCGGCGTGCTGCTCGGGCTCACCCTGCTCTCGGAGGTCGTGTCGTTCACCCGGATCATCAACGCCGTCGCCCCGCTGCGGGCCTTCGACCGTCTGGGCCGGCGTCCCGAGGAGCCCACCCGATGAGCCCCCGCCGGGCCGTCGCCCTCGTGCTCCTGGTGGTGCTGGTCCTCGGGGCCGCCCCGTCTCCCGCGGCGGCGGGGGAGCCAGCCGAGCCCCCTCGCACCCTGGTGATCTCACTGCCGGGGGTCACCTGGGCCGACGTCGAGGCCCACGACCTGCCCGCCCTCGAGGCCTTCTTCGCCGAGGCGGCGCTGGCCGACATGGCCCCGCGCGGCGTGTCGCCGCGCTCCGGGCCCGGCGATGCCTACCTCACCATCTCCGCTGGGGCCCGGTCCTCGACGGAGCGCTCGGTCGACGGACAGGTGCTGGCCCTCGATGAGCAGAGCTCCGGATCGGCTGCCGGAGAGATCTTCACCCGACGCACCGGGATCACCGCCGACGGCGAGTACGTGTCGCTGGCCTGGCCGGCCCTCGTCCGCTCCAATGCCCGTCAGCCCTACGACGCCGTGCCGGGGCTGCTGGCCGAGACCCTGGCCGAAGCCGGGATCACGGCCAGCGTGATCGGCAACGCCGACGGCACCGACTCCATCGGCACCTCCTACGAGCGCCAGGTGGGCCTCGCCCTCAGCGACACCGACGGCGTGGTGGCCGACGGCTCGCTCGACGACGACCTCTCGGTCGACGACCCCACCCGCCCCTTCGGTGTGCGCGTCGACCCCGATGTGGTGCTGGAGCGCTTCACGGAGTCGTGGACCGGTCCGGTCGGTCCCGAGGGCCACCTCGTGCTGGTGGAGGCATCCGACCTGGCCCGCACGCTGCGCTACCGGCCCATCGTCGACTCCGCCCGCTACCGCACGCTGTGGGAGCAGGCGCTGCAGGAAGCCGACGCGCTCGTGGGCCGCCTCCTCGCCCAGGTCGACCCCTCCCGCGACACCGTCTTGGTGGTGGCCCCGTACAACCTCCCCGGCGACCGCGACCTCACGGTGACCGCTCTCCGGGCCCCGGATCAGCAGCCCGGCTACCTGCGCTCGGCCTCCACCCAGCGCTCGGGCTTCCTCACGCTGGTCGACGTGGCCCCAGCCATCCTGCGCAGCTTCGACGTGGCCCGCCCCGTGGAGATGGAGGGACGGCCCTTCGAGGTGCTGGCCTCGTCGTCGTCGCTCGATCAGCGGATCGATCGGCTCATCACCCTCAACGACGCCTCCCGCTTCCGTGAGCGCCTCCTCGTGCCCACCACCATGGTGGCGGTGGTGCTGGTGGCCCTCCTCGCTGCCGCGGCCGTGGTCACCATGGCCCGTGGCGGGGGAGCCCGGTGGCACCCCTGGCTGCGGTTCGCGGCCCTGGCCAACCTCGCCATCCTGCCGCTGTCCTACCTCGCCAGAGGCTTCCCCCTGGAGGAGATGGGCATCGGCTTCTACTGGAGCTTCGTGCTCATCGGCGCGCTGGTGGCGGCCGCCGCGGCCACCGCTGCGGCCAGGGGCCGTGGACAGCCTCGCCTGGCCCTGGTGCTCGTGCTGGCGCTGGTGTGCCTGATCCCGGTCGGCGACGTGATGACCGGCTCGCGCCTGAGCCTCAGCGCAGCCTTCGGCTACTCGCCCACCGGCAACTCCCGCCTCTACGGCATCAGCAACTACGCCTACGGGATGCTGTCGGCAGCGGTGTGCCTGCTGGCGGCAGTGGTCGCCGCCCGCGATCGTCGGAGCCACCGCTGGGTGGCGGTGGGCCTGCTGGTGGCCACCCTCGTGGTGCTCGGCGTGCCCGTGTGGGGCTCCGACGTGGGCGGCGTCCTGGCCTTCACGCCTGCCATCGGCATCTTCATGGTCGTGCTCTGGGGCTGGCGCCTGCGGGTACGCACGGTGGTGCTCGCTGGCCTGGCCACGGCGGCGGCCATCACCACCTTCGGGCTGATCGACCTGGCCCGGCCGGCCGAGCAGCGCGCCCACCTCGGCCGGCTCTTCGAGCGCGTGGGCGACGAGGGCATCGGCCCGCTCCTGTCGATCATGGAGCGCAAGCTGCTGGCCAACCTCTCGGTGTCGACCTCGTCGATGTGGGTGGCGGCCATCCCCATCGCGGTGGCCTTCTGGCTCTTCCTCACCCGCTACCCCGGCCGTCCCGTCGGCGCCATCCAGCGCACCCTTCCCACGCTGACCGCCGGCATGGCGGCCGCGCTGGTGGCGGCGGTGCTGGGCAGCCTGGTCAACGACTCGGGCGCCATCGTGGGCGGGGTGGCGGCCATGGTCCTCACCGCGTCCCTGGTGCACCTCTCCCTCGAGCCCGCGGTGCGGGAGCAGGCGGGGTGAGCGAAGGGGTGCCCGTCTCCCACGATCTCGACGACCAGGGGCCGCCCCGACGGGCCCGGCGCCTCGTGGTGGTGACCCTCGTGCTGCTGATGGTGCCGGGCCTCATCGGCTTCGAGGCCTGGCCCATGAGCGCCTGGCGGCTGTTCAGCCTCTCCCGCAGCGACCGCCAGACCCGCTGGGTGCTCGACACCGTGGGCGACGACGGCGAGGCCCGCCGGGTGAGCCTGGAGGAGCTCCCGCTGCGCTACCGCCACGCCGAGTGGCCCATGGCCGAGCTGCCCAGCGCCGACGACCCCCAGCGCGAAGACCTGTGCCAGGCGCTGGCCGCCGCCGTCGTCGACGTCCATCCCGAGACCCGCTCGCTGCGCATCGTCCGCGACCGCCAGCGGCTGGTGGAGGTCGACGACGAGTGGGTGGTCGAGTCGGCGCCCGAGCTGATCCACGAGTGCGGGGTGGACGCGCCGTGAGCCGCTGGCGGGAGCGGCTCGACGACGCCCTCTGGGGCCCCGACACGGGCGCCCGGCTGCTGGTGGTGCACATCGGCCTCTCGGCCCTCATCGGCCTCCGGGTGGTGCTGGGCAGCTATCGGCAGCTGGCCGACACCCCGGCCCCACTGTTTGACCCCGTCCCCATCCTGGCCTTCCTCCCCGGCATGCCCGAGGCCTGGGTGTTCGTGGCCCTCCAGGCGGTGGGCGGCCTGGCCGCCCTGGCCGCCGTGCTGCGCCGCCGGCCCCGTCTGGCCTTCGCGGTGGCGTGGGGCTGCTACCTGGTGCTGGCCGGGCTGCGGGGCAGCCGCGGCAAGGTGCTCCACAACGACCTCCTTCTCCTGTGGGCCTCCGCGCCGTTCCTGCTGGCCCCGGTGAGCGTGAGCTGGAACGACCGCACCGCTCGCCGCGACCACGGCTGGCCGCTGCGGTCGGCGATGGTGATCGCGGCGCTCATCTACTTCTTCGCCGGCTACCACAAGGTGCGGCGGTCGGGACTCGACTGGGCCATCGGCGACAACGTCCGCTACGTGATGCTCTGGGGGCCGAGCGTCGGGGCAGCCAAGTGGGATGCCCTGGCCACCTGGGTGGGGGAGCGGCTCTGGGCGGCCAAGGCCACCGGCGCCTTCATCCTCACCTTCGAGCTCACCTTCCCGTTGGTCCTGCTGTGGCGGCGGCTGCAGCCCTGGTACGCCCTCGTGGCGGTAGCGCTGCACGTCACCACCTACCTGCTCCTCGGGCTCGACTACTGGGCCTGGGCCTGCACGGTCACGCTGCTGTTCTTCGACTGGCCGACGGTGGTCGACAGAGCCCGTGGCCGCTGGGGCGCGCGGGCGGTGCGCGGGGCGACGCCGCAACCGGGATAGGGTGCGCTCCCGTGGCTGCACCGCTCGATCCGCGCACGGAGGTCTCCGGTTGACCAAGCACATCTTCGTCACCGGGGGAGTGGCTTCGTCGTTGGGCAAGGGCATCACCGCCTCCTCCCTCGGCCGCCTCCTGAAGGCCCGTGGCCTGCGGGTCACGATGCAGAAGCTCGATCCGTACATCAACGTCGATCCGGGCACGATGAACCCGTTCGAGCACGGCGAGGTCTTCGTCACCGACGACGGCGGCGAGACCGACCTCGACCTCGGCCACTACGAGCGCTTCATCGACGAGAGCCTCACCCGCGACTCCAACGCCACCACCGGCTCGATCTACTCATCGGTGCTGGCCGCCGAGCGACGCGGCGACTACCTGGGCAAGACCGTGCAGGTCATCCCCCACATCACCGATGAGATCAAGCGCCGCATCAACCGCCTGGCCGGCGACGACATCGACGTCGTGATCACCGAGGTGGGCGGCACGGTGGGCGACATCGAGATCCTGCCCTTCCTCGAGGCCATCCGGCAGTTCCGCCTCGACGTCGGGCGCGACCGGGTGTTCTACCTCCACGTCACCCTGGCCCCGCTGATCGTGGCCGAGCAGAAGACCAAGCCCACCCAGCACTCGGTCACCGAGCTGCGGGGCCGCGGCATCCAGCCCGACGCCATCGTGGTGCGCTCGGAGCAGCCGTTGGCCGAGGGTCTCAAGCGCAAGATCTCCAACCTGTGCGACGTGCCCATCGACGCGGTGGTCAACGCCGCCGACGCCGGCAACCTCTACGAGATCCCGCTCGTCCTCCACGAGGAGGGCCTCGACGGCGTGGTCTGCGACATGCTCAAGCTCGACGTCGGCGACCCCGACCTCAGCGAGTGGGAGATCCTCGTGGACCGGATCGAGTCGATGGAGAAGACCGTCCGCATCGGGATCATCGGCAAGTACGTGAGCCTGCAGGACGCCTACCTGTCGGTGGCCGAGGCCCTCAAGCACGGCGGCTTCCACCACGGTGCCAAGGTCGACATCGACTGGATCCAGGCCGAAGACGTGGAGGGCCTGCTGGCCGAGGGCCGTCTGCACGACCTCGACGGCCTCGTCATCCCCGGCGGCTTCGGCGAGCGCGGCAGCGAGGGCAAGATCATGGCGGCCCAGTACGCCCGTGAGCACGACATCCCCTGCCTCGGCCTGTGCCTCGGGTTGCAGATGATGGCCGTCGACTACGCCCGCAACGTGCTCGGCCTGGCCGGCGCCAACTCCAGCGAGCTCGATCCCACCACCCCGCACCCGGTGATCGACCTGATGGAGACCCAGCGGGGCGTCACCGACATGGGCGGCACCATGCGCCTCGGGGCCTACGTGGCCCAGCTGGCCGAGGGTTCGCAGGTGGCCGAGGCCTACGGCTCGTCGGTCGTGTCGGAGCGCCACCGCCACCGCTACGAGTTCAACCCCCGCTACCGGGCCCGCTTCGACGAGTCGGAGCTGTGGTGCTCGGGCACCTCGCCCGACGGCCGCCTGGTGGAGTTCATCGAGCTGCGCGACCACCCCTTCTGGGTGGGCACCCAGGCCCACCCGGAGC